>NZ_CP129137.1:7597500-7897500 GCF_030406905.1 Streptomyces sp. HUAS CB01
AGCTTCAGCGCGGCGGTGTTGACGGCGAGGAGCAGGCCCTCGCCGTCCACCAGGAACGCGGCCGCCCTCATGGTCTCCAGGGCCGCGGCGGACAGGGCGTCGGGCGCCGTCGAGCCGGGCAGCCGGAAGGTGCCGGCGCCGGGTTCGACGATGTCCATGCGCCCTCCTCGGTCAGGCCAGGTGGTCCGTGGCCTACCCGCCGCACGAGCATCACACACGGCGGACGCCGACGCCTCATGACGGCGAGCGGACCTCCGCGGGCCGGGCGGACGGCCCGGGACCGTCCTGCGCCCTGCGGGCCACGCACACGCTCTCGTCGGGGGCGGCCCAGGCGAGGGCCAGCGAGCCGCCGATCAGACCTGCGAAGAGACCGAGGAACAGCCCTCCGAAGTTCGCCACGGGAAAGGAGACGAGCGACAGCAGCAGCGCCGTGATCCCTGCGAACACACGTGTCTGCGGCCGGCACCACAGGCTGATGCCCAGCACGACGAGGAGCGTCCCGGTCAGCAGCGCCCCCGCGCCCGCCGTGGTGGACAGCGCCAGCGGGACGCCCGACAGGCTCAGCGGCACGTAGGGGAGGTAGATGATGGGCAGGCCCGCCCCGAGGGTGAACAGGCCCGCCCAGAACGGCCGGCTCCCGCGCCAGGCCCGGAAGCGCCGGCGGGCGTCGACGACGTCGGAGCGCCGGGGCGGACGGACGGCCCGTACGGCCCCGAGAAGCACCCGGGCCCGCGACAGCGAGGAGAGGGCGAGCCGGGAGGCGGCGCCTGGACGCCCGGAGGTCAGAAGCATTCGCGCGTCCCCTGCTTGAGCCGCATGGTCAGATCGGGGACGTTGAGCGTCGCGGCCGTCACCGCGACCGCGGTCACCTGCACGTCCGTCAGCTCGGCGGACCGTGCCTGCTGGGCGATGCCGTCGGCGTCGAAGTACCGCGAGTGCCTGTCCCCGGGGTTGATCGGTCCCTTGGCGACGGCGCCCGCCGCCACACCGGTCTCGATGTCCTCGAACTCGGCCTGACCGATCGTCAGGGTCTTGGAGTCGATGAACATGTTCTTCGCCTCGACCCGCTCGTCCTCGCCGCCGGTGAGCCGCAGCGTGTAGGGGCCGAGGACGGGGATGGGGACCACCACGGACTGGCACAGGCCGCCGATCTCGGCGTGACGGAAGCCGGTGACCGTGACGGGCACCGGGGTGCCGTTCCTGGTCACGTCCACCATGCCGTAGATGCTGAGCCCCCGGACGTCCAGTGTGTCGGCGCTGATCTGGAAGGTCCGGCCCGCGATCAGGAACGACGCGGCGAGCGCTCCTTCCGCCATCCCGACGCCCAGGGCCGCGGCGGCGGCGACCGACGGCACCAGCACCGCGGCGAAGCGCTTCCATCGTGTCCTGCCGATGCTGTGCGACATGGCGGTCTCCCGGGGCCGTGGAGCGTCACTGCCGACGCCGGACAGGAAGTCACGCCGAACAGGAAGGGAAGGTCCCTGTCCGGTGATGGATCCCAGGCTTGCGGATCTTCCGGCCGACGGCACCTGCGGGAGGCAGACGGGTGAAGCGGGGACACCGCGGCCCCCTCGCGCGCCGGGTGGACGCCCCCCGGTGCGCGGCGGCCGGGCCCGTGCGGGCACCATGACCCCGTGCCCCGCTGCTCGTCCAAGACCCGTGACCGTGTCCTCGCCCTGGTCCTGGCGGCCGTCGCCGTGGCCGTGTTCGCCTGGGGGGCGGGGCTGCTGCACTGGCCCTTCTCGCCGGACCGCCCCGGCGGCAGACTCGGCGAGCTCGCGGGCCGTGCGGGCTGCCGTGCCACGCTCGAGGCCGAGGAGCCCGGGCACCGGCTGGCGTCCTGCGCGGACGGCGACGCCCGGTACGTCCTGGTCACCTTCACCAGCGCCCGTGACCAGAGCGAATGGATCGCGGACACGCTGCCGGAAGGTGCCTCGTACCTCGCGGGCACACGGTGGGTCGCCTACGGGCACCCGGCCACGGTCCGGACCCTGAAGGACAGACTCGGCGGCGAGGTCCTGAGTGTCCGGAGATGACCGCGCTGGGGCGTGATGTCCGACGGCGGGGCCGGGGTGGCGGTGATGTTCCCCTCGCACGAAGGGCGGCCGCGTGAGCGACCGCTCCGCGTCTCCCGCCATCTGCCCCCTCGGCGGTCGTCCCGTGAGCGTTCGCCGGGCCGACGCGCGGAAGGCACAGGACGGTCCGCCGGGCCGTACGGCGAGACGGTTCGGCCGACGGCTGGCCGGCGAACCTCTGGAACTCCTCAAGCGGTCTCGACCACCGTCCTCTTCGTGTGATCCACTCCGGCCACGCGAGTACGGCGAGGGGAGGGGGTCCGGTGAGGGCCAGGGTGTGGGTGGTGAGCGCGGCCGTGGTGATGGTGGGCCTCGGTACGAGTGCGTCGGGGGCAACGGTCGCGGGGACGGCGCTGGAGGAGACGGGGGGCGAACTCGGCATCTCGTCCGCGACGCCCGGCACGGGCTACTGGATCGCCTGCTCCGGGCTGAGGAACATCTCGTCGGAGCCGATCGACCTGATCGGTGCGGAGGTCGTCGGCGCCCCCGCCCACTGGCGGACCGGACCGGTCAGGGCCGTCGACACGAGGAAGGCCGGCGCCATTGCCCTGGGCGTGCGGGACGAGACGTTCGCCGAGGAACCGGGGATGGCAGAGGACCTTTCCGGGCAGCCGTTGCGCGTCGAGCCCGGTGAGTTCAGCCGGTTCACCTACTACCTGCGCGTCGAAGCCGTCTCGGCACCGGCCGCCGGCCGCGCCGAAGGATGCCGTGTCACCTACCGCCAGGCCCACCGCGTGTACGTGCAGGACATGGCTCTCGGTTTCGTCCTCCACGCCGGTGTCGCCGACTGACCTCCCCGGCGGGTTCGGCGCGTCGCCGGCCGTGTGGCGCGACAGGTCCGACGGCGCCGGCCGCGCTCAGGCGGGGCCGCCGCCGAACGCGATCTCGTTCCCGTCCGGATCGCGGTACGTGGCCTTGCGCACGCCGTTCGCATAGGTCTCGCGTGTCGCGGGCTCGAGGCCCCGGTCCGTGATGCCGGCGACGACGGCGTCGAAGTCCTCGACGAAGACGGTGTGCATCGCGTGCCCGGCGCGCCGGGGCAGGTGCTCGATGTACACGTAGCGGTGTTCCGCCAGTTCCCACACCGCCTCCGTGTCGTTCGGGAGGAAGGCCGGGGGAGCGCCGAGCAGCCGCTCGTACCAGGTGAGAGCCGCGGCGTAGTCGTTGACGGCGATGCCTGCGAAGAGGTCGACGGCCATCCGGACATGGTAGTCGTGCTCGGTCAGGTCGCTGTGCGCGTACTCGAAGCCGCCGCGCCCTGACAGCACACGGCCCACGGCGCCCGGACGCACCGTGCACGACGGCTCGCGGTGGGACCGTCCCTGGTCGTGGCCTCGCGGACGTCGTCCCCCTTCGCTACAGTGCGCTCGACGCCGTGCCCCACTGAGCCGCCGTTCCCGCCGCGGACCGGGCCGTCGGTCGCCGCCTCCGCCCGCCGGGGACGACGACGCCCTGCCGAACCCGCTGCCCGGAGACGCCGAATGACACTCGAAGACGCCGTACGTCCCGCCATGCCCGAAGCCACCGGCACCGTCGCCGCACAGCGGCTGCGACGCAGACTCGAGCGGCTGATCGGCGTGGCGGCGACCGAGGGGAACGAGGTCGTACCGCTGCGCAACGGGCAGGAGATATTCCCCGCCATGCTCGACGCGATCCGCGCGGCGGAGCACACCGTCGACATGATGACGTTCGTCTACTGGCGGGGACAGATCGCCCGCGACTTCGCCGCTGTGCTCGCCGACCGGGCGCGTGCCGGGGTGCGCGTACGCCTGCTCCTCGACGGCTTCGGGGCGAAGGAGATCGAGCAGGACCTCCTGGACACCATGGACGACGCCGGTGTGCAGGTCGCGTGGTTCCGCAAGCCGGTCTGGCTGTCGCCGTTCAAGCAGAACCACCGCTGCCACCGCAAGGCACTGATCGTGGACGAGCACACCGCGTTCACCGGCGGAGTGGGCATCGCCGAGGAATGGTGCGGGGACGCCCGCAACCCGGGCGAGTGGCGCGACACCCACGTCAAGGTCCGCGGACCCGCGGTGGACGGCGTCGCAGCGGCCTTCGCGCAGAACTGGGCCGAGTGCCACGACGAGATGTACGACGAGCACGACCGGTTCGTCGAGCACACCCCGCACGGTGACTCCGTGGTTCAGGTCGTCCGCGGCTCGGCGAGCATCGGCTGGCAGGACATGCAGACGCTGATCCGGGTCATGCTGACCTCCGCCGAGAAGCGCTTCCGCCTGGCGACCGCGTACTTCGCGCCCGACGAGTTCTTCGTCGACCTGCTGTGCCGGACCGCGCGCCGCGGCGTGCGGGTGGAGATCCTGCTTCCCGGCCCGCACACCGACCAGCGTGCCTGCCAGCTCGCGGGCCAGCACCACTACACGACGCTGCTCGAAGCAGGCGTGAGCATCCGGCAGTACCAGCCGACGATGATGCACGCCAAGGTGATGACGGTGGACTCGGTGGCGTCCCTGATCGGTTCCACCAACTTCAACCGGCGCTCCATGGACCACGACGAGGAGGTGATGCTCGCCATCCTCGACGAGTCCTTCACCGCGACCCTCGACGCCCACTTCGACGAGGACATCGAGCGCAGTGTGGACATCGATCTCGCCCGCTGGAAGCGGCGCGCCGCCGTTCAGCGCCTCAAGGAGGCGTCCGTGGCCCCGATCCGGCGGTTCCTGTAGGAGCGGGGCCCGTCACGGGGCCGGCACACGCGGAACCGTCACCGCCGTCCTGGATGGTTGCCGGGCCCGTCGTCGTGCGGCGCCAGGGGAGTGGGCGTCAGGTCGGCCGGCTCCTCGCCGCGCTCCAGCAGCGTGTCCGCGGCACCGATGATCAGCGGGTCCGCCTTCCCGACCGCCTCGGGGTCCTTGCCCGCGTAGTCGGCGCGCAGCAGCAGATGACGCATCGCCTCCAGCCGGCCGCGTCGCTTGTCGTTGTTCTTCACCACCGTCCACGGTGCGTGAGGCGTGTCGGTCTCCCGGAACATGTCGACCTTGGCCCGGGTGTAGTCGTCCCAGCGGTCCAGCGACGAGAGGTCGGTGGGGGAGAGCTTCCACCGGCGTACGGGGTCGACCTGGCGGATCGCGAACCGTGTGCGCTGTTCGCTCCGGGACACCGAGAACCAGAACTTGACCAGCATGACCCCGTCGTCCGTCAGCAGTTTCTCGAAGACCGGCGCCTGGGAGAGGAAGTGGCGGTACTCCTCGGGAGTGCAGAAGTCCATGACCCGCTCCACGCCCGCCCGGTTGTACCAGGAGCGGTCGAAGAAGACGATCTCGCCCGCGGCGGGGAGTTGGGACACGTACCGCTGGAAGTACCACTGGCCGGCCTCCCGTTCGGTGGGCTTGTCCAGGGCCACCACGCGCGCGCCACGGGGATTGAGGCGCTCGGTGAACCGCTTGATCGTGCCGCCCTTGCCCGCCGCGTCCCGCCCCTCGCACACGACGACCATGCGCCGGCCGTTGTCGCGGACCCACTTCTGCAGTTTCAGCAGCTCGATCTGCAGCACCCGCTTCTCGCGCTCGTAGGCCCTGCGGCCGAGCTTGTGGTCGTAGGGGTGGTTCTCGCGCCAGGTGTCGATCGGCGTGCCGTCGCCGTCGAGCAGCACGGGCTGCTCGGGGCGGGCGTCGTCGATCCGCAGCCCCCTGAGCAGAGCGGTTTCGGCCCCGGTCGCCGTCGCCGGGGTGTCGGCCCTCGGCCTTGCCGGACGCTCCGGAGCGCGCTCCCCTGCCGTGCCCTCCGGCTCGTCCGCCTCGGCGGACCCTCGCGCCGTGGAGGCGTCGCGGGTCTCCCGGTCCATGGCACGTCCTCCTCTCGTGTGTCCGTCCTGCGTCACTCTGCCCTGCGTCACTCTGCCCTGCGTCACTCTGCCCTGCGTCACTCTGCCCTGGAAGTGCGTCCCTTCCGTCCGTCCCTGACGCGGTGGTGCAAAGCCGCCGGGCACGCCCCGGTGTACGGGACGTGCCCGGCGGACGGCGTTTCGACCGACGGCTCAGTGGCCGGAGCTGTAGTAGCCGCCCAACTGGTCGCGGTAGGCCGGGTCGCCGAGATGCTTCTCCTTGTCGAACTCCGGCGCGGCCTTGATCTCGTCCTTCGTGCGGGACACGATGATGCGCCTCTCGTCGTGGTCGACGACCGTGATGGTGCCGGCCGGGAGCAGGACCTCCTTGCCGAAGATCCACACTCCGGTGTCCACGACGATGTACTGGGAGCCGACCTCGTTGGAGTGCTTGTCGACCTTGCCGATGTCCCCGTCGGTCGCCTCCACCCGATAACCCGTCAGGTCGTCGTCGCGGTTGTGCCCGCTGGTCGGTACGTAGGCCCACATGTGCTCGCTCACGGGTGCTCCTTCACCTCGGCATGTTCCTCGAACGGGAATTCCGGGATGAACCCGGCTTTTCCCGTCCCCGGTCATCCGCTTGCCCCGCTTTCCGGACGGCACACCCGCCGGCCGGGAGCATCCTCGGCCCGCCCCCGTCACAGCTCGGCGTCGGGGGATTCGGCTTCGTCCTCCTCGACCACGACGTGCACCGCGGCCTCCTCCGCGCCGGCGGCTCCCGCGTCGATGCCCACGTCGGTGGCGAACAGCTGCTTGTCCGTGTCCGGGCGGGTTCCCTCGTCGGGCGCCACCAGCCGTCCCGCCCGCCAGGTGCCGACCTCCTCGTCGATCGGCTCGCCCTCACCGCCGGGCAGGTCGCCGATACCGTCCCAGTCGTCGGTCGCGACGTCGGGGAGCTCCTCCGCCAGCCGCTGGTCGAGCGTCTCGCCCTCGCGCTGTTCCGCCGCCGTCGTCCCCACCCTGTTCACGCCGAACGGCCTCTCCGGCGGGGAGTACCCCTGGTCGAGTATCTGGTCGTAGTCCGGCTCGTCCAGGGCGTCCTCGAGGTCCAGGTGGGCCGCGTCCCCCTGCTCCTCGTTGTCGCCGGTCGGCTGGTAGACGTCGTCGGCCCTGCTGTCGCTCATGATCGTCTTCTCGCTCCGGGGAGCTCCGATCTGCGGAGGGCGTGCACTCCGGTCAGAGCGCCTGTTCGTCGTTCACGGCCCGGTGGCCTGTCTGGCGTGATTCCGCTCGTGTGTGACGGTGTCGTGCGGGCCCGGTGCACGTGGGGTCCGAATCCGGCTCGTCGTGCGGACCCCACGTGGTTCGCGTGCCCCTAAGCGCAAGCCTAGGGAAGGTCTCGCCGGACGGCCTGTCCACCCCGTACCGTCACCAGGTGCTCGCGGAACGTGTCGACAGAGGGCGGATTCTCCCGTTTGCCTGATGGGTCCCCGTGGCCCATCGGGGCCCACGCACCCCTGACGGGACCCTCTGAACGACCAGATGAGGGGCGGGTTAGCATATGAGCACCGCCTAGCTCGAAAGATAAATCTGTGACTGTCAACGAGGACTCGTTCACAAACTGGAAGCATCGCGAGGAGATCGCGGAGTCGATGATCCCGATCATCGGGAAGCTGCACCGTGAGCGGGACGTCACCGTCCTGCTGCACAGCCGCTCCCTGGTGAACAAGTCGGTGGTCAGCATTCTCAAGACCCATCGCTTCGCCCGCCAGATCGCCGGTGAGGAGCTCTCGGTCACCGAGACGCTGCCGTTCCTGCAGGCTCTCACCGCGCTCGATCTCGGGCCTTCCCAGATCGACATCGGCATGCTCGCCGCGACGTACCGGACGGACGACCGCGGTCTCTCGGTGGAGGAGTTCACCGCGGAGGCCGTCGCCGGCGCCACCGGCGACAACAAGATCGAGCGCCGTGCCCCGCGCGACGTCGTGCTCTACGGCTTCGGCCGCATCGGCCGGCTCGTCGCCCGTCTGCTCATCGAGAAGGCCGGCTCCGGAAACGGTCTCCGGCTGCGAGCCATCGTCGTCCGCCGGGGCGGTGACCAGGACATCGTCAAGCGTGCCTCGCTGCTGCGACGGGACTCGATCCACGGCCAGTTCCAGGGCACGATCACCGTCGACGAGGCGAACAGCACGATCATCGCCAACGGCAACGAGATCAAGGTCATCTACGCGGGCGACCCGTCGGAGATCGACTACACGGCCTACGGCATCAACGACGCCATCCTCATCGACAACACGGGCAAGTGGCGGGACCGCGAGGGCCTGTCGACCCACCTGCGCCCCGGTATCGACAAGGTCGTCCTGACCGCCCCGGGCAAGGGCGACGTCCCCAACATCGTGCACGGTGTCAACCACGACACGATCAAGCCGGACGAGCAGATCCTCTCCTGCGCGTCCTGCACCACCAACGCGATCGTCCCGCCGCTGAAGGCCATGGCGGACGAGTACGGCGTGCTGCGCGGCCACGTGGAGACCGTCCACTCGTTCACCAACGACCAGAACCTGCTGGACAATTACCACAAGGCCGACCGCCGCGGCCGTTCCGCGCCGCTCAACATGGTCATCACCGAGACCGGCGCCGCCTCCGCCGTGGCCAAGGCGCTGCCCGACCTCAAGGCGCCGATCACCGGCAGCTCGATCCGCGTCCCCGTCCCGGACGTCTCGATCGCGATCCTCAGCCTGCGGCTCGGCCGTGAGACCACCCGCGAGGAAGTCCTGGACTACCTCCGCCATGTCTCGCTGACCTCGCCGCTCAAGCGCCAGATCGACTTCATCACCGCGCCCGACGCGGTCTCCAACGACTTCATCGGCTCGCGCCACGCGTCGATCGTCGACGCCGGAGCCACGAAGGTCGACGGCGACAACGCGATCCTCTACCTCTGGTACGACAACGAGTTCGGCTACTCGTGCCAGGTGATCCGTGTCGTCCAGCACGTCTCCGGGGTGGAGTACCCGACCTACCCGGCGCCGGTGGCCTGACGTACCTGCTCGGACGTCCCGGGGCCGTGGCCCCTGCTCAGGTGCCGACGTGCCGACGTGCCGTCGTCCGGTGCCGGTGGTCGCCGTTGTTCCGGCGTCCGGGGCCTCACCCGGTTGTCCGACCCGGGCGCCCGCGGCCCAAGTCGTCCGGCCCGCTGGCCAGTTCGATCCGTGTCCCGGAGAGCGGCATCCCCGCCCTCCGGGACACGGGCGTCTCCGGGACCGCGCAGCGCCGCCGCGGACCGTCAGGGCCGCTCCGGCCTGCCGTCGCCGTAGAGCCAGACGTCCCACAGCGCGCCCAGGTCCTTGCCCGACTCCCGCTCCACGTACGCCGTGAAGTCCTGTGTGGAGGCGTTGCCGTGGCGGTGGGTCTCCGCCCAGCCGCGCAGCACGGAGAAGAACGCGGTGTCCCCGACCGCCTCGCGGACCTTCTGCAGCGCCATCGCGCCGCGTTCGTATACCGGATCCCCGAGCAACTGCCCGGCATC
Source organism: Streptomyces sp. HUAS CB01 (assembly GCF_030406905.1). Classification (NCBI taxonomy): domain Bacteria; kingdom Bacillati; phylum Actinomycetota; class Actinomycetes; order Kitasatosporales; family Streptomycetaceae; genus Streptomyces; species Streptomyces chengbuensis. The sequence goes on from NZ_CP129137.1 coordinate 7,606,883, forward strand.
GGGCTGTTCGGCCGGCGGGAAGGCCCAGTTGTCGTCGGAGCCGAAGGCGTCCTCGAAGCTCTCTCGGACGGGAACGTCCTCGAACTCCTCCAGGTAGAGCCACTCCGCGTACGTCGCGAAGCCCTCGCTCAGCCAGACGTCCCGCCACGTCCTGGGGGTGACGGAGTCCCCGTACCACTGGTGGGCCAGTTCGTGGACGAGCGTCGCGGGGTCGAACGAGTCCTCCGTGAAGACCGACCGGCTCTGCGTCTCCAGCGCGTAGTCCACGTCGCCCTCGCGTTCGACGATCGCACCGGTCGAGGAGAACGGGTACGGGCCGAACTTCCGCACCGACCAGTCCGTGAGCTCGGGGATGCGGTCCAGCAGTTCGCCGACCCGGGGCGCGACCGTTCTGTCCACGGCGGCGTAGACGGGTACCCCCGCAGCCCCCGGCCGGGACCTCGTGATGTCGTACGCTCCGATGCCGACCGTGGCGAGGTACGTCGCCATGGGTTGTGCGGAGCGCCACGCGAACGTGGTGCGCCTGCCCTCGGAGGTCGGGCGCTGGGAGCGCAACTCCCCGTTGGAGACGGCCGTCAGGCCCTCGGGAACCGTGACGGTGATGTCGAACGTCGCCTTGTCGCCGGGGTGGTGGTTGCCCGGGAACCAGGTCATGGAGCCCTGCGGCTGCCCGAGCGCGATCGCGCCGTCGGCGGTCCTCAGCCAGCCCTCACGGGTGTCCCCGGAGTCCGTGAGCGTGCGCGGCGTGCCGTCGTAGCGGACGACGGCACGGAAGACGCCTCCGTCGCGGATGGCGCGTGCGGGGCGCAGGGTCAGTTCGTCGCCGGCCCGGGTGACGGCGGCGGGCGCCCCGTCGACGGTCGCGGAGCGTACGGAGAGCCCGTGGAGGTCGAAATTGAAGGCGCTGAGGTCCTGGGAGGCGCGCGCGGTGATCTCTGCCGTGCCACCGAGCCGGTGCGACGCCGGCTCGTAGTCGAGCGCGAGCGCGTAGTGCCGCACGTCGTAGCCGCCGTTGCCCAGGGCCGGGAAGTACGGATCCCGCGCGCCGGCGGCCCCGGCCGTGCCGTGGGCCTCACTTCCGGCGGGGTGTCCGTCCACGCCGGTCATCGGCGCGCCGCCGAGCACGATCAGGGCGGCGGCCGGAGCCAGGCTGCGGAGACCGAGCCGCGGATGCACAGAAGCGATGATATGGGGCGAAAGTTCAATCTTCCACCGCAGCGGGAGGGGCGCTGCGGGCCACCGACCGCGGCCCCACGTCTTCGGCACCAGCATTCTCGCCACCGCCATCAACCTCGTCGCGGGAATCGGCGGCGGCTGACCGCGTCACACCTCGCGTCCCCCCGGACTCCCCGTGGCACGGCGACCGACGGCCCGTGACCGGGCAGCAGCCGTTCGGATGACGAGTCGGCCGGCAGCGCGCAGGATGGGAGGGAGCGGCACACCGGGCACGCGTACGTGCGGATGCCGGGGTGCGCGCCGGAAGGAGGGCTTACGCATGACTCACCACAAGCCGAACCGCGCGGTCGAGGGCGACCCGGACCACGGTCACAGCAGGGGAATGCCACGGCGGCCCGACGAGGACGAGCTCGAACAGCGCACGGTGCGTGACCGAGAGGACGTGGGCCTGCCCACCGGTGGACCCGAGGACCCGGAGGCCGAGTACCGGTCGGCGCAGGACGAGATCGACCGTGAGGTGGACGCGGGCGAGATCGCGACGGGCGACGCGGCGAAGAAGGACCGCGACCCCTTCCCGCCCACCCGCTACGAACGCTGAGCCGGGCCCGCCCGCGAGCAGCGGGCGAAGAGGTTGCGGGGCCGCACGGGAGCCAGCCGGGATCGGGTCTGCTCGCGGGGTGACTCGCCGAGGGGTACCGCCACCGCGGTGGCGGTACCCCTCGGCGAGTCGTTGGGCAGGGGAACAGTGTGACAGCGTGCGGTGGGGTGGCATGCGCTGCTGACCGGTGCGGGAGTCCGTGCCCGCGGCCGGGGTCGCGTGGCCACGAGGGACGGCCAAGTACCAGGTGAGCGCATCGCCGACCAGGTCCACGCCGTCGCCGGGGCCCGAACCGGCATCGAGGTCTGCGTCCATGGGGTGGCCGGTGAAGCGGGCGGTACGGGGGTTCCGGGGCGCTATCCACACACGATGTCATCATGACACTGTTCGTCTTTTCGCAGGTCAGCGCGGCACTCTCGGAAAGGTGTACCGCGAACCCGCGAGGTGCGGAGGGGATGATGACACTGTTTCTGGACAGGATGGTAAGCTCGTCACAGCGTTTCGGGCGTGGTTCGACACGATCCCCGTGAAAGCGTCCGAAGCGCGTTGCCACCTGCGACCCAGAGCCGAGCAGGTGAAGTGTTCCGGGCGTCACCGCAACCCCCGTCGGTGGCGCCCGGAGCCGTCTGCGCACACGGTCTCGGCGACGTCGCACGCGGTGCCGGAGAGCCGAGTAGCCGTCCCGGGTGGAAGGAGCCTCTGGGGCGGCGTACGCGCTGCATGCGACGAAGCAGCGATCCATGGTGTCCCGTCCCCGTCCCCGTCCCCGCCCTCCGCGTTGCCGCTCCCCGCCACCCCGCTCGCGCGGACTCGGGGGGACTCCCACTGCGACCGTGATACTCATACCGGTATAAGTATTGGGTAGTCCGCACGGCAGGGAGTCAGGCACATGGTGGAGATCAAGACCGACACGGCGCTGGAGGCGATGCGGGAAGCCGGACGCGTCGTGGCCCACGCACTCGCGGCCGCCCGCGCGGCGGCAGCCGTAGGAGTTCGTCCGAGGGAGCTCGACGAAGCCGCCCGCGCCGTTCTCGCCGAGGCCGGAGCGCGTTCTCCCTTCCTGGGCTACCAGCCCTCCTTCGCCCCGCGCCCCTTCCCGGCCGTGATCTGCACGTCCGTGAACGACGCCGTCTCGCACGGAATCCCCGACGACCACCCCCTGCGCGACGGCGACCTGGTCAGCGTCGACTGCGGAGCCGAACTCGACGGCTGGACCGGCGACGCCGCGATCAGCTTCACCGTCGGCACCCCTCGCCCCGCCGACCTCGAACTCATCGCCGCCACCCAGCAGGCCCTGGACGCCGGCATCGCAGCCGCCACCGTCGGCCACCGCATCGGGGACATCTCCCATGCCATCGGCGCGGTGGCCCGCAAGGCCGGCTGCGGCATGCCGGCCGACTTCGGCGGCCACGGCATCGGCCGCCGGATGCACGAAGACCCCCACGTCCCCAACCGCGGGCGGCCCGGCCGCGGCTTCCCCCTGCGCCACGGCCTCGCCCTCGCCCTCGAACCCATGCTCATGGCCGGGGGACGCGACGACTACCGCACCGACCCCGACGGATGGACCCTGCGCACGATCGACGGCAGCCGAGCCGCCCACATCGAACACACCATCGCCATCACCGAGGACGGCCCCCGCATTCTCACCCTGCCCTGATCCCGCGTCCGCTCACGCCCGGCAGGCCGGCACGGCGGCACGGCGGCCGTCGAGCGCGGGGGCGGACAGCGCAGGGGGCCGACGGGAGTCGGTCACTCAGCGCTGCAGGAACGACGGTGTCGCCGGGGCCGGGCCCAGGGTCGTCGTGCCCGGGGCCGCACGATGGCCCAGGCCCGTGCGGTACGCGTCCAGCGCGGCCTCGGTGCGGCCCTCGCGCCGCAGGAGGTCGCCCAGCAGGCGGCACAGATCGGCGAGGTCCCCGCTGGCCCCGCTGCGTTCGAGCAGCCCCAGGGCCAGGACGTAGTGCTCCTCGGCGGCATCGGCGTCCCCGCGTTCCTCCGCGATCAGCCCGAGGAGCCGGTGCGATCCGCCCGCGTGCACCGCGCCGTGCCGGTCGCCCAGTTCGAGCAGCGCGGTGAGCAGCTCGGACGCCTCGTCGAGACGGCCGAGGCGCCGCAGCACATCCGCCAGCTCGACCTCCACCTGTGCGGCGAAGAGCACGGCGCGCTTCGCGGTCAGCATGTCCCGCGCGGTGCGCAGTTCCTGCTCCGCGAGGACCAGTTCGCCGTCCTGCGCCTGTACGTAACCGCGCATCCAGTGGCAGTGCGCGAGGTCGGTCCGCAACCGCAGCTGACGGTAGATGGCCTGCGCCTTGGCGAGGGAGGCGTCGGCATCGGCGGTGCGGCCCTCCGCGAGGAAGGTGCGGGCGACCTGCCGGTGCATCCCCGCCACGAGTGCCGGATCGTCGACCTGCGGGGCCAGGGCCAGGGCGAGTTCGGCGGCATGGGCGGCGCGGGCATGGGCCCCCATGTCGATGTACGGGCCGATGATGGCCGCGTAGAGCAGGACCAGGGCCTCGGGATCGGCCAGGCCGCTGCCGTTCAGTTCGTCGATCGTGGCTTCGAGGAGGTAGCAGGCGTAGCGGAGTTCGCCGGCCAGCAGATGGGCGACGGCGCGTCCCCGTATCGCGCGCGCCCGCCGGGGCAGCGGTTCGCCGCCCAGGAGCCGCTCCGCCGCCTCGAAGTGCCTCCTCGCGTTGTCCAGCTGCCCTGTCTCCAGCGCGCATTCGCCGAGTCCGAGCAGCGCTTCGGCCTGCTCGACGGTGAGTTCCAGGTGCTCGGCGTCGGTGAGGAGCCGCCGGTAGCTCACGGCGGCGTCCTCGGCGGAACCCGTGGCGAGCTCGCGCTGGGCGTCGGTGAGGGCGAGCCGGAGTTCGGTGGCGAGGTGGGCGGGGCGGCCCGTGGACAGCTCCTCGAACGACGTGCCGAGCCGCTCGGCGAGGAAGCGCAGCGCCGTCTCGGACGGCCGGACCTTCCCCGCCTCGAGGGTGGAGATGTAGGCCGGGGTGTACGAGGGTTCCGCCAACTGCCGCTGGGTCAGCCCGAGCTGCGCACGTCGTCGCTGCACACGGCGGCCGATCTCGGCCGGTTCGTCCACGGGACCCCCTGGGTTGCTCCAAGTCCCCATTATTCAGGGGCAGTAGACCATTGCGCAGCTTCCTCGCCCACGCCTAGTTTAAGCACTCCGTCAATTGCGCTTGTCCAGTCACTTGATTCGCGTTCCAGGGGGAGGCTTCCATGCGCTCAGCATGGCGCAGGGTCATCGCGACGGCCGGGACCGCCGCCGTTCTCACGGGGGTGCTGACCGCGCCCGCCGCCGCCGATCCGGCGGTGCCCACCGGCCCGGGGGTCGAGGTGGAGGTCCCGGGGCCGGAGGACGGCGACGCCGCCGGGTCGGGCCACGCCAGGGTCCCGCGCGACGGACGGGACCGACCCGCCCCGAGGCTCTCGGCGGCGGAGAAGTCCGCGGACGGTGCCGTCACCAAACTGCTGGACAACGGCACCACCGGCGACCGGCTGGACATCGTCGTCGTCGGTGACGGCTACACGGCCGGCGAACTCGACCGGTTCCACGCCGACGCCAAGGAGATGTGGGCCGAACTGGCCGGCGTCGAGCCGTACACGACGTACCAGGGCCTCTTCAACGTCTGGACGGTCGACGCCGTGTCGAACCAGTCCGGTGTCTCGGGCGACCCCGGACCCGACGTCGTGCGCGACACGGCACTGGGCTCCTACTTCTGGTGCGACGACATCGAACGGCTGCTGTGCGTCGACCAGTCGAAGGTCGACGGGTACGTGGCGAAGGCGCCGGAGGCCGACCTGGTGGTCGTGCTCGCCAACAGCGCCAAGTACGGCGGAGCGGGATACAACGAACCGAGCGGGACCCTGGGCTACGAAGGCATCTCCACCGCGTCGGCCGGCAACGAGAAGTCGGGCCAGGTCGCCATCCATGAGACCGGACACTCCCTGGGCAAGCTGGCCGACGAGTACTTCTACCCCGACTACCCGGGGTTCGAGGAGTACACGGGACCCGAACCCGCCGATTCCAACGTCTCCGTGCTGACCGCCGGGGACATGGCGGCGCAGCGTGCCAAGTGGCACCGCTGGCTGGGAGAGGAGTCCCCCGACGGCGGGGCGGTCGGCACGTACGAGGGCGGGGGCTACTTCGTCAAGGGCCTGTACCGGCCCACCGACGACTCCCTGATGCGCTCCCTGGACAAGCCGTTCAACCTGCCCGGCGTCGAGTCCATGATCGCCGGATTCCACCGCCACGCACGACTCGTCACCGCGGTCACGCCCACCGAGCGCCTGCTCCGGCTGCGGGACACGGCGCGCGTGAGCCTCCCGCGGATCACGGACCCGGACGGACGACGGCTGACGGTCCGCTGGTACCTGGACGGCAGGGAGCTCAAGTCGCTCGCGGGCCGGACCCGGGTGCGGGTGTCGGACCTGGCCCTGTTCCTGCTCGACCTGCGTACGCACAAGCTGTCGGTCACCGTCGAGAACCGTACGCGCGCGGTGCGCGACCCGGAGATCGCCGAGCAGATGACGTCCACGGTCGGCTGGAACGTCCGGCTCTGATCACCCGTGGGGGGGGGTCGGCTCCGCCCGGCCGGGCACCCGGTGTCATTTTCCATCGGGTCATGTGTCGCGCGGCCGCGGCGCCGCTCCGTCACCTCCGGACGTCCTGCCGTGCCGGCCGTCCGCCGCGCCGGCGCAGGACGTCGCGTGGCGGAGCCGGCGCAGTGTGTCGGAGACCGCCTCGATACGCGCGTCCACGGTGTCGAGTGCCTCACGGAGCATGCCCAGCCGGGCCTCGAGCAGTGCGGCCTCCGTCGCCAGAAGCACGACGGACGCTGCGGGATCGGGGGGCTGGTCAGGGTCTCGCGCCATCATGTGCCTTCCTTCGGCTCGAGCCGTCGCACGGGGAACCGGAGCACGCACGAGGCGAAGGCCGTGCCCGCGGGATCGCCCGCCGAGGCCGTGAGCAGGTGACCTCGGCGCGCGGGCGGTCACGGAGTCCCGGCACACGCGCGCCCTGTCCCACGCCGTCTCACGGTGGGGCCTGTACGGACTCGTGCAGGCCCCACTCGCATTGACCGGACAGCGGGGGGAGCTGTGACATCCGAGCCCCGGCGCCCGGGGACCAGGCCGGCGTCGGCTCACACCGGCGAGCGGACCGGCGGGACACCACCCGACGAACACACCGTGGCATGAGGTGGTGCGCCGCCCTGGGTATATGCGCGTTCTGGGTGGTTTGAGGGAGGGGTGGGCCCTCCTGGAATCACTCCGCGCTCGGACAGTGGCAACAAGGTGGCATGTCGAAGTTGTCACAGAACCTGAGCGGTCCCGGTCATACAGACGGGACGCGATCGGAGCGGTCGTGACGTTCGGCGGCCACGGCTCGGCGGGCGCCGGGCCTGGTGCGCGTGACGGACGGAACGCATGCGTACCGGAACCGGCCGAGGAGCGCGCGGCAGCCGCACGATCACGCCACCCACGGCACGAGGAACGGAGACCGCAGGTTCATGCATCGCGAGACGTCCCCCACGGACAGCACCCTGGACCAGGCCGTATCCGTTTTCGTGGAGCTCCGTCCACGGCTCTTCGGCATCGCGTACCGGGTGCTGGGAAGCGTGGCCGAGGCCGAGGACGTGGTGCAGGAAGTGTGGCTGCGCTGGCAGAAGACCGACCGTTCGGTGGTGGTCAGTCCCGTGGCGTTCCTGTCGAGCACCACCACCCGGCTGGCCGTCAACGTGGTCCGGTCCGCCCGTGTGCGGCGCGAAACCTACGTCGGTCCGTGGCTGCCCGAGCCCGTCGACACGAGCAGCGACCCGGCAGTGGGCGCTCAGCGGGCCGAGGCCCTGGAACTGGCTCTGCTCCTCGTGCTGGAGAGGCTGAATCCCACCGAGCGGGCGGCCTACGTCCTGCGGGAGGCGTTCGACTACGCGTACGCCGAGATCGCGGAGATTCTCGAGCTCAGTCTCGTGAACGTCCGGAAGATCGTGAGCCGTGCCCGCAAGCACCTCGCCGCCGAGCAGCGGGAGACCGTGGACGCGGCGGAGCACCGGCGCCTGCTCGACGCGTTCGTCCTGGCGGCGCGAACGGGAAACGTCGCCTCGCTGGAGGCCCTGCTGGCGCCCGACGCCGTCAGCCTGTCCGACGGCAACGGCGTCCGGGGCGTCGCCCGCGTCCCGGTGGAGGGCCGGGCACGCGTGGCGAACCTGGCGACGGCCACTCCGCGGTTCTGGAGCGAGGTGGCCGTCCGGGGAGTGCAGGCCAACGGACGGCCCGGAGCGATGATCTATCGCGGCGGCCGGCCCACGACCCTCCTGGCGGTAGCGGCCTCGCGGGACGGCATCCACACCGTCATGTGGCTCTTCAACCCGAGCAAGATCGCCGCGTACCTCCACTCGCGCCTTCGCTCCGCGCCGCCGCTCGGTGCCCTGCGGGCCGCGTCGTAGCGGCGACGCGGCAGAATCCGCCGTGGCCGCCCAGGCGGGAGGGAAAGGCCCTCACGCGGGCTGCGGACGACTCGTCGCAGTGGCGCCGGCGCCGCCCGTCCGGCATACGGCGGCCGGCCGGCAACGGGCCGGTGGGCGCACGGACATCACCGTGCGCGGTTCCTGCGAGGTGTGAGGGTGGCGTTGGGCAGGGCCGGCGCGGGCAGACGGTCCCCGTCGTACCCCTCGACCCGGCCGCACCTGTCGGACTCGCTCTGCCGTGCCTCCCGTGCCCGGACGATGTCCCCGTGCGACCGGCCGATGAGTTCCCCACATGACGATGTCCTCATGGAACGGCGGCCCGACCGGCAGCACCACCCGGGCCCGGTGGGGTGACGTGCCGGTCAGGGCGAGTTCGTCAGTCCCGGTGCGGCGTAGCCGAGTTCGGCCGGCTCCAGGACAGGACCGGCGTTTCCTGACCTTGTTGTGCACGGGCCGGCGCTCCCGGGAGAAGGCCGCTGACGAAAGTCCTTGCGCCGGCCGTGTCACAACTTCGGCGAGTCCCCTGTCATAAGGGTGAAAGCAGCAGACAGGCGCAAACGCGGACACCCAGGACCGCTTGGTCTGTGAAGCGGCCGTCGTCGACGCGTATGCCGTTGTGGCATTCGCCGTGTACGGCATCGACCGAATGCGGCCGCGGGCAACAGGAAACACCCGGCGCTCTCCCGTTCCGAGTGGTTCCGCCCGAGACGCGTCCCACCCGATGTGATGCGTGCTGCCTGACACCACGCGTCATCGCCGAACCGTCCATCGGTTCCGGCTGAACCGACAATCGCCCGAAAGGCACTGACATGAAACGGCATTCCCTCCGCCGACGTGGCCGTACTCCGTTCACGCTCTTGGCCACGGCCACCGTCGCCGCCGCTCTCCTCGCCACGACGGTCGCCCCGGCGAACGCCGGCGGGGCGTCCTCGTCGCAGAGCCGCAAGCCGACCGTGGTCCTGGTCCACGGCGCCTTCGCCGACGCCACCAGCTGGAACGGCGTTGTGAAGAAGCTGAAGCGGGACGGCTACCCGGTGGTGGCCGCCGCCAACCCGCTGCGCGGGCTGAGCAGCGACGCCGCCTACCTCAAGGAGCTCCTGGCCAGTATCGACGGGCCCGTCGTGCTGGCCGGCCACTCCTACGGCGGAGCGGTGATCACCAATGCCGCCCGCGGTGCCGACAACGTCAAGGCGCTGGTGTACATCGCCGCGTTCATGCCGGACAAGGGGGAGAGCGCGCTGGACCTGGCGGGCAAGTTCCGCGGCAGCACGCTCGGCGACGCCCTGCACCCCGTCCCGATCACCCTGCCGAACGGGTCCCAGGGGCAGGACTTCTACATCGAACAGGGCAGGTTCCACCAGCAGTTCGCCGCGGATGTCCCGAAGGACACCGCCGAGCTCATGGCGGTCACCCAGCGGCCCGTGACCGGCGCGGCCCTGGGGGAGCCCTCCTCCGAGCCCGCGTGGAAGACCATCCCGTCCTGGGCCCTGGTGGCGACCGAGGACCGCAACATCCCCCGCAGGACCCAGGACTTCATGGCCGAGCGCGCCGACTCCCGCACTGTGGAGGTCCGGGCTTCGCACGCCGTCAGCGTGTCCCGCCCCGACGAGGTCTCCCGGATCATTCGGGAGGCGGCGCGGTCCGTACGCTGACCGCGGAACCCGGAGGGCGGGGTGGCACCGTGCCACCCCGCCCTCCCGTCGTTCGCCGGCCGCCGGCCCTGATCCCCCTCGGCGGAGATCGATCAGCACTGGGCACGCAACACGCTCCCGAGGGTCGAGCCCGGTGGAGCGGAACGTCATCAGCGGGTACAGCACGGAGTCCAGGTACTCCGGGCCGGCGACATGGGCGTCACGGTCGCGCTTGCCCGTCTGCACACTGCCGGTCCGGACGCTCACGTGGGCCCGGGACCGCGTGGGGCGGGATCCGTCGAGCTCGAGGAGCCCTTCGAAGTCGGTGAGCCTTCCGCGCACGTTCGAGATCACGGCGTGCCGGACGCGGAAGCCGATCGTGCTGTGGGCGGGGTCGACGGTGTGGATCCCGGTCAGCGTCTCGGAGGGGTCGGTGAGGGGCACCGTGGTCGCCCCGCGGTCGATGAGCATGGCGGGACGCTTCCTTCGTACGGTGAACGGTGAGCTGGACGGATGCCGGAACGGCCGTGGGGAGCCACAGCCCGCTCCGGGGGTGCCGCCTCGCCACGGAGTGGTGCCGGCCCGTCCCGTCGGGCACGGGAGACGCTGTGCGCGTCGCCGGCGGTCCCTCGGACCCGGACGCGACGGTGGCCCTGCCCGCCGGGCAGGGCCACCGTCCCGAGGACCTACTGCTTCCGCGCGAGCCAGTCGGTGAAGCGGGTCGCGCCGATGCGGGCGTCGGAGCCGGGAAGGAGGCTGGCCTCTTCGAGCTCGGCGCCGAAGTACCGGGCGTGGGGGTCGGCCACCACGGTACGGGGGTCGTTGTCGGCGGCGAGGCCCTTGCGGATGAACTCGTCGAACGCGAACTCGTCGGGACCGCAGACCTCGATCACGCCGTCGAGGGGCGTGCCGACGGCCGTGCGGGCCACGGCGGTGGCCACGTCGTCGGAGAACATGGGCTGGATCCTGGCGTCGGGCACCCGCACGACGTCGCCCTCGGTCGCCGCGTCCGCGATGCCCTTCACGAACTCGAAGAACTGCGTGGCGTGGACGATGGAGTACGGGATGCCCGACGTCTTGATCAGCCCCTCCTGCGCCAGCTTGGCGCGGAAGTAGCCGTTCTCCTCGAGCCGTTCGGTGCCGACGACGGAGAGCGCGACGTGGTGGGTCACACCGGCCTCTGCCTCCGCCTTCAGGAGGTTCGTCGTCGAGGTGCGGAAGAAGTCCATGACGGCCTTCTCCTCGAACGAGGGGGAGTTCGAGACGTCGACCACGACCGAGGCGCCCTCCAGGACCTCGGCCAGGCCCTCGCCGGTGAGGGTGTTGACGCCGGTGTTGGGTGCGGCCGGTACGGCTTCGTGGCCGTGCTCCGTGAGCTTGCCGACCACCTTCGAGCCGATGAGTCCGGTTCCGCCGATCACGACGACCTTCATGAGTGGGATCCTCTCGGGGGTTCTCCGGTGCGCGGCGGGCAAGCTGAGCGAGGTGCACGCCCGCACCGGTCGATGGGCCTTTTCACGGATGACCGGGTGGTGGCCGTGTTTGTGACGCGGGCGGTGCCTGGGCAGCGACGGGCGCGGCGGCACGGACCGGGATCGGGACCGGGCGTCCGGTCGGATGAGGAGTCTCTGCATCCCCCGCCGCCGGGCATTCGCGAGGTCAGCCGGGTGTCCGGGCCGCAGGATGCAGTACCTCTTCGGTCACCACCAGGACAGCGCAGCGTGTGGTCGTGTGACGGGCTTCCATCTGCGCCCGCCGTGTGCGCCCTCCCGGGCGCATCGCCGCTTCCGCGCTCCGTGCACAGGAATTGGGTCGCGCCCCGAGGGGTGCGCCGTTAGCTTCGGCCTGAGCGGCACGTATGACGAGACGACATCGCAAGGGGAGCCGGGCATGGGGACCGAGAGCGCACGGACCGACCGTTTGGGGTTGCTGCTCGAACAGTTCGACCAGGCAAGGGAGATGGCCCAGGTACGGCTGACGGGGCTGAGTGACGAGGAGTACCTGTGGGAGCCGGTGCCGCACTGCTGGTCGATCCGGCGGCGGGGCGATGCGGTGACGCCCAGGGCGTACGGTCCGGGCGAGTGGGTGCTCGACAAGGGCGCACCGGACATCCCGGCGAACGAGTACGCCGAGGTCGCCCGGCAGGCCGCCGGCGGGATGACGATCGCCAAGATCGCCGATGACTGGAGCGTGAGCGTCGAGAGGGTCGAGCAGGTCCTCGCCCACACCGGTGAGCCCGAGCCCGACGACACGCCGATCACGACCATCGCGTGGCGGCTGGGACACGTGCACTCCTGCTTCGCGGGCCAGTGGGAGTGGACCTTCGGCGAACGGCGGCAGGAGCCCGGACTGCTGGTCGACTTCACCCCGTCCGCCGCCCTGGCCCTTGAGAGGCTCTGGGCGACGATCGACCGCTGGCGCGACAGCGTCGGGTCCGTCACGGACGAGCAGCTCGACACGGTCGGCTTCTCGCAGTACCCGTACGGCTCCGACCCCGACGACCCGTTCATCAGCGTGGTCGCCGGCGCCAATCTCGAATTCATCCACCACATGGCCGAGATCGCGTTGCTCCGCGATCTGTGGCGGGCCCGCTTCGCCGCTGCCGGACCGGCCACCCGCGGGCACTGACGTGCATCGGCCTCGGCTCCGCGTACGCTTCTGCAGGGCGCCGCTGCACCCCTGTACTGTCCCCGCCCGCGGATTCGGTGCCGGCCCGCGGTGGTCCGGGGCTACTCGGAGCGGCCCTGGTGGTCGCGGGCCCGGGCGACGACCTCCGGGTCGACCGCTCCGGTCCGGGCCAACTGGTCCAGGGCCGCGACGACGATCGACTCGGCGTCCACGCGGAAGTGGCGCCGCACCGCCTCGCGGGTGTCCGACAGGCCGAAACCATCCGTCCCCAGGGACGAGTAGTCCTGCTCGACCCACTGGCTGATCTGGTCGGGCACCTGGCGCATCCAGTCGCTGACGGCCAGGACCGGACCCGGTGCGTCCGACAGCGCGCGGGCCACGTACGGGACGCGCGGCTCGCCGCGCAGCCTCGCCTCGTCCGCGCCGAGCGCGTCACGGCGCAGTTCGGTCCAGGAGGTCACCGACCAGACGTCGGCCTGGACGCCCCAGCGCGTCTGGAGGAGGTCCTGGGCCTCCAGGGCCCAGTGGATGGCGGTGCCGGATGCCAGCAGCTGGATCCGCGGACCGGTGCCGCCGGGCTTCGCCTGCCGGTACGGGTACATCCCGCGCAGGATTCCCTCCTCGACCGAGGGCCCGGAGGGCATGGGCGGCTGCTGCTTCGACTCGTTGTACACGGTCAGGTAGTAGAAGACGTCCTCGGGCTGCTCGCCGTACATCCGCCGCAGCCCTTCCCTGACGATCACCGCGATCTCGTACGCGAAGGCGGGGTCGTAGCTCAGCACTGCCGGATTGGTCGACGCCAGCAGATGGGAATGGCCGTCGGCGTGCTGAAGGCCCTCTCCGGTCATGGTCGTGCGCCCGGCCGTCGCCCCGACGACGAACCCGCGCCCCAACTGGTCGGCGAGCGCCCAGAACTGGTCACCGGTGCGCTGGAACCCGAACATGGCGTAGAAGATGTAGAAGGGGATCATGGGCTCGCCGTGCGTGGCGTACGAGGTCGCCGCGGCGGTGAACTCTGCCACGGAGCCGGCCTCGGTGATGCCCTCGTCGATCAACTGGCCGTTCTTGGACTCCCGGTAGTGGAGCAGCTGGTCCGCGTCGACCGGTTCGTAGTTCTGGCCGTCGGGCGAGTAGATGCCGGCCGTCGGGAAGAGCGACTCCATGCCGAAAGTACGGGCTTCGTCCGGGATGATCGGCACCCAGCGCCGGCCCGTCTCCTCGGCGCGCATCAGGTCCTTCACGAGACGGACGAGCGCCATCGTGGTGGCCACCTCCTGCTTGCCGAAGCCCTTCTGCAGGGCTTCGAAGGGGCGCGACGGCGGCTGGGGAAGGGGCTTGGCGACCACCTTCCGGACCGGGGCGGGGCCGCCCAGAGCGGCACGCCGCTCACGCAGGTACCGCACCTCGGGCGAGTCCTCCCCGGGATGCCAGTACGGCACCACGTCCCCGCTCAGCGCGCTGTCCGGGATGGGCAGCTCCAGCACGTCGCGCAGGTGGCGGAACTGCGGCATGGTCAGCTTCTTCATCTGGTGGTTGGCGTTGCGCGACTCGAACTCCGGCCCCAGCGTGTGTCCCTTCACGGTCTGGGCGAGGATGACGGTCGGCGCGCCGCGGTGCTCCGTCGCGGCCCGGTACGCGGCGTAGACCTTGAGCGGCTCGTGCCCGCCGCGCGAGTTCCCGAACAGTTCGGTGAGCTGGGTGTCGCTCAGCCCTGCGGCGATGCCGGAGAGGGCGTCACCGGTGAAGAAGTGCTTGCGCAGGTAGGCGGCGTCCCGGGCGGCGTACGTCTGCATCTGGGCGTCGGGCACCTCACCGAGGCGGCGGACGAGGGCGCCGTCGGTGTCCTGCCGGAGGACGGGGTCCCAGGCCTCGCCCCAGAGCGACTTCACCACGTGCCAGCCCGCTCCGCGGAACCGGGCCTCGAGTTCCTGCACGATCTTGGAGTTGGACCGTACGGGACCGTCCAGGCGCTGCAGATTGCAGTTGACGACGAAGGTGAGGTTGTCGAGACCTTCCCGGGCGGCGAGCGTCAGTGCGGCCGTCGCCTCGGGCTCGTCCGTCTCCCCGTCGCCGAGGAAGGCCCACACGTGCGATCCGGAGGTGTCCTTGATACCGCGGTCGTGCAGGTAGCGGTTGAACCGGGCCTGGTAGACGGCGGCGAGGGGGCCGAGGCCCATGGAGACGGTGGGGAACTCCCACAGCCACGGCAGACGCCTGGGGTGGGGGTACGACGGCAGCCCGTTGCCGTCCGCCTCCCGCCGGAACCCGTCGAGCTGGTCCTCCTTCAGACGGCCCTCGAGGAAGACACGGGCGTAGATTCCCGGCGACGCGTGTCCCTGCAGGAACAGCTGGTCGCCCGAACCGTCCTGGTCCTTGCCCCTGAAGAAGTGGTTGAACCCGATCTCGTAGAGCCACGCCGCCGAGGCGTAGGTGGAGATGTGGCCGCCGAGGCCCAGGTGGGAGCCGCGGGTCACCATGGCCGCCGCGTTCCACCTGTTGACGGCGGTGATCCGGGACTCCATCGCGATGTCGCCCGGAAACGCGGGCTGGGCCGAGGCCGGAATCGTGTTGATGTAGTCGGTGGAGAGAAGCCGGGGCAGGACTATCCCGGAGCGGGTCGCGTGCTCGTGGACTCGTCGCAACAGGTACGCCGCCCGGTCCGGCCCCGCGTGCCGTATGACGGCGTCCAGCGACGCCTGCCACTCCGCGGTCTCTTCGGCGTCACGGTCGGGAAGTTGGTCGAGCTCACTGGTCACGGAGGACGGCGTGGGACGGGCCGAGTCAGTCATGGCAGCCTTCCAGTCGAGGCGTGGGGGCGGGGGACGGCGACGGCGCACCCGGAGGTCCTCCGGCGCGGGTCGACAGTGGGTGTGCGTGGGCTTCCGCGGCTCACACGGTGGGGTCACCACCGGCCGTGCCACGGGGCGGATCTCCCGGGCCCGGCGGGACCGGTGTCCGTGACGTCGTGGGCGCCCCCGCCGGGGCGTACGGGCACGACGCGTGCTCCCGGAGCGGCGTGCCGGCGGTCCCGGCACCGGTCAGCCCGGTGGTGTCTGCGACGACGACTCTCATCTCGGCCCTTCCCTTTCCCTTCCGGGGGCAGCACCCCTTCGGTGTCTGAGTGAGGGCTGAACCAGCCGCTCACTACTGACGACAGGGCTCGTGCCGGTGTTGTGACACCGTTCGCGAGTCAGCTGCGTCACAGGACCACGCTGTGGCCGGTGGTCGCTGCGGAGGCCCGTCCGGAGGGCTCGCCCCGGTGCCGAGGGAGAAAGGAGAGAGCAGCGGAACACGACGCGCAGCGCAGACAGCGCGTGGTGTTCCGCGAGCACGCGGGCGTTGTGTTCCGGAACACGACGCGCAGGGTTCCGGAACACAACGCAACAGTTCCCGAGCGCAAACGGAAGGACCCGCCACGGGAGAACGACGGGAGGGGTGGAGCGCCCACGGGCTCCGAGCACAGCGGCTCCCGTCCGTGGGGGAGCGGAAGGCGACCGCCCGGCGTGACGACGGAGGGGGTCCGCCCGCTCACGGCATGCGGAAGGGCGCCTGACGGGGCGATCCGCCCCGTCAGGCGCCCTGCTCCGCGCCTCTGGAAGAAGCCGAGCTTCTGCGGCGAGTACGACACCAGCAGGTTCTTCGTCTGCCGGCCGTACACGCCTCGTGTGGCCGCTGACCAGCGGAAACGGTCACGATGTGGCCGAGCTGCAGGTGGCTGGGCCGCGTATGGCCCGGATCTCGGTTGGCACGGAGGGGACCTCTGACTGATGGCCCGTGGCGGCGGCGAGTTGGCACACAAGCGAGGGGCAGCCGCCCGCTGCCTGCGCACCGAGGCCGCCGCCTCGCCCGTCGCGGCTGGTTGCTTGGAGCGCGCCCAGGGTCTGTTCCGTGCGAGCTACGCCGCGGCATGGCCGCCTGCCGTCCCCACGGGCATGAGTGCTTCGCGGTGGTCTGTGGTCGTCGGGAGACGCCTTGCGGCGGACGGGCGGGGGTGGCGGCGGACTGTCCATGGTCGGTGGGGTCGCCGGTTCGGCCAACCAGCGATCCGACGCCATGTTCCCCTGCGCAGGATTCGGGGTGTCCGATCATGCAAGGTGTTTCGTCGCTCTGGCCGACCAGTCCGCGCGGCAATCTGTCGGGTGGTCGTGCCCGCCTACGCCGAGGAGCTGGGCGGCGAGCGCCGCGCGCCAGCCGCCGTGCGCGGTGATCTCACGGGCGCCGTCGAGGGCCTCGGGCTCGCAGAGGAAGCCGGGTACGGAGGTGCCGTCCGCGAGTTCCACGCAGCCGAGGGCCATCGGGCGGGGGAGGGCGGCGACCAGCGCGCCCAGCCCCTCGGCGGGGAGCCGCCACACCTCGGCCTCGATCGCCGCGCCGCCTTCGCGGACCCGGACCAGACCGGGCTTCGGGGGCGTCGTGTCCAGCACGTACAGCTGGTACGCGGGCGCCGTCGCCGTCGTGCGGACGAACCGGCCGCCGAGGGCGAGCAGCTGTCCGTTGAGGGGCTGCCCGGAGAGGTGCGCTCCCACCACCGCCAGGTGCAGGGGCGGAGCCGTGAGCAGCCCGGTGATCCGGGCGAGGCGTTCGTCGGTGTGGGCCGGCCCGACCAGCATGACGCCGAACGGCCGACCCGTCACCTCGCCCGCCGGGACGGCGGCCGCCGCGAGGCCGAACAGGTTCGTGGAGTTGGTGAAGCGTCCCAGCCGGGCGTTCGCGCCCAGAGGGTCGGCCGCGACCTCCGCGACGGTCGGGTGCCCGGGTGTGGTCGGCAGGAGCAGCGCGTCCGCTTCGCCGAGGGAGGCCAGCGCGCGGGCCCGGAGGGCGGCGAGCCTCTCCCGGTCCGCGTACAGGCGATGGGCCGGGACGTCGCGTGCCCCGGAGACGATCCCGGCCACCGTCGGATCGAGGCCCGGGTCGCCCGCGTGTTCGTCGACGAAGGCGCCGACGGCCGAGTAGCGCTCGGCGACGAACGCCCCGTCGTACAGCATGGCCGCCGCTTCGGTGAAGGGCTCCAGGTCCACGGACAGGAGCTCCGCGCCCGCGTCTGCCAGCCGGGCGGCGGCCGCCTCGAACGCCTCCGCCCAGCCCCCGTCCATCTCGCCGAGCTGCGGGGCGTCGGGGACCGCGATCCGCCACGGCCCCGGGCGCCGCGGCGGCGCGGCGGCGGGTTCCACCGGCGCCGCCATGAAGGACAGGGCGCTCTCGGCCTCGGGGAGGGTACGGGCGAAGACCGTGACGCAGTCGAGCGACGCGCAGGCGGGGACGACGCCGTCGGTGGGGACGAGGCCGTGGGTCGGCTTGAGGCCGACGACGCCGTTGAAGGCGGCCGGGACCCGGCCGGAACCCGCCGTGTCCGTGCCGAGGGCGAGGTCCACGAGGCCGAGGGCGACCGCGACCGCCGAACCGGAGGAGGACCCGCCCGACACGTACGCCGGGTCGACGGCGTTGCGGACCGCTCCGTACGGGCTGCGCGTGCCGACCAGACCCGTCGCGAACTGGTCCAGGTTGGTGCTGCCGAGGACCACGGAGCCGGCCGCCCGCAGGCGTGCCACCGCCGGCGCGTCGGCCTCGGGCCGGTACGCGTACGAGGGGCAGCCCGCGGTGGTCGGGAGTCCCGCGACGTCGATGTTGCCCTTCACGGCGAGGACCGTTCCGGCCAGGGGCAGACGCTCCCCGGCGGCGGTCCGCGCGTCGATCGAGGCGGCCTCCGCCTCCGCGTCCTCCTGGGGACGGAGGTCGATCCACACCTCGGGCCGGTCCGCTCGGGCGATGCGGGCGTACGCGGCCCGCACGCGTTCCAGCGCGCCGCTCATGCGGTCACCTCCACCGTCACAACGGGGGCCAGGACGACGAGGGCGGTACCGGCCTCGACCTGGCTTCCCGGCCTGATCAGGATCTCCGCGACGACGCCTTCGGCGGGGGCCGTCACGGGGGACTCCATCTTCATCGCCTCCAGGGCGACGAGCTGCTGACCCGCCGACACCCGGTCTCCGACCTCGACGTTGACCTGCCAGACGCAGGCGGTGAAGTCGGCCTCGACCAGCCGGCCGCCCTCGGGCACCTCGACCTCCCCTGTCGACGGGACGGTCTCGGCCGCCGCCTCGGCTCGGGCGAACTCGCCGGCCGTCTCCCAGGCGTCGCGCTCGGCCTGGAAGGCCGCGCTCTGCCGGGCCCGGAAGGCGGCGATCGGCACGGCGTTCGCGTCGAGGAAGTCCCGGTACGCGGAGAGCGAGAAGGTGCCCTCCTCGGTCCTCGGGACGAACCGGCCGGAGACGATGTCTGCGCGCAGCTCCAGGAGTTCGTCGGCGCCGACCGGGTACCACTTGATGCGGTCGAAGAAGCGCATCAGCCAGGGCCTGCCCGCCTCGAAGGCGCCGCGCTGGCGCCAGGGCGACCACACCTGGGTCGTACGGCCGACGAACTGGTAGCCGCCAGGACCCTCCATGCCGTAGATGCACAGGTACGCGCCGCCGATGCCGACCGAGTTCGCCGCCGTCCAGGTGCGGGCCGGGTTGTACTTGGTCGTCACCAGCCGGTGCCGGGGGTCCAGCGGGGTCGCGACGGGCGCGCCGAGGTAGACGTCCCCCAGGCCGAGGACCAGGTACTCGGCGTCGAAAACGGTCCGGAAGACGTCGTCGACCGTGTCCAGGCCGTTGACGCGGCGGATGAACTCGATGTTCGACGGGCACCAGGGGGCGTCGTCGCGCACGCCCGCGACGTACCGGTCGATGGCCTCGCGGGTCGCCGGGTCGTCCCAGGACAGCGGCAGGTGCACGATCCGGCTGGGCACCACCAGGTCGTCGGTGGCGGGCAGTTCCTCCTCCACGCGCAGCACGACGTCGAGCAGGTCGCGCTGCGGCAGCACGTCCGGGTCGGTCTGGATCTGGAGCGAGCGGATGCCCGGGGTGAGGTCGAGGACGCCGGGGAGCCGGCGTGCGGCCAGCGCCTCCGCGAGCGCGTGGACGCGCATCCGCAGCGCCAGGTCGAGCTGCATCGGCCCGTACTCGACCAGGAGGTTGTCGTCGCCGCTGCGCCGGTACGTGACCGTCGGCCGGGCCCCGGTCTCCTCCAGGCGTGCGAGGACGCCTCCGTCGACGTTCGGCGGGCGGTCGGCACGGGGCGCGACCGCCGGGGTGCGGCGCAGTACGGCGGCCGTCTCCGGGGTCACCGGCACGAAGTGGACCGTGTCGCCGGGGCGGAGCTGGCCGAGCTTCCAACGCTGCCCGGTGACCACCGTCGCCGGGCAGACGAACCCGCCGAGGGAGGGGCCGTCAGGGCCGAGGAGGACCGGCATGTCGCCGGTGTAGTCGACTGCGCCGACGGAGTACGGGGTGTCGTGGATGTTGGAGGGGTGCAGGCCCGCCTCGCCGCCGTCCGCGCGGGCCCAGCGCGGCTTGGGGCCGACGAGGCGGACGCCGGTGCGGGCCGAGTTGAAGTGGACCTTCCAGTCCGCCGCGTAGAAGTCGCGTACGTCGTCCTCGGTGAAGAACTCGGGGGCGGCGTGCGGTCCCTCGACCGCGCCGATGTGCCAGTCCGCACCGAAGGCCGGCCGGTCGTCGAGGGGGACGACGGAGGTGTCCGTACGGGCTTCGCCGCCGTGCAGGACGTCGCCGGGGCGCAGGGCGCGGCCGCCGTGCCCGCCGAACCGGCCGAGGGTGAAGGTGGCGGCGCTGCCCAGGAACTCCGGCACGTCCAGACCGCCCGCGAACAGGACGTAGGTGCGCAGGCCGTGTCCGGTGGGCGCGTCGACGGCGAGGGTCTGCCCGGCGGCGACGGTGACCGGCTCCCACTGCGGCACGGCGGCGCCGTCGACCGTCACCCGGGCCGGGGCGCCGGTGACGCAGACGGTGGTGGGGTGGGTGAACCGCAGGGAGGGGCCCTGGAGGGTGCACTCCAGACCGGGGGCGCCCTCGTCGTTGCCGAGGGCGGTGTTGCCGAGCCGGAAGGACAGGTCGTCCATCGGCCCGCCCGGAGGGACGCCGACCTGCCAGTAGCCGGTGCGGCCCGGCCAGTCCTGGACGGTCGTCAGGGTGCCGGCCGCGACGACCTCGACGCGCGGGGTCGGGTCGGTGACCGTGGCCAGCGTGGCGGTGGAGTGCGTCGCCGTGCGGACGCCGGAGTCCCGGAGGGCCGCGCGCACCAGACCCAGATTGGTCTCGATGCCGTCGACGCGGGTCGAGGCGAGCGCCGCGTCGAGCCGGTCGAGGGCCTCGGCCCGGTCGGAGCCGTGCGCGATCACCTTGGCGAGCATGGGGTCGTAGGAGGTGGTGACCTCGGTGCCGGTCTCCACCCAGGCGTCCACGCGGACGTCCTCCGGGAAGGCGACGCGGGTCAGCAGGCCGGCGCTGGGGCGGTGGTCGCGCGAGGGGTCCTCCGCGTACAGCCGGGCCTCGACGGCGTGTCCCCGGGGCGGCGGGGGCTCGGTGACGACGGCGGTGTCGCCCTGCGCGAGGCGCAGCATCCAGGCGACGAGGTCGACGCCGTAGATCGCCTCGGTGACCGGGTGCTCGACCTGGAGGCGGGTGTTGGCCTCCAGGAAGTACGCCTCCTCGTGGGCGGCGTCGTACACGAACTCGACCGTGCCGGCGGAGCGGTAGTCCACCGACGCGCACAGGTTCCGGGCTGCCTCGGCGAGCCGGTGCCGGACGTGGTCCGGGAGGCCGGGGGCGGGGGCCTCCTCCAGGACCTTCTGGTTGCGGCGCTGGAGCGAGCAGTCGCGGTCGCCGAAGGCGACGACCTTGCCCATCCCGTCGCCGAAGACCTGCACCTCGACGTGGCGGGCCCGCTCCACGAGGCGCTCCAGGAAGACCCCGGCGGAGGAGAAGGAGGCGGCGGCGACCCGCTGCACCCGGTCCCAGGCGTCGGCGAGGCCGGCGGGTCCGTGGCACGCCTGCATGCCGATGCCGCCGCCGCCACCGGTCGCCTTGAGCATCACCGGATAGCCGATCTCGTCGGCGGCGGCGAGCGCCGCGGTCACGTCGGGGAGGAGTCCGGTGCCGGGGGCGAGCGGGACGCCCGCGGCCTCGGCGGCGGCCCTGGCGGTGTGCTTGGCGCCGAAGAGCTCCAGCTGTTCGGGGGTGGGGCCGACGAAGACGATGCCGGCGTCGGCGCAGCGGCGCGCGAAGGCGGCGTCCTCGGACAGGAAGCCGTAGCCGGGGTGGATCGCGCCGGCGCCGGTGTCCTTGGCTGCCTTCAGCACCTGATCGGCGTCGAGGTACGACTCCTTGGCCGGGGCGGGGCCGAGCCGGACGGCCTCGTCGGCCAGGCGGACGTGCTCGGTGCCCCGGTCGGGGTCGGAGTACACCGCGACGGTCCGCAGCCCGAGCGTCCGGGCGGTGCGGATGATCCGGGCGGCGATCTCGCCGCGGTTGGAGACCAGCAGGGTGTCGAAGGTCATCGGGTGCCGTCCTCGTCGCTCGCGCCGGGCTCGGTGATCGTCATGCGCACGGCCGTCGGGTCGAATCCGTTGCAGGGGTTGTTGATCTGGGGGCAGTTGGAGAGCAGGGCGAGGACGTCGGTCTCGGCGCGGAGTACGACCTTCAGGCCGGGGGCCGAGATCCCGTCGACGATGCCGAGGGTGCCGTCCTTCTCGACCGGCACGTTCATGAACCAGTTGATGTTGGAGACGAGGTCGCGCTTGCCGAGCCCGTGTCGGGCGCCCTCGGCGAGGAAGTTCTCCACGCAGGCGTGTTGCGACCAGGTGTGGTGGCCGTACCGGAGGGTGTTGGACTCCTTGGAGCAGGCTCCGCCGAGGGTGTCGTGCCGTCCGCAGGTGTCCTCGACGACGGTCATCAGCGGGGTGTGATCGTTGGAGAGCAGGACCGACCCGGTGGTCAGGAAGACGTTGCCCTGGGCCTGGATCGTGTCGGGGGCGCTGTAGCGGAGGGTGGTGTCGTGCGCGTCGTAGAGCAGGAAGTCGGCGGCCTGGTTGCCGTACAGGTCGGTGAGGGTCAGCAGCTGCCCCTTGCGGACGACGGCGGACCAGGCGGCGCGGGCGGGGACGGTGTCGTCGGAGACGACGCGGCCGGGCAGGGAGGTGGCGGTCATGCGAGCCCCCGGGCGGTGAGGTGGTCGACGGTGTTGAGGAAGGCCCGGCGCCCTTCGGGGGTGGCGTCCCACAGGGCGTCGCCCGGGGCGGTCGGGCGGGACCGGTACGCCACGACCTGGAGGTGCCCGCAGGTGTACTCGGGGCGAGGGTCCAACGGGTGCGGCACGTTGGCGAGGAGGACGGTGAGGTCCTGTTCGGCGCGGAGCGTGACGGACGCGCCGGGGCCGGCCGATCCGGTGAACGCGGTGGTGCCGTCCTCGGCGATCCGTACCCCCTGGAAGAAGGAGACGGACGGCGGGAGGTCGCGCGGAGCGAGGCCGTTCTTGAGCGCGGCGAGCGTGAACAGCTCGCGCCCCGCCGGCGAGGCGGACTGCGGGGTGCCGTCGCCGTACCGGGCGGTGTTGCGTGCGAGGCTGGAGGTGCCGGTGAGGGCGTCGTGCCGGCCGGAGGTGTCCGCGACGACGGAGGCGAGCACTCGGCCCTGGTCGGAGAGGAGCAGGTGCCCCTCGCCGAGGTAGGCGTTCCAGAGCACCTTGACGGTGTCGGCCGTGTTCAGCCGCTCCCACGGGCGGTCGGCGCTGTGGAGGAGGAGGTGCGCGCAGGCGTCGCCGGTGAGGTCGGTCAGCCGCAGCTCGGTGCCCCGGGCGAGGACCTTGTGGGTGTAGTTGCCGCCCGCCACGGTCTCGGCCCAGACGACGTCGTCCGCTCCGACGCCCGGCGGAGGTTCCGGCCAGTCGCTCGCCGGGAGGACCGGCATGGCTTCGGCCGTCGTGCCCTCCTGGGCGCGGGCGTGTTCGCGCGCGCCGTACGTCGACGCGGTCATGGGCGATGGAGCTGAGGGTGTCCCCATGGCTCGGCCTCCGGTCCGGGATCAATTTCTGTCGCTTGACAGAAATTAGGCAGCGGGCGCTTCGCAGTCATTGCCCTTGCGTTTCCGCTCGGTTACCTGGAACTCACCCCCACGGCTCGGCCCGGATGAGGCGCCGCCCGTGTGCGAGGATCGCGGGGTGAGCACGCCGAAGCCGCCCGCCAGCAGGAGAGTCGGCCGCCCACGGGCCCAGGAGCGCCCGGCAGGCGGCTCGGAGCCGCGCGACGAAGTCCTCGCCGCGGCGGCCGAGTTGTTCACCACCCGCGGCTACACCGCGACCTCCACCCGGTCCATCGCCGAACGCGCGGGGCTGCGACAGGCGTCCCTGTACCACTACTTCGACGGCAAGGAGGCGATCCTCGCGGAGCTGCTGGAAGGGACCGTCCGCCCCTCCCTGGAGGTGGCGGCCGGGCTCGTGTCGCGCACGGAGGCGTCTCCGGAGGCACGCCTGTGGGCACTGTGCCAGTCCGACGCCACCCTGCTGTGCGAAGGGCCGCACAACCTCGGCGCCCTCTACCTGCTGCCCGAAGTCGGGACGGAGCGCTTCGCCGCCTTCCACCGGCTCCGGAGCGAACTCAAGTCCTGCTACACGGGGTTGCTCGCCACCACCGCGCCCGGTACGGACCTCGCCCCCGAGGAGCTGGCGCTCCGTGCGGACCTCCTCTTCGGGCTCACCGAGAGCGTGATCCTCATCCGGCGCGCCGACCCCGACCGCGACCCCGGGGCCCTCGCCCGGGCGACGGCCGACGCCGCGCTGCGGGTCGCCGGCGTGGCGCCGCGCTCCCTGGCGCGGCTGCGCCGCGAGGGGCAGGGGCTCCTCGCGGCGCGGTCCTGATCCGCGGATGCCCCGCGCGGCCCGGTCTCAGCCGCGTACGGGCTCCGGCTCCGGCTCGGGCCGCGCGGTGGCTCCTTGCCCCGGGACGTCCCGACGCCGGCGGTACCCGCGGTACGCCGCCCCTGCCGTGAGCGTGGCCGCGAGGACCAGGACGGTGAACCACCGGAAGTACCAGTGGCCGCCCTCGGGGTCGTACACCTCGGCGCGCGGCCAGGCGAGGTTGACCGTCATGAAGAGTCCGTAGGCGACCGCGAGCGCGTTGACGGGAAGTCCCCAGCGGCCGAGGGAGAACAGCGTGCGGCCGAGCTCGTCCCGCTCGTCGTCGGCCGGAGGCCGCCACTCGCCCCGCAGCCGCCGGACCAGCATCGGTCCGGTGACCATGGCGTACGCCAGGTACACCATCGCGATGCACGTCGTGCCGATGGCGAGGAACGCCTGCGGGGAGGCGAGGTTGAGCAGGAGCAGCAGTGCCGCGCCGACGCCGACCGTCACGGCGGCCGTGCCGGGCATCCCGGTCCGTCGCGGAACCCGCGCCAGCGCCGCCGACCGGGGGAGGGCGCCGTCGCGGGCCATGGAGAAGAGCATGCGGGTCGCCGAGGTCTGGATGGCGAGGGTCGCCGCGCAGATGGCGACCGCCACGTTGGCGAGCAGGATCCTGCCGAGCCCGTCCCCGAGGGTGCTGGTGAGCACGTAACCGAGGCCCTCGGTCGCGAGCCGGCCGTCGGTGAGGCTGGGCGCGGCGAGCAGGCCGCCGAGGAGGAGCAGTCCGCCGCAGACGCCGGAGGTCGTGAGGGCGGTGAGGGTCGTCCGGGGCGCGGTGCGCCGGGGATTGACGGTCTCCTCGCTCATCTCGCTCGCGCTCTCGAAACCGATCAGCACGTATGCGGCGGTGAACGATCCCACCAGAAGCGCCGTGATCAGACCGCCCTGCCCGCCGGTGTGCAGGGTGATGCCGGGATCCCGCTCCGCGTGCGTGGCCAGCAGAGTGACGATCAGCACGACGCCGCCGATCTCGGCGGTGACCCCGATGGTGTTGACGGCCGACAGCGCGCGGTTGTCCAGGACGTTGAGCAGGGTGGTGAGCGCCAGCAGGACGAGGCCGAGGAGGGCGGCGTTGGCGGCGCCGCTGGTCGTCGTGGGCGACGGGTCGCCGCCGACGACCTGGAAGCCGGGCCAGACGGCGGGCAGCACGACCTGGAGGGCGAGTGCGGCGGCCGCGACCACCACGATCCGTCCGGTCACCATGATCCAGCCCGCGTACCAGCCGAAGGCGGGGGAGCCGAGCCGGCTCGCCCACTGGTAGATCGCCCCGGCGATGGGCATGCGGGCGGCGAGTTCGGCGAAGCAGGCGGCGACGAGGAGCTGCCCGACGAGGACGGCGGGCCAGGTCCAGAAGAAGAGCGGCCCGCCGAAGGAGTATCCGAGGGCGAAGAACTGGAAGACCGTGGTCAGCACGGAGATGAAGGAGAACCCGGCGGCGAAGGAGGCGTACCGCCCCATCCGCCGCCGCAGTTCCTGGGGATAGCCGAACGAGGCGAGCGCGCCGGCGCCCCCGGGCGGGGGAGATGCCGGTGGTGTGGGATCGGTGGTCATGGTCATGGCGGGCCCCTGTCGCGGAGGTGAGGGTCGTCCCTGCGAATTCCTGTCGGTTGACAGAAATTAGGGACGACCCGTTTCCGCCGCGTGTCGCGGCCGTGTCCCGCCCGTAAGTGACTGCTCTCCTGTCGGTCCGCCGGGAGTCCGCTCATGGCCACACCGGCCCTCCAGGGCACACCCGTCACCCGAACCTGCATCAGACCCCTGGATACGGGCGAGCAATTTCCAGACGGGCGGACAGACTTGGCGTGCTGGAAGAACCCCGGCGCTTTCGGGGAATAGCTGCAAAGGATGTTCTTCCTCCGCTGGTGGTACACGGCCTGATCTGCCGCTGAGCTGAGGAAACGAGTGAAGTCGCGCAAGAAGAGGTGGAGTCGGTCCGCTCCTGGTCCGGATCTTGGTGGCGGGGGCCGCGCTGGGCGTCGATGCCGGGGGTGTTCTGGGCTCACCACCTGGCTCCGCACAGGCAGGTCCGGCTGTCGTCCCTCGGCTGAGCGGTGCGGCGCGGGAGGCCCCGGAGGGTGTGCCCCGTGCTAACGTTGCGCTTTTGCTGTGCCGCTGCTCGGTGCTCCGTTGGGTATCTCTGATCGGCGGCCGCTTCCCTGCCGCGCCTTCCTCGGTACGGTCCCTTCGGAGGAAGGCTTTCTGTGAGCGAATCAGCACGTGCCGGTGCTTGGCAGCAGGACTGTGTGTCCGAGGCGTCGGGCGCAACTTCGGCGATGCCCGCCGTGGCCTCCTTCGCACCGCTGGGACTGCCGACCGAGGTTCTGCAGGTGCTCGACGAGCATGGTGTCACTGTGCCCTTCCCCGTCCAGGCGGCGGCGCTGCCGAATGCGCTCGCGGGACGGGACGTCCTGGGCCGGGGCCGCACGGGATCCGGCAAGACGCTCGCCTTCGGCCTGGGGATGCTCGCCCGGACGGCCGGGCGGCGCGCGCAGCCCAAGGAGCCGCTGGCGCTCGTTCTGGTGCCCACCAGGGAGCTGGCGCAGCAGGTCGGTGAGGCGCTCACCCCGTACGCCGAGGCACTGCGGCTGCGGCTCGCGACCGTGGTGGGCGGCGTGTCCATCGGACGGCAGGCCGCCGTGCTGAGGGATGGCGCCGAGATCGTCGTCGCCACGCCCGGTCGGCTGCACGACCTCATCGAGCGCAAGGGCTGCCGACTGGGACGGGTGCGCATCACGGTCCTGGACGAGGCCGACCAGATGTGTGACATGGGGTTCCTGCCGCAGGTCACAGAGATCCTGGACCAGGTGCGTCCCGACGGGCAGCGCATGCTGTTCTCCGCCACCCTCGACCGCGACGTCGACCAGCTGGTGCAGTGCTACCTGCGCGAGCCCGCCGTCCACTCCGTGGACCCCTCGTCCAGCGCGGTCTCCTCGATCGAGCACCACGTCTTCGTCGTGCACGGCCCGGACCGGTACGCCCTGACCACGGAGATCGCCGCCCGGGACGGCCGCGTCCTGCTGTTCCTGGACACCAAGCACGGCGTCGACCAGCTCACCCGGCATCTGCGGGCCAGCGGCGTGGCCGCCGCCGCCCTGCACAGCGGGAAGTCCCAGCCGCAGCGCACCCGGACCCTGGCCCAGTTCAAGAACGGGCAGATCACCGCGCTGGTAGCGACGAACGTCGCCGCACGCGGCCTGCACGTCGACGACCTCGACCTCGTGGTCAACGTCGACCCGGCCACCGACCCGAAGGACTATCTGCACCGCGCGGGCCGCACGGCCCGGGCCGGCCGCTCCGGCACCGTCGTGACACTCGTCGTTTCGGGACAGCGTCGCGAGACGAGCCAGGTCGTGGCGGACGCCGGCGTCGCCCCCAAGGTCACCGAAGTGCGGTCCGGCGAGGCGGAGCTGAGTCGGATCACCGGCGCCAAGGCCCCCTCCGGAAAGCCTCTCGACGGCGGGTCGGCCGTACCGCGCCCCAAGAACCACAACGTGCCGTTCGGCGGCCTGGGCAGTACCAAGGACGCGAAGAGCGGTTCCGGTGGCAGGTCGTCGTCCCGCAAGAGCAGCGAGGCCCGCAAGCTCGCGGAGGCCCGCAAGGCGGCCCGGGTGCGGCGCGGCGGCTGAGACCGGCTTCCCGGGACTGCCTGGCGGTGTCTTCGTCTACGTTGCTGGACGGATACGCGAGACCGGAGATCGGCCGGGGTGCACCGGACGGCGTCACGTACGGGTGACCGCGCGCAGGGGAGGCGTGCAGGGGAGGCGTGCAGCGATGGAGAACGGCGCGGACCTGCCACGGGGGATCGCTGTCTACACCCGATGTTCCGGGCCCCGGGGACGGCGAGGGCGTGGCTCAAGCCGCCGGGGCCGGAGAACAGGTCGAGGACGATCCGTCTCAGGAGGCTGGCTCGACACTTTCCTGTGCCGGCTCGGCTTCGCCACGGCAGGCCCGGGGAGAACAGCCCTCGACCCTACCGCTCCAGCTCCTCCGCGCCGATTCGTGCGTCCAGCGGCTGCTTGGGGGCGGCCGATCCGGCGGCAGTGACGTGGCCGATCGGGGCCCGGGCAAGCGGTTACCGGGAGCGGTGCAGGAACGCCTGCCCGAGCAGTCGACCCGCCGCACGAAGACACTCCCCGGTGCGAAATACTCTCCCGATGAGTTCACGCACATCCCCGATCAGCCAGCCGATCACGATACGGAGGGCCGTCGCGCGGGATGCCAAACGGCTCACGCGGCTTGTGCGCGGCTCAGGCGCCTACGAGGGTAAGTACGCAGCCGCAGTGGCGGGCTACCGGGTCGGTCCCGATTACATCGAGGCCCACCGCACCTTTGTGGCCGTCGCGGCCGACGAGCATGGAGGCCGGGTCCTCGGGTTCTACTCGCTCGTCCTCGCTCCACCGGAGCTCGACCTGCTTTTCGTCGCCGACGAAGCGCAAGGACGGGGTATTGGACGGCTGCTCGTGGCGCACATGCAGTCCGAGGCCCGTGCCGCCGGGCTCGACCGACTCAAGGTCGTGTCGCATCTTCCCGCCGAGGACTTCTACCACCGTGTTGGTGCGGTGCGGACCGGGACCGCGTTCGCGAACCCACCCGCCGTGCCGTGGGACCGTCCCGAATTCGAGTTTCGCATTCCTTCGGAATGACGCGGTGTGACGCTCGTTTCAGGCTCTGTACGCCCGCACGCTGCGCGGCGAGCCGAGAAACCGGTGCTGACCCGGTCCTTTCCACGGCTCGCGCAGGCCGACACCTTCCGATGGCTCATCATGCGGAGTGCGTTGCCACCCCGACCTGCTGGGGTGGCTGCTGACTCCCGTGCCCCTGACGGTACCCGGAGAACGGGACGAGCTGATCCATTGCCTGTGCGAACATCTTTTCCCGACGGAGCGGGGTACCCGCAGCGGGTGCCTCGACACGATCGGATCACGCCGGCGTCCGGAACAGGCAGGGGTGAAAGCGGTACCACCTTCCGTGGCCGAACCGTTCGCCCGGTGCTGGAGAAGTCGAAGGTGACGTCCGTGACCGCGAGGAGCAGCCCCGCACGACGTCCGGGTGGCGTGGGGCTGCGGCGCAGCCGCAGCGATACGCGAAGCCCCCGCCCGTGATCACACAGAAGAAACACGTCACCCGCTGAGAACCGATGCGACGGTCGGTGCGCGAGTGACGGGATGCGCGCCCGGCATCCGATCTGATGCGGTGCCAGGAGGCGTTCTCATGGGCTCGCGGCACTCATGAGCGACTCGTGGGGTGATGTCGTTCGGCGCCGTTTGGTCCACGACTGGTCCGGGGGACTCCCTTGGGTGTCAGACAGTAGCGCGAAGGCTCCAGCCAATCACGGATTGTAGTCGTCATCTCGGGTTGCCTGGAGCGCAACGATGCCTCCAGGCAACCGACTCCAGGCTCTAGAAGAAGCCAAGCTTCTGAGGGCTGTAGGAACAAAGAATGTTCTTCGTCTGCTGGTAGTGGTCCAGCATCATCTTGTGCGTCTCCCGGCCGATACCGGACTGCTTGTAGCCGCCGAAGGCCGCGTGCGCGGGGTAGGCGTGGTAGCAGTTCGTCCAGACCCGGCCGGCCTGGATCGCGCGCCCGGCGCGGTAGGCCTGGTTGACGTCCCGCGTCCAGACACCGGCACCGAGACCGTAGAGCGTGTCGTTCGCCGTCTTGATGGCGTCGTCGAAGTCGGCGAACGAGGTCACCGCGACGACCGGGCCGAAGATCTCCTCCTGGAAGACCCGAATCCGGTTGTCGCCCTCGAAGATCGTCGGCTGGACGTAGTAGCCGCCCGCCAGCTCACCGTCGTACTCGATGCGCTGGCCGCCCGTGAGGATCTTCGCGCCTTCCTGTTGGCCGATGTCCAGGTACGACAGGATCTTCTGCAGCTGGTCGTTGGAGGCCTGTGCGCCGATCATCGTGTCCGTGTCGAGAGGGTGGCCCGGGACGATCGCCTCGGTGCGGGCGATGCCGGCCTCCAGGAACTCGCTGTAGTGGCCGCGCTGGATCAGTGCACGCGACGGACAGGTGCACACCTCGCCCTGGTTGAGGGCGAACATGGTGAAGCCCTCCAGCGCCTTGTCCCTCAGCTCGTCGTCGGCCGACCAGATGTCGTCGAAGAAGATGTTCGGCGACTTGCCGCCCAGCTCCAGCGTGACGGGCTTGATGTTCTCCGCCGCGTACTGCATGATCAGCCGGCCTGTCGTGGTCTCGCCGGTGAAGGCGACCTTCGCCACCCGGGGGCTCGACGCGAGGGGCTTGCCCGCCTCGACGCCGAAGCCGTTGACGATGTTCACGACTCCCGGCGGCAGCAGATCGGCGACGAGCCCCATCCAGTAGTGGATGGACGCGGGCGTCTGCTCCGCGGGCTTGAGCACCACCGCGTTGCCCGCGGCCAGGGCGGGGGCGAGCTTCCAGACGGCCATCAGGATGGGGAAGTTCCACGGGATGATCTGCGCGACGACCCCGAGGGGCTCGTGGAAGTGGTACGCGACCGTGTTGTCGTCGAGTTCGCTGAGCGAACCCTCCTGGGCGCGCAGCACACCGGCGAAGTACCGGAAGTGGTCGATGGCCAGCGGGATGTCGGCGGCCAGGGTCTCCCGGACCGGCTTGCCGTTCTCCCAGGTCTCCGCGACGGCGAGCTCCTCCAGATGGGTCTCCATCCGGTCGGCGATCCTCAGCAGGATGTTGGCCCGGGCGTCCGGCGCGGTGCGCCCCCAGCCGGGCGCCGCCGCGTGGGCCGCGTCCAGCGCGCGCTCGACGTCCTCGGCCGTGCCGCGGGCGACTTCGGTGAATGCCTTCCCGTTGACGGGGCTCGGGTTCTCGAAGTACTGGCCACGGGCGGGCGGTACGGACTCGCCGCCGATCCAGTGGTCGTAGCGGGACGCGTACGTGACGATCGCACCCTCGGTGCCGGGCGCGGCGTAACGGGTCATCTCGGAGGCCTCCCGGGTTCGCCGCCGTCCGCCGTCGGACGGCGTTTCGACGCCGAAGCTAGAGCGGCGGACGTTGCAACCCCGTTGCGCCCGCGCCCGCCCCGGTGCCCCGGGGAGTCGCGGAGGGCCGTGCTGGGGCCACCGCGGGCGATGCGCTTCCCCGCAGGTGGCCCGCTCCTGTCACCGGGCCCCGGTGGCGTCGGCTCAGTGGGCCTCGGTGGCGTCGGCCGCCTCGGCGGCGGGCTTCGCCTCCTGCTCGCCGGCGCCCGGGGCCTGCTCCTGCGGGGTGCAGACGACCTCGTCGCGCGGCGTGTAGTGCGTCGTGAAGTTCTCCCGGCCGACCTCGCGGCCGTTCTTGACGAAGTGGCGCCCGACAGCGACATCGAAGCCCTCGAGCGGCGTCTGGACCTCGCACTCCTGCCCGCTGCCCTTGCGGATGCCCGGCTCCTTGACGTTGGTGCGGGGGCCCTTGGTCGCCCGGACCT
Source organism: Streptomyces sp. HUAS CB01 (assembly GCF_030406905.1). NCBI lineage: Bacteria > Bacillati > Actinomycetota > Actinomycetes > Kitasatosporales > Streptomycetaceae > Streptomyces > Streptomyces chengbuensis. The sequence continues at coordinate 7,638,596 of NZ_CP129137.1, forward strand.
CGTCGTACTTCTTCGTGCCGAGGAACGTGATGGTGACCGAGGTGTCCGTGGACTCGGCCTTCACATAGAGCGCGTTGCCGGAGTCGTTGAGCCAGCGCAGGTCGAGCGTGCCCCAGGCCACCGTGGCCTCGCGGCCCTCCGGGTAGCGTTCGATGTAGAACGAGTGGGCCCCGTACTCCACCGGCTTGACGCCCGCGAAGAACACGGCGTTGAACATCGTCGTCGCGACGGCGGAGACGCCCCCGCCCGGCGACTTCACGTACTGGCCGTCGTTGATCATGATGCCGTCGACGAAGCCGTTCTCCTTGGTGCGTTCACCGACCGTCCGGTTGAAGCTCCACTCCTTGCCCGGCAGGACGACGGAGCCGTCGATGCGCTCCACGGCGCGGGCGATGTTGGTGACCCGGTAGGGAGCGGTGGGGAAGTTGACGGTGAACGAGGAGACCTTCTCCTTGATGCCCAGGCGCCGTGCCGACTCGCCGGTGAACTCCGGCTGGACGGTCTTCGCCGGTATCTCCCCGGTGCGGGCCGCGCCTTCGCGGGTCAGCAGGGGAAGCACGGCGTTGCCGAAGGCCTGCTCCTCGATCTCGTGGCCGACCCGGGCCTCTTGGGTCACCACGACCCGGTCCCCTTCGAGCCCGAGGACCGCGTTCCGCGGTCCCTGCGCGGCCTCGCGCACCTGGCCGGCGACCTCGGGGTCGTTGAGCAGCCCCTGCGAGTCCAGGGCCGGGGCGAGCCGGCCGTCGGCAGCCGGCTTCATGGTCAGATGCCGGCCGAGGGCCGAGGGACCGACGGTCACGGACCGTCCGTCGAGGGTGAGCGTGACGGGACCGGACATCGCGGGCTGGGCGAAGTCGTTCATGGCCCGGTCGGTCTCGGCGCGGCCTATGTGCGGAGGCGTCCGCTTCACCGGCATCACGACGGGCGACCGGTCCGCGCGCAGGTAGCCCTCCCGGAGGGCGTCCGGGGCGCGGTCCCTCACCAGGGACGTACCGATGACCGGTGCGACGGCCGCCGCCTGGCCGTCCTCGAACGATATGGCGCCGTCGCGCACCTTCCGCTCCGCGGCCGACGCCATGCGGTCGACGGCGGCCCGGTTCTTCCGGTCGTCCACGCGTATCACGGGCTCGATGTCGCGGTTCTCCGCGGTGAAGAGCCTTCCGATGACGCTGACGGGGTCGAGCGAGTCGTTCACGGCACGGCCGGCGGTCGCCGACGTGTCGACGGACAGGCCGAGCGCGGCGGGCTCGGCCCTCTCGACCCGGTCCCCGATCCGGAGCGTGAGCGGAGCGGCGAAGGTGCCCGTGAGCTCCCGGTCCAGGGTCCGCTGTGCCTCCGGCCGGCTCATCCCGCCTATGTCGACTCCGCGCACCCGGGTGCCGTCGGGGACGTCCCCGGCCGCCAGCCCCGCCGCGTACAGACCGCCTGCGGCGAGGACGACCGCCCCGCCCGCGACGGGCAGAACGAACCGCCGGTTGCCCGCTGCGCGGGTTCCGCGTGCCATGAGACTCCCTCGGCGTCGGTCGGCCGCAACGACGCCCCCGGCGGGCCGCCGGTGCAGCCCGGTGAACGTGGTCGGACTTACCACCATCCACTGAAACAGGCTGAAAGTGACCTTAATGTGACAGTTTTCACGAACTGCGCTCCGCATGGTCCGGCCCTCGGGCGAGGGCCGGAAACCGCAGGTCAGGCCACGGGTACGACAGGGCCGGTGACGACGGAGGCCTCGCCGCCCCGGACGGTGTCGCGAACCGCGGCGCTCGCCTCGTGCGGGACCCCGAGCGGGACGGCACTCACCTCGGTGAGGCGGTTGTGCTGGTCCTCGGTGAGGCCACCTCGAGGGCGCCGAGGTAGTCCTCCAGCTGCGCCGTGTTCCGGGGCCCGATGATCGGGACGTACGACGTCGTGGCGCGGGCGGCCCGCTCCCTCAGCCGGGCGACCGAGACCTGTGCGGGGGAGGCGCCCGTCTCCTCCGCGACCGCGAGGACCGTGTCGACGACCGCCGTCTTCTGGTCGCTGGACTCGGTGTGGACGAGCGTCCTGAGGTCGCTGAGACGGCCGTCGGTGCCCCGCCGGTACTTGCCGGTGAGCAGTCCGCCGCCCAGGGGCGGCCACAGGGCGGCACCCAGGCCCAGTGCCTCGGCCATCGGCAGCAGTTCTCGGTCGGTGGTGCGCTCGACCAGGCTGTACTCGACCTGGATGCCGGCGACCGGGGCCCAGTTCCTCAGGTCCGCGAGCGTCGCGGCGCGGGAGACGCGCCAGGCGTCGACGCGGCGCTCGTCGAGCCGGCGCGCCGGGGAGCGGCAGCCCGACTGAGACCGGCGACCGCACGGGCGGACGCCCGCGCTGACCGTGGTCGCCGCCCCGCGGGCGTACGACGCCCCCGCGGCGCGGTCGGCGGGCGAGCCCGGCCGTCGCCGGCCAGAGGGACCCCTCGACCCCGGTCCGGTCGGGGGTCGGGGTTTCGGCCTTGTGCCGGTCGGGGGGATCGCCCGGCCCTCGGTGGGACCGCCTGGCCTCGGTCTGGGGCGGGGGTTCGGCCTTGTGGCGGTCGGTGGGGCGGCCGGTCACGGTCCGGTCGGGGTCGGGGCTTCGGCCTTGTGCCGGTCGGGGGATCTCCCGGCCCTCGGTGGGCGGCCGGGCGTCGGTCCGGTCGCCTGGGGCCGCGCTGATCGCCTGCGTGGCACGGGTCAGGCCCTGCGGCCACGTCCGGGGCGGAGGACCCGCGTTCCCGGTGGGCACGGCGGCGTCCTGATCACGGTCACGTCGGGTCAGGTCGGCGCAGCATCCGGGCCCCGGCCACGTCCCGGTCGGCGGGACCGCCCGGTCGGCGTGAGGCGGCGAGCCGTGGTCGCATCCCGGACACGAGCTCCCGTCGCAGCGACCCCCGAGCCGTCACCCCGGGTCCCCGAGGTGCGCCCGCGCCCCGTCCCCGTACTCCCGGTCGAGGGCGCGGGCCCGTGCCTGCGCCGCGGGGCGCCGGTCCTCGGGGAGGGCGGCGGCCAGCGCCCGCCAGACGGCGAGGTCGTCCTCGCCCCACGGGCTGTACGCCCAGTCCGCCAGCAGCCCCGGGTCGCCGCGCGCGATCAGGGCGGTGCGCAGCTGGTCCCGCAGCCGTTCGCGCAGGCGCGCCACCCCGGGCGCCCGGGAGCCGGGCAGGAGCGGCCCGGTGTACTCCCCCAGCGCCGCCGCGACCGCCCCCGAGGCGAGCCGTCTTCCCACCGTGCCGAAGTCCGCGTCGACCGGAACGGCCACCCGGTACGGACGCGACCGCAGCAGCCCGGGGCCCAGCAGCGCACGCAGCCGGGACAGCTCGGCCCGCAGCGTGACCGGGGTGACGTGCTCGTCCTCGTACAGCTCCAGCAGCAGTTCGTCGCCGCTCAGGCCCTCGGGACGGTGGGCGAGGATCACCACGATCTCGCTGTGCCGACGGCTCAGACGGATCTTGCGGCCCGCCACGACCAGCAGCGCCTCGTCCCGTCCCAGCGCGGTCAGCTGCGCCGTGTCGCCGAGGGGCCTCGGCGACAGCAGCGCCAGCTGCGACTCGGCGGCCCGTGCCACCGCCCCGACGAACGCCAGGCTGTGGGGGTGCGCCAGCCGGTTCCCGCCGGTGATGTCCACCGCGCCCAGGAGGCGGCCGCTGTGCGGGTCGTGGACCGGGGCCGCGGCGCACGTCCAGTCCTGCACCGGGCGCTGGAAGTGCTCCGCCGCGAACACCTGCACCGGCCGGTCGACCGTGAGCGCCGTGCCGGGCGCGTTCGTCCCCGCCACCGCCTCGGCCCAGCGCGCGCCCTCCACGAAGTTCATCCGCCGGGCCCGCTCCCGCGCCCCGCGGTGGCCCTCCACCCACAGCAGCCGCGCGTGCGCGTCGCACACCGCGACCAGGTGCTCGCCGTCGACGGCGTAGGCACCCATGAGCTCCCGGATCACCGGCATCACGCGCGACAGCGGATGCCCGTCCCGGTACAGCGCCAGTTCGTCGTCGCCGAGTTCGACACTCGCCCGGCCCTCCGGGGCGACCCTCGCCCGCGCGGACCGCCGCCACGACTCGGCCACGACCGGCCGCACGTCCGCCTCCATCCGGCCCGCCGTCGTGAACTGCTCGTACGCCCGCCGCAGCACACCGACACGCCGCCCGGCGTCGCCCCCGGGCTCCAGAGCCACCCATGGGTCCGTCAACTCGGCCTCCCGGTCCCCGGTCCGCGTCCGTGCCCATCGTCGTGCGGCCCGGCGCCCCCGACAAGGGTCACGCACCGACCACGATCCGTCACACGTCCCGGGCGATCCCCGCGTACGAGGCCGGATCGAGCACCGCGCGGATCACCGAATGTGTGGCCCGCGGCAGGGCTCCCGCGGAGCCCGGACCCGACACCGCCGACGACGGCCGGGCGGCCCGCGCCAACGGCGCAGGCACCTTCCGCTCCAGCGACGGCAGGCGTCACGGCGCCGGCCGCGACAGCGCGCCGCCCCGCACGATCGCCCGAGGGTCGAGCAGGTTCACCGCACCGGCCGGCGCGATCCCCGGCGCCGCACCCGCACCGCGCAGTGCCCGCAGTACGTCCCGGTCCCCGGCCGCCGCCCGTTCCGCCGGCAGGCGCACCGGCCGGCCGTCGTCACACGGGCCTCCGACGGTGACGTTTCGCCGTCCCGCCGGGGTGCTGTGCGTGTGGTGCGCCGCTGTGGCGGGTGTCGGGCTGCCTCCGCCGCGGACCTTCTCCGACCCGACGCGTCACCGGGCTCTCGGGCGTAACCGTGCGGTCGCGCTTGCCGGTTGCCGTCGGCGAGCCCGGTCGGATAGGAAGCTTGCATGCTAAAGGGCAGCAAGGTCGGGCTCAGGGCCCGGCACGAGGACGACATCCCGATCCTGCGGGCCGAGCTCTACGACGACGTGGTCAACGCCTCGCGGGCCGAAGGCCGGCCGTGGCGGCCGATCACACCGGGCTCGAACGATTCGCGGCTCGTGGTGGACGACGAGGAGCACGGCCACGTCCCGTTCTCCGTGGTGGAGTTGGGTGGCGGCACACTGGTCGGCACCGCGACGCTGTGGGGCATCGACAACCACAACCGGTCCGCGCACGTCGGCCTCGGACTGCTGCCGTCCGCCCGCGGGAAGGGGTACGGCACCGACGTGGTCGCGGTGCTGTGCCACTACGGTTTCGTCGTGCGCGGCATGCGGCGGCTGCAGATCGAGACGCTGTCGGACAACGCCGCGATGCTGCGTTCGGCCGAGCGCAACGGCTTCGTCCGTGAGGGCGTGCTGCGCTCCTCGGCCTGGGTGATGGGCGAGTTCCTCGACGAGGTGCTGCTCGGACTCCTCGTGGAGGACTGGAAGCCGGACTCGCAGGATCAGCCCCGGATCTGACAACTCCCGCCTGGCTCGCGACTCCTGGCACGACCACGCGCCGCGTTGCCGGCCGTGGCCGGGAGCCGTCCCGCACGTGACCCCGCGGGGCTGGCCCGGCGGCCGGCGCGGCCCCGAGCCCACGGGGCGTGCACCGGGGGCCGGTCCGGTGGATCCTGCCGGACGGGCCCCGGGCTCCCGGGGCGAACTCAGCGCTTGAGCGTAAAGCCGAAGTCGCCGGTGAGCCTGCCGCTCAGCCGGACCGCGGAGACGAGGTTCCCCTCCGTGATCAGCCTTTCGACCTCGGCCCGCGAAACGCCGAAGCCTTCGGCGATCAGCCGCACCGGCCGGACGGGGATCCGCGCCGCGAAGCGGACCGAGACGTCGATCACCTCACGGTCCAGGTGATCCGATCCGCCGGTGTCGAGGCGCCACGCGTCGTCCCAGTCGAGGGCGATGCGATTGCCGCGCCGCATGACCGCATCCTGGAGCAACTCGGCTGCCAGGCCGAGGTCGTTGTCATGCAGCCGGTCGAGCAGTTCCGGTCGTACGGAGCGCACGTTCCTCCGCTCCAGGACCGTGAGCTTCGTGGTTTCCCCGCACGCGGTGCAGAGCGCGAGGAGCCAGGCGTCGATCAGCTTGTGGTTGGCGTTGACGCGGAATTTGCCGTTCGCCCGGAAACGCCCGGACGTGCACCCGTGGCAACGGCGGAGGACGAGCGGCAGGCAGGTGGGTACGACGACCCAGGTGTTGAGCACAGAAGGACACCGTTTCCAGTGAGAAGTCCGCAGCAAGAAGCAGCGCGGCGCACATGTGCGACGCGCGACGAATCAGCGCTCGGGAGTCCTCACAGGGTGTACAACGGCACGTCCTTGTCCAGACGACTGGGCTCGGGCGCACGGTAACCGGGCACAGCGGCGCCGCTCCACTGGTTTTCGGGCGCCTCACCGCCGGGTTCCTCCGGCGGATCGGGGGGCGAGGCGGGAACCGGACTGCGGCGACGACGCCGTCGAAGCCCCGCCTCGGGCACCTCGTCGTCAGGGCCCCGGAAATGCCCTGGGCTCGCCGATCGTCCGCTCGACCTCGCTCCCACGCCGGTCGTCCTCTCGTCGACGCCGACGGGCCGACCGCCCCCGCCGCCCGGGCACGTGCGGTCGGCCCGCTGCGGTGGCTCCGCCAACGCCCGCCTCACCGGCACGACTTCGGCCATGCGGCCTCAGCGGGCCCGCTCGCCGTTCAGGCCTCCCCGTCCCCCGACGGGCTCGACGACCCCGGCCCGAACCCGTCGAAGGAGCCGCCGGACAGGCCCTGGACGTCCGCGGTGCGGAAGGAGGCCAGTGCCGAGGCCGGGTCCGGGGCCGGCGGGCCCGCGGGGGACCAGGGTGCGCCGGCGGCACGGGTGAAGACCCACCAGTACCCGTCCGCCCCGACACGAAGTTGCGTCCCAGGCCCCGCGGTCCACCGCCCGTTCCCCGCCGCGCGCAGCGAGGGGCGCTCGTCCTCGTCCCAGTCCGCGGTGAGCCGCAGGCGGGACGTCGCACGCGCGAGGACGTCGTCCGGGACGGGCTCGCCGTCCAGTACGGCCAGGCCCGCCGCGCCCCCGAACCGCCAGGCCCGAACCGCGAGTCGGAAGCCGGGACGGCTCCGGCCGGAGCCCGCGACGAGCCGGTCGGCGACGGCCGGCGGGAGCGCGTCGCGTGCCGTCGCGGCAAGGCGCACCGCGTCCTGACCCGTCGTGAGCCCGGTCGTGAGTCCCTCCGCGAGACCGGCTGCGACGCTCTGTCCGCGGCCCTGCCCCGCCGGTCGCGTGGACAGCGCCTCCGCCAGCATCCGCCGCGCCCGTACCGCCGCGTCCGCGGCCAGGAACTCCAGTGCGGCCGGGTCGATTCCCTCCGGCGCACCCGTCTCGGTGTCCAGCGACGGCGGCAGGCCCGGCGCGTCCGGCAGGGGCGGCGCGGCCGGCGGTGCCGACGGGACGCCCGCCGCCGCGAACGCCTCGGCCGCAGGTACTCCCGCGGTTCCGGCCGCCCCGGAGGCTTCGGACACCCCGGCGGACTCCGGCGCGGACGGCTCCGCCCGGGCCGCGCTCCGCACCTGCAGCGCGTCGAGCAGCCGGCGCTCACCGCGTCCCCGCAACAGCAGCAGGACGAACGGGTCCTCGTCCAGCAGCCGTGCCACCTGGTAGCAGAGGGCCGCGGTGTGCGGGCACAGGTCCCAGGCGTCGCACGTGCACTCGGGCTCCAGGTCGCCGATGCCCGGGAGCAGTTCGACGCCCGCCTCCGCCGCGTCCTCCACCAGGTGCGGGGGCATGTCCCGGTCCAGGAGCGCCGCGATGTGACCCGCGCGGTCCACGGCCGTGTCCAGGAACCGCTCCCAGGCGTCGTCGGTCAGCTCCTGCAGCAGCACATCGCTGCGGTGACCGGTGCCGTCGCGGTCCCTGACCACCGCCGTGATCCGCCCGGGCCGGACGGACACGGCCCCGACCGCGCCGTCCCGTGCCTGCCGGCGTCCCTTCTTCAGCTGCTCCGTGTCCAGGGCGCTGTCCTCCAGGGCCTTCACCCAGGCCCGGCCCCACCAGGTACCGGCGAAGCCCCGGCCCCGCGCGGGCGGCAGGGCGACGAACGTCCGTTCGTCCTCGTACGCGTCGTCCGTCATCGTGCGCCCCCTCGCAGTGCGACCAGCTCCGCCAGTTCGGCGTCGGTCAGTTCGGTCAGTGCGGCATCGCCGGCGCCGAGCACCGCGTCGGCGAGTTCCTTCTTGCGCTCGAGCATCGCGGCGACCCGGTCCTCGACGGTGCCCTCGGCGATCAGCCGGTGGACCTGCACCGGCTGTGTCTGGCCGATGCGGTAGGCCCGGTCGGTGGCCTGTGCCTCGACGGCCGGGTTCCACCAGCGGTCGTAGTGCACGACATGACCGGCCCTGGTGAGGTTCAGCCCCGTGCCGGCGGCCTTCAACGACAGCAGGAAGACCGGCACTTCACCGTCCTGGAAGCGCTGGACCATGGCCTCGCGTTCCGGAATCGGCGTACCGCCGTGGAGCAGTTGTGCCCCTGTGCCGCGCGCCGCGAGGTGCCGTTCCAGCAACCGGGCCATGCGTACGTACTGGGTGAAGACGAGCACGCTCGCGCCCTCGGCGAGGATCGTGTCCAGGAGTTCGTCGAGCAGTTCGAGCTTCCCGGAGCGGTCGGCGGTCCGTGGCTCCTCCTCCTTCAGGTACTGGGCGGGGTGGTTGCAGATCTGCTTCAGCGAGGTCAGCAGCTTCACCACGAGCCCGCGCCGCTCCATGCCGCCGGCCGCCGAGATCGCCGCGAGCGTCTCCCGGACGACCGCCTCGTACAGACCGGTCTGCTCCGCGGTCAGGGCGACCGCGCGGTCGGTCTCGGTCTTCGGCGGCAGTTCGGGAGCGATGCCCGGGTCGGACTTGCGGCGGCGCAGCAGGAACGGGCGGACCAGCGCGGCCAGCCGTTCGGCGGCTGCGGTGTCGCCGCCCTCGACGGCCTGTGCGTACCGCGACCGGAAGGTGCCGAGCCGGCCGAGCAGCCCCGGTGTCGTCCAGTCGAGGATCGCCCACAGCTCGGAGAGGTTGTTCTCGACGGGCGTGCCGCTGAGAGCGACGCGCGCCTTCGCCCCGATGGTGCGCAGCTTCCGCGCCGTCGCCGCGTAGGGGTTCTTGACGTGCTGGGCCTCGTCCGCGACGAGCATGCCCCAGGCCGTCTCCGCGAGCCGCGCCGCGTCGAGCCGCATCGTGCCGTACGTGGTGAGGACGAACTCCCCGTCCGCCACGCCGTCCAGGGTCCGGGACGGCCCGTGGAAGCGCCGTACCGGAGTGCCGGGGGCGAACTTCTCGATCTCCCGCTGCCAGTTGCCCATCAGCGAGGCGGGGCAGACGACGAGGGTCGGGCCCGCGGCGGACGCGTCGGTCTGCCGGTGCAGATGCAGGGCGATGAGCGTGATGGTCTTGCCCAGACCCATGTCGTCGGCGAGGCAGCCGCCGAGCCCGAGCGAGGTCATCCGGTGCAGCCAGTTGAGCCCGCGCAGCTGGTAGTCGCGCAGGGTGGCGGCGAGTGCGGCGGGCTGCGCGATCTCCTGTGCTCCGCCCTCGGGATCGGCCAGCCGCTCCCGCAGCCGTTCCAGCCATCCGGACGCCTCGACTCCGACCCTGCGGCCGCCGGCGTCCACGGACCCGGTGAGCACCGCGGCCAGCCCCTCGACGGGCGTGACCTTGTGGTCCCTGCGAGCGCGGGCCAGTCGGACCTCCTCGGGATCGACGAGCACCCACTGGTCGTGCAGCCGCACCACGGGCCTGCTCGCCTCGGCGAGCCGGTCCAGCTCGGCACGGCTCAGCTCCCGGTCGCCCAGTGTGAAACGCCAGTCGAAGGCGAGCAGGGCGTCGGCGGCGAGGAACGACGGCAGCGCGGATCCGCTCTGGTCCGCACCGGCCCCCGCGGCTCCCTCGGGCGGCCCGATCACGGCCCTGGCGGTGAGGGTGCGGACGAGCTCCCGGGGCCAGCGGACCTGTACGCCGGTCGCCGCGAGGTCGCGCGCGGCATCACCGAGCAGTTCGGCGACCTCCTCGTCCGCGAGGTCGACGGCGTCGGGCACGGCCGCGGACAGCAACGGTGCGAGGGGCGCCCATGCCCGTGCGGCCCGCCGCAGGGCGAGCAGGGCGTCCATGCGGGCACGCGGCCCGAACGCCTCCTCCTGCCCGCCCGCCCACACGCTCGCGGCGTCCGCGACCAGCGCGGGATCGCTGACGCTGTGCAGTTGCGGCACGGCCCGGAACGACGGTCCCTCCCGGTGCCCGGCCGTCCCGGACGCCTCGTCCCCCTCGGTCCGCCCCAGCACGTCGACGCGCAACGACAGCCGCACGCCCGCGTCATGACCGGACGCCACGTCCTGTGCCCACGTACGTACCCCGGGCGGACGCACCGGCTCCTCGGCGGCGAACGCCCCGGAACCCGCGGCGAGCGGGGCGGCGGGTGTCCGCGGCAGTACGTCCGCCACGGCGTCGAGGAAGGCCCGCAACAGCCGCTCGGGTTCGGGGAGCAGCACCGGCGAGGCCCCCGCGTCGAGGGGCACCGCGTGCGCGGTCGGCGGCATCGAGGCGGCGAGGGTCCGCACCCGCTCCCCGTCCTCCGCCGTCAGCGGACCGATCCGCCAGGCGTCGTGTCCGCCGACTCCGATGCCGGGCAGCAGCAGCCCGCGGGCCGCCAGGTGGAGCGCCAGCGCGGTGGCGGCGCCCCAGAACGCGGCGGCGGGGGAGGCGCCGTCCGCCGCAGGAGCCCGGAGGAGCACCGGCAGGGCGTCCCGTACCGGCAGCAGGCGGGCGGTCACGGCGTGGGTCCGGCCGCCCGGGCCGGCGACGGTCAGCTCCGCGGGCGTACCGGCGCCTGCCGGGGGTTCGGTGCCGTCCGGGTGCCAGAAGGCGACCCTGCCGGTGCGGGGCGGGTCCGCCGGCAGGAGCACGGCGGAGCAGCCGACGAGCCCGGAGTCCTCGGAGGGTGGTGCCGCGGAGGGCCTGTGCACAGCGATGGCGGATTCCTCAAATTTGACTAGTCGGGGCGGGAGCCGCCGAGGATACCCCAGGGGCGCCCCCGGGCGGGACTGGTGCCTGCACCATCCCGTCGCCCCGGCAGTCCCCCCGTCGGGTCCGGGGGATGCCGCCATGGTCGTCAAGGGGCGCCGATTCCTAGGTTTCTTCAGGTCAGAGCAGTTCAGCAGAGGATCGCGCCGGACGGCGCGACGGCCCTGAGACCGGAGACCGCCATGCCCCAGGCCACTGCCGCCGTGCCCGCCGCCGGCGCCGATCCCGCCCCGCCGCCCGACCGGACGGTCCCCGCACCGCCCCGCTCAGCCGACCGGGCGCCCGGCAGCGACTTCGCTCCCCTCCTGCGAACCGTCAGGGAGCAGGGGCTGCTGGAGCGGCACACCGGCTGGTACGCACGCGTCATCACCCTCAACCTGCTGGGGACAGCCGCCGCCGTCACTGCCGTCGTGCTCGTCGGCCCCTCCTGGTGGGCCCTGCCCCTGGCCCTGCCGCTCGCGCTGCTGTCGGCGCGTTCCGCCTTCATCGCCCATGACGCGGGCCACGCGCAGATCACGCCGGACCGGCGGATCAGCCGGGCGTTGCAGCTCCTGCACGGGAACCTGCTGCTCGGGATGAGCCAGGACTGGTGGAACGACAAGCACAACCGTCACCATGCCAACCCGAACCATCCGGAGAAGGACCCCGACGTCGCCCCCGACGTGCTGGTCTTCGCCCGGGACCACGCCGGCGGCCGCACCGGCTTCCGCGGCTGGCTCACCCGCCACCAGGCCGCGCTGTTCTTCCCGCTGACCACCCTCGAAGCCCTGTCCCTGAAGGTCTCGGGCCTCCGGCACGCCTTCTCGCGACGGGCGGACGGCTCGGGCCGGGACGCCCCGGGGCGGAGCGGGCGGTCCGCCGCCGGACGCGCGGTCGAGGGCGGTCTGCTCCTCGCGCACGCCGGCGGCTACCTCACCCTGCTGCTCGCCGTCCTCACCCCCCTCCAGGCGCTCGTCTTCGCCCTGCTGCACCAGATGCTGCTCGGACTTCACCTCGGTCTGGCCTTCGCGCCCAACCACAAGGGCATGGAGAAGCCCGGCACGGAGCCGGGCGAGCGCTGGGGGCATCTGCAGCGGCAGGTCCTGACCTCGAGGAACATCCGGGGAGGCAGGCTCACCGACTGGTTCCTGGGAGGGCTGAACCACCAGATCGAGCACCATCTCTTCCCGAGCATGCCCCGCCCGCACCTGAGGCTCGCCCGGCCGCTGGTCCGCGACCACTGCGCGCGCCTCGGCATGCCGTACACGGAGACCGGGGCGATCGACTCGTATCGTCGGGCCCTCGGCCATCTGCACGAGGTCGGGAGCGGGCTGCGGTCGCGGGAGACCGGGCAGGACCCCGGGTCCGGGGGCGTGCGCGGGGCCGCGGAGGACGCGGGTGCCGCCTGAGGGAACCGCCGGGCACGCGGGCGCGTTGTCACTGCAGGGAGCGGCGGCCCGAGGGCCGCGGACGGAGGCTGCGAAATGTCGACAGGTGCGAAGATCGCCATCGGGGGAGTGGCCGTCGGCCTTCTCCTGATCCCGCTGATCGGATTCTGGATGTCGCTGCTGGTGATCGTCGGAGTGCCCGCCGTGGCCTACTTCGCGCTCGACCCCTCGCAGCGCCGCCGGCTCCGCCGGATCAACAACCGCAAGCAGATCGGGCGCTGACAGGGGGCTCCACCTCGCCCTCGCCGGTGACGACGCGTCGGTGACGTCGTGCCGCGGTACGACGTCACGCCCGCGGAACGGGCCGTCGGCACGCTGCGGCCCCGGGCCGGGCGAGGAGGAGCGGGCGGTCAGCTCAGCGCACAGGAGTTCACCACATCGCCGCTCGCGGGCCTCGGGATCCTCCGGTCCGCGGGCGGTGCCGCGCCCTTCTCCACCCAGCCTGTCAGCGCCGTGAAGGCCGCCCGGTAGCACGGCAGGATCGGACGCAGCCGGTCCGGATGGGTGTCGTACAGGGCGTCCGTGTGGGTGCCGTCCTCGACCGTGTAGTAGCGGTGCAGCTGCGCGCGCCCCCGGTCGTCGACCATCCCCGCGTAGACGTCGGAGTCCTGACGGATCGGCAGCAGGGTGTCGAGATCGCCGTGCAGCGTGATCATCGGCTTGCCGATCCTGCCCGTGAGCGCCACCTTCGCCAGTGCCTTGCGCACCGACGCGGGACGTGCCGCGAGGTCGTAGACGGCGTCGGAGGGGCAGGCCGAGAAGATCTGCTCGGGGGTGGAGCCGGCCGAGGCGCCGGGGCAGTGCCGGTCGTACGCCGGGTCGAACTCGGCACGGAAGATCTTCTGCGTCAGGCCCCAGTACACCTTCTCGTGGTACGGCCACAGGAACTCCGAGCCCGGTGCGAAACCGGCCGCCAGCAGATCCTCGTCACCGGCCCGACCGAGGCTGCGGGCCACCGTGACCGGCAGGTCCGTGAGCAGGTTCGGACCGCGCACGGTCCACAGGGCGCCCTCCCAGTCCACGCCCCCGTCGTAGAGCCCCGGGCGGTTCTCCAACTGCCAGCGCGTGAGGTAACCGCCGTTGGAGATGCCCGTCATGTACGTACGGGCCGGAGCGTGCCCGTAGCGCTGCCGGGCGGCGCTCTTCGCCGCCAGGGTCAGTTCGGTCACCCGACGGTTCCACTCGGCGACGGCGTCACCGGGGGCGCGGCCGTCGGTGAAGAAGTCGGGCCCGGTGTTGCCCTTGTCGGTGGCCGCGTACGCGTACCCCTGGGCCAGTACCTGGTCGGAGATCAGCGCGTCCGTGGCGTACTGGCGGCGGGTTCCCGGGGCGCCCGTGACCACCAGCCCCCCGTTCCACCGGTCCGGCAGCCTGATGACGAACTGGGCGTCGTGGTTCCAGCCGTGGGTCGCGTTGAGGCGCGAGCCGTCGGGGAAGTAGCCGTCGATCTGGATGCCCGGCACCCCGGAGGGACGGCGGGTGCCGGCCGCCGCGAGTCCCGCCTGGTCCGCCATGTCGGTGTACGGCGTTCCGGCCAGCCCGGCCGTCGTCAGATCGCCGAGACAGGCCGACCGCTGGTGCGCGGCGCCGGGCACGTCGAGCCGGTCCTGACGTGCGCAGTGGCCGGAGGGCGCCCCGGCCTGCGCCGGGTCGGCGCCGGCGAAGGACGTGGAGGTGAGGGCCAGGAGCAGCGCGGCGAGTACCGGTGCTCTCCGGGGCGTACGGGACAGACGCATGGCGGCGGCCTCCGAATGAACGGCGAAAGGGTGGGTGCGACGCCCCAGCGTGCTGTGGGCCCCTTCGCCCGGCCATGGGCGCGGCCCACACCTCGGACACCCCGGCCATGTGGGACGTCGGCGGGACCCGGTGCGCTCGGATACCGAACGCGCGCCCGAGCCGCTCCGTACGTCCGTCTCAGGCGGGCGCCACCGCCGGCCGTCTCGGGTACGCGCCACCGCCGGCCGTCTCGGGAGCGCGGCTCAGCCCTCCGGCTCAGGCGGGCCGTACCGCCATCTTGTCCAGGGCCTCCAGCAGTCCCGGCAGCTCCGGACCGCGTCCCACCGGCAGCACCTCGCCCGGCTCCTCGTCCAGCAGCACGAAGGCGATGTCGTCGGTCCTGGCCACCAGCGACCAGCCGGGCCCGTCCGCCCGCAGCATCCGTGCACCGTCCGGCGCGAAGCTCGACCGCACCCGTCCGAGCGGCGGCGTGTCGTCCACATAGCCGTGGAGCTCCTTGAGCACCCGCCGCACACCCTCGTGCGGCGTCGCGCGCTCCTCCTCCGCCGCGTCCGGCTGCACGAACGTGATCTGCTCGGACACCTGCTCGCGCCACACGGCCCACTGCAGCGCGACCTCGTCCGCGCCGAGCCTCCGCTGCGCGGGGCCCCACTCGCTCGTGTCGGGCGGGGTCAGCGGTGGGCCGCCCGCCTCCTCCTCGTCCGGGTCGTGGGGCGCGGGCACACCCGGCGCGACGGTGGCCACGGCCAGCGGCCAGCCAGGCAGCGCGGCGACCACCGAACGGTCGCTCGGCGACAGGTCGTACTCCATCCCGCAGTCCCACGACGCGATCGCGACGGCGACCAGGGACACGTCGTCGATCACGACCGTCCACCGTGCGCCGTCGCCGTCCTGCCCGAGGACCAGCCCGTAGCCGCCGTCCCAGGCGCCGAGTCCCAGCGCCGCGCACGCGGCGGGGTAGTCGTCGCCGAGCACGCTGGGGAACTGCGCGGGTGTGAGCAGCTGCGCAGTCAGCACAAAGAGCGCGTCGTCGGCCGCTTCGTCCGTCCCGGCCACGGCATCCTCCCCATCGGATCGTTCGTCGGCGCACCTTAACCAGTGGGTAACCCCGGCGTCGAGAGCCCGCGACAGGAATCTGGGACGACTCCTTCCACGCCCGTACGCAGGGCGCGGGCACCGCTGCGGAGCGGCGGGGACGGCGTCAGGCCGCGCGCCCCCGCCCCTCCGGGCCCGTGCGGTCAGGCGACGGGCAGTCCGAGCAGACCGCGGGCCACGGACCGCGGTGACTCGTCGCGCTCGCGCGCCAGGGCGATCACGGCCCGGCAGGCCAGCTCGTTCACCCCGAACGACAGCGCCTCCGGCGACACCCAGCCCGACGCCTCCTCGATTCCCTGCTGATCGTCCTCGGCGCACGCGGAGACGTACTCCGCCGCGGCCTCGAAGAGATTCGGCTGGCGCCGCCGGACGACCTTCGCCTGCGGCGTGCCCTCCCCGCCACCCGTCCGCTGCGCCACGAGTCTGCGGATTCCGCTCATCACCTTGTCGAACATCCCGGGGCCCCCTTCCACCGCACCGTCACTCTTCCGGTGTACCCCGCCGGTGTGACAAGTCCTCCTGTCGTTCCTGCCGGTGTTCTCCTGCCGGGCGACTTCCGGTGTCCGCCCTCCGCGTACGGCCTCCCGGAGCAGACCGGGCCCGCTGTGCCCGGCGGGCGGCCGCCGCACCGGAACAAGCCGCCGGTCGGGGGGCCGTGTCCGGGCCGGTCAGTCCTCGCGGACCGCGAGCGCGAGGAAGCGCGCCTCCTCGTCGGCGTACGAGACCAGCCGCCAGCCGGTGGCGGCCAGCAGCGGGCCGAGGTTGGGCTCGGCGCGCAGGTCGTCGGGCGTGAGCCGGCGCTTCTGGCGGACCGCCAGCGCGGCCCGGCCGATGGGATGGAAGAGCGCGAGACGTCCCCCGGGGCGCACCACCCGGGCCAGCTCACGCAGATCGTCGGCAGGATTCGGCAGGTGGGCGATGAGGCCGGAGGCGAACACCGCGTCCATCGACGCCGTGCGCAGCGGCAGACGTGCGGCGTCGGCCTGCAGCAGTGCGGCGTCGCGGTCGCGTCCGGCGCGCACCGCCATCTGCAGCATCTCGAGGGTCAGGTCGGCGCCGACGACCGTACCGCTCGGGCCCACTGCCTCGCGCAGAAGGGGCAGCGCGCGCCCGGTACCGCAGCCGGCGTCCAGGACCGCGTCGCCGGACGCCAGGTCCAGTGCCGAGACACCCGTGGCGAAGGCCGGCCCGTCGTCGGGGAACCGCACGTCCCAGTCGGCGGCCCGGGCACCGAAGAACTCCTGCACACGCGCGTGGTCGTCGGTCATGTGCCCATGATCCCGCACCCCCCGGGCCGATTCACCGAGCACTGCCGGAACAGACGTGCGGCGCACACGTTCGACCTCGGCACGATCGTTCTGAAACATCGGCTGTCATATTCCATCCGCTTTCGAAATGCGCCCCCGTCCCGCGCCCCCATCGGGACTACCGTCCCTGAGCCATGGGACACCTGGACCACGCCACATTCGGCTGGCTGACCCCCGTGCTGTCGTACGCGATGGCCTGCATCGGCGCCGCCCTCGGGCTGCGCTGCACCGTGCGCGCGCTCGACGCGACCGGCCGCTCCCGCCGCAACTGGCTCCTCACGGCGGCCTCCGCCATCGGCACCGGCATCTGGACGATGCACTTCGTCGCGATGCTCGGCTTCGGCGTCACCGGCACCGACATCCGCTACAACGTCCCGCTCACCATCCTCAGCCTCGTCGTCGCCATGGCCGTCGTCGGCGTGGGCGTCTTCGCCGTCGGCCACAGCCGCGACCGGGTCCGCGCCCTGCTGCTGGGCGGACTGACCACCGGACTGGGTGTCGCCAGCATGCACTACCTCGGCATGGCGGCCCTCCGGCTGCACGGCGACGTCACCTACGACCCGCTGCTCGTCGCCCTCTCCGTCGTCATCGCGGTGGTCGCCGCGACCGCCGCCCTGTGGGCGGCGCTCAACATCAAGTCGCCCCGCGCGGTCGCCGTCGCCTCCCTCGTGATGGGCGCGGCGGTCAGCAGCATGCACTACACGGGCATGTTCGCCGTCAGCGTCGGTGTCGCCCCCTCGGACGCGGTGCTGCCCGGGGCCACCACGATGCAGTTCATCTTCCCCCTCGCCGTCGGCCTCGGGTCGTACCTCTTCCTCACCTCGGCCTTCGTCGCGCTCACCCCGACGGCACGCGAACGGGCCGCCTACGCCTCCGCCGAACGGACCACGGACCCCGAGCCCACGGTGTCCGCGCCTGCACCCACCACGTCGTGAACCGCCCCGTCGCCAGGCGCGTCCGGGACCCCTCGGACCCCGACCAACCGCCCGCACGGCCGCCCCGCCGCACCCAACGCCCCGTACCCGGAACGAGGAGGCCATGCGCAGACCTCGCAGCAAGCCCGGCGCCGAGACGCCGAACCCGCACCCGCGACCCGCGGCGACAGCCGGCGTTCCGGCCCTCCGCGGACGCCGCGCCCACGCGGGGCCGCCCGCGGACGAACGGGCCGAGGCCGACACGGCCCACGGGCCGGACGACCCGCACCGCGGGCCGGCACCGCAACGCCCCGGGGAATGGCATCTGCGTCCCCGCACGGTACGCGCCAAGATCATCTCGTTGCTGATGGTCCCCGTCGTCTCCCTGCTCGCCCTCTGGGGCTTCGCCACCGTCACCACCGCGCAGGACGTCGCACGGCTCCGTCAACTCCAGGACGTCGAGGACCGGGTCCGCGGCCCCGTCGCCGACGCCGTCGGCGCACTCCAGGCCGAACGGCGCGCCGCCCTCCGCCAGATCGCCGCGCCGGACGCCCAGCGCGCCGCCGACCTGCGGCAGCAGTCGAAGGCCACCGACGCCGCGCTCGCCGAACTGTCCCTCGACGCGTCCCACACCGTCGCCGACGGAGGCGATCTGCCGAGCGACGTCGCCGGGCGGCTGGCCGCGTTCGTCGCGCAGGGCCGCTCGCTCGCCGCCCTCCGCGTCTCCGTCCTCGACCGCAGGACCGACTGGGACCGCGCGTACGACACGTACACGGCCGCCATCGGCTCAGGCTTCGGCGTCGCCGGTGCCCTCGCCGGAGTCCAGGACTCCGGACGGGGCTCGGACGCCCGGGTGCTGCTCGAATTCGCCCGGGCGGGCGAGATGCTCGCCCGCGAGGACGCCCTGCTCACCGCCGCCCGGGCGCACAAGTCGTTCGGCGCCGACAGGCTCCGGCGGTTCACCGGCGCGGTGGAGGCCCGTCGCGCGCTCACCGAGTCCGCCGTGGCCGATCTGCGGCCACGCGAGCGCGCCGCCTGGCGCGAACTCACGAACGGGAGCGCCTACCGGGTCCTCCGGTCCGCCGAGGAGGCCACCAGCGCCGCCCCGGCGGGCCGCCCGGCGGCCGCGGCCGTGCCGGTCGCCACCTGGGACACCGCGCACAGCGCCGTGCGCGCCGGCATGCGCGACATCGAGTCCGCCGCACAACGTGGCGCCGCGGACCGGGCCGACCCGGTCGGGCAGGGGCTGTTCACCGCCGCCGGGGCCGCGGTCCTCCTCGGCCTCGCCGCGGTGGCCGCCTCCCTCGTCATCTCCGTGCGCATCGGCCGTGCCCTCGTCGTCGAACTCGTCAGCCTCCGCAACACGGCCCTGGGGATCGCCCGGCACAAACTGCCCCACGCCATGCGCCGCCTCCGGTCCGGCGAGGACATCGACGTCCGCGCCGAGGCACCGCCCGGGCCGCCGCCGCGGGACGAGATCGCCGAAGTCGGCGAGGCGCTGTCCACCGTCCACCGCGCGGCCCTCAGCGCCGCCGTCGAGCGCGCCGAACTCAGCCGCGGCATCTCCGGGGTGTTCGTCAACCTCGCCCGCCGCAGCCAGGTCCTGGTACACCGGCAACTCACCCTGCTCGACAGCATGGAACGACGGGCCGAGGACCCCGGCGAACTCGGCGACCTGTTCCGTCTGGACCATCTGACGACCCGTATGCGGCGGCACGCCGAGAGCCTGATCATCCTGTCCGGGGCCGCACCGGGGCGGGCCTGGCGCGTGCCCGTGCCGCTCACCAACGTCGTCCGCGCCGCCGTGTCCGAGATCGAGGACTACGCGCGGGTCGAGGTGCGGCAGCTTCCGGAGGCCGCCGTGGTCGGGGCCGCGGTCGCCGACCTCACCCATCTGCTCGCCGAACTCGTGGAGAACGCCGCACAGTTCTCGCCCCCGCACACGAAGGTCAGGGTCAGCGGCGAGCCCGTCGGCAACGGATACGCGCTGGAGATCGAGGACCGGGGCCTCGGCATGGGCAAGGAGGCCCTCGCGGACGCCAACCGCCGCATCGAGCAGTCGGAGGCACTCGACCTCTTCGACAGCGACCGGCTGGGCCTCTTCGTCGTCAGCCGGCTGTCGGCCCGCCACGACATCAAGGTGAGACTGCGGACCTCACCGTACGGAGGGACCACCGCCGTCGTCCTGCTCCCCACGGCGCTGCTGCAGAGCGCCCTCCCGCCGGGAGCACCGCAGCCCACAGCCCGGCGGGACGAGACCGGTCCGGTCCCCGCGCCGGGACCCGCGCCGCACTCCGCCCCGTACGCCGTTCCGGACGCCGCGCCGCGCCCCGCCCCCCACGGCGAGCCGTCCCTGCGGGGCCGGCCCGGCCGGCCCCGCATCGAGGCCCGGTCCGGGGAAGCCGCACCCCCGCCGCCCGGGGTCATCGCCCTGCGGCTGCGCGACCGCAGCCCTTCGCCACCCCCCGAGGACCCCCGCCCCGAGCCCCCCGCCGCCCGCCCGCCGGCTCAGGGCGACCCCGTCCGAAGGGACCCCGCCACCCCTGAGGAAACGGGCAGCCTGCCGCGCCGCGTCAGGCAGGCCAACCTCGTCCCCCAGCTGCGCGAGGCCGCGCAGCACGAACCGGTGGACCCGGCCGGGCCCGCCGCGCACGACGCGCCCGAACGTACCCCGGAGCAGGTCAGGGACCGGATGACCGCCTACCGCGCCGGCTGGACGCGCGGCGGTGGCGCCGCACCGGGCAGCCCCACCCACACCAGGGCTCACAGCAGCGAAGGAGACCACGCATGATCGACCACGAGAGGACCCTGCACCCCCGCTCCGGAGAACTCGACTGGCTGCTCGACGACCTGGTGCTGCGGGTGGGCGAGGTCCGCCACGCGGTCGTGCTCTCCAACGACGGCCTCGCCGTCGGTGCCTCCGGCGGCCTCACCAGGGAGGACGCGGAGCATCTCGCGGCCGTCTCCTCCGGGTTCCACAGCCTCGCCAAGGGGGCGGGCCGCCACTTCAGGACCGGCGGGGTCCGGCAGACGATGGTCGAGATGGACGACGGGTTCCTCTTCGTCGCCGCTGCCGGCGACGGCTCCTGCCTCGCCGTCCTCAGCGCCGTCACCGCCGATGTGGGGCTGATCGCCTACGAGATGGCGCGCCTGGTCAAGCGCGTCGGGGAGCACCTGGGCACCCCGCCGCGCATGTCCACGACCCCGCCCGCCGCCGGCTGACCCGGAGAGAGGCTCCACCGTCATGAACGATGCCGCCGACGGCGGCCCGGACCTCCAGGGCAGCCGCTGGTACGACGCGGAGGCGGGTCCGCTCGTCCGCCCGTACGCCATGACCGGGGGCCGCACGAAGCCGGGACCGAGCTCCGTGCGCCTCGACCTCATCGCGCTCGTCGACGCCGCCGCCGACGCGGTGGACCGGGCCGCGGAATCCCTGCTCGGTCCCGAGCACCGGGCACTGCTGGACCTCTGCCGCGCCGAGACCCAGTCGGTCGCGGAGCTCGCCGCGGACGCCGATCTGCCCGTCGGGGTGGTGCGGGTGCTCGTCGGCGACCTGCTGGAGGGCGGGCACGTCACGGTCTCGATGCCCGTGCCGCCCGCGCAGCTGCCCGACGAAAGGATTCTGCGGGAGGTGATCGACGGGCTCAGAGCCCTGTGAGCCCGGACCCGGGCGGGCCGTCTCGCCGCACAGCCGGAGAGCCGTTGCGTCGGGCGCCGCTGGGCCGTCCAGTCGTCCAGTCGTCCAGTCGCTCAGCCGTTTGGCCGGTGCCGGGGCGGCGTGCGCCGAGCCGGGCCGCACGCATGGAGCCGAAGCGCCCGGTGCGGATCGGGATGCGCGGTGCGGACCGACGTGCGTGCGGGCGGAGGGCGAGGCAACGGCCGGAACGGAGCGGCCCGTGCGGCGTCCTCCGGGGCACACTGGTGGCGTCGTTCCCGCAACGCCCGCCAGCCCGTCTCCGTGCCGGTACCGGCCGCAGTGGTCCCGGCCCAACCCGTACCGCCGGCGCGCTTCCGCGCCGACACCGACGCCGAGGAGCACCGTGACCGTACCGATCATCCTCGACTGCGATCCCGGGCACGACGACGCCGTCGCCATCCTGCTCGCCGCCGGGGACCCCGAGATCGACCTGCTCGCGATCACCACGGTCGCCGGCAACCAGGTGCTGGAGAAGACGACGCTCAACGCCCGCCGCATCTGCACCGCCGCGGGCATCACCGACGTGCCCATCGCCGCCGGTTGTGCCCGGCCGCTCGTGGGACGACTCCACGTCGCGGAGGACGTCCACGGCACGTCGGGCATGGACGGCCCGAGCTTCGGCGAACCGACCGTCGGGACCGTGCCCGAACACGCCGTCGACCTCATGTACCGGCTCCTGACCCGGCATCCGGAGCCCGTGACCCTCGTGCCGACCGCCCCGCTGACCAACATCGCCCTGCTGCTCACCCGGCATCCCGACGCGGCGGCGCACATCCGCGAGATCGTGCTCATGGGCGGCTCGACGGAACGCGGCAACCGCACTCCCGCCGCCGAGTTCAACATGTACGTCGACCCCGAGGCCGCCGACATCGTCTTCCGCAGCGGGCTGCCCGTGACCATGTGCGGGCTCAACGTCTCCCATCAGGCGCTCGTCACCCCCGAGGTGCTCGCCCGGTTCGAAGGGCTCGGCACGGACCTGGGACGCGTCTGCGCGGAACTGATGACGTTCTTCGCCGCCACCTACCGGCGGCTGTGGGGCTTTCCGGCGCCACCCCTGCACGACCCGGTCGCGGTTGCCCGGGTCATCGACCCGAAGATCGTGGAGTGCGTCGACGCGAGTGTCGCCATCGAGCTGCGCGGGGAGTTCACGCGCGGGGCGACCGTCGTGGACCTGCACCGGTACCTCGACCGGCCGGTCAACGCGCGTGTGGCGGTGGGCCTCGACCGGGAGAGGTTCTGGGACCGGGTGGTCGGCGCCGTGGACAGGCTCGGCCGGCGGGCGGCCGGCCCGGCGGGTGCGGGGCGGGACGGCACGCCCGAGGAGGGCCGGCGGGGGTGACGGGCGGTGGGCCCCGTCGTCACCCGGCCGCAGTGGTCACTGCCGCACGGGGGAGCAGGGCCTGCGCAGTGCCCGGCGCGGCGCGGGACGCCGCTCCGTCGGGCGCGCCTCACAGGCGGCCGGCAGGCACCGCGTCGCGCATGATCTCGTCCCGCAGCCGGCTGCAGCAGCGGTTGATCAGCCGGGAGACGTGCATCTGCGAGATGCCGAGGTCCTCCGCGATGCCTCGCTGCGTCATGTCGCGGAAGAAGCGGAGGTAGAGGATCCGCCGCTCACGGTCCGGCAGTCCGTCCAGTCGGGGCCTGACCGCCTCGCGGTCGACGACGACGTCGAGCGCCGGATCGGGGCCGCCCATCGCATCGGCGAGCGTGAAGCCCTCCTCGCCGCCCTGGACCTCCGCGTCCAGGGAGAGGGCGCTGTAGCTGCCGAGCGCCTCCAGGCCCGCCCCCGCCTCCTCCTCGGTCATCCCCGCGTGCCGCGCGATCTCGGCGGCGCTCGGTTCACGGCCGCCGACGGACTGGACGAGCTCCTGGCGGGCGGCGCGGACCCGATTGCGGAGGTCCTGCACCCGGCGCGGCACGTGCACGGTCCACGTGTGGTCGCGGAAGTGCCGCTTGATCTCCCCGTCGATCGTCGGCACGGCGAACGACTCGAAGGCCCCACCGCGATCCGGGTCGTAGCGTTCCACTGCCTTCACCAGCCCCAGCGCGGCGACCTGACGCAGATCCTCGAGTGCCTCGCCCCGATTGCGATAGCGCCCCGCGAGCCGGTCGGCCATCGGCAGCCAGGTCCTCACCAGCTCCTCCCGCAGCGTGGCCTTCTCCGGACCGTCCGGGAGCAGGGCCAGCCGTGCGAAGGCCTCGGCCGTGTCCGGGGCGTCGTCGTGGGGATGCGTGCGGCGCTCGTACGTCTGCCTGCTCACGCTCAGCTCCTCGTGCGGTGCTGACGGTGTCCCTCGCCCGGAGCCGGGCGCGCTCCCGGGCGTCGCACGGGGCACGCCCGGGCTCCGAAGCACGTGTGAGCGCCTGCCCGGCGGCCCTCGCGGCAAACGCCCGCAGGACGGTCTCGCGGCACAGGTCCGTGGAAGGGGGGCACAGGCGGGGGAACGACCGTTCGGATGAGGAAGACTGGACCCGTAGCCACCACGGAAACCCGTCACCCACCACGGAAGAGGCACCGGCTCAGTGACCGACGCGCACCAGGACGCAGCACCCGCCCCCGACACCACGGCGCTGCGGGCCGACTGCGGTGACTGCTTCGCCCTGTGCTGTGTGGCGCTGCCCTTCTCCGCCTCGGCCGACTTCGCCGTCGACAAGCCCGCCGGCCGCCCCTGCGGCAACCTCCGTGAGGACTTCCGCTGCGGCATCCACACCCGGCTCCGGGACAGCGGATTCCCCGGCTGCACGGTGTACGACTGCTTCGGCGCGGGCCAGAAGGTCTCACAGGTGACGTTCGGGGGGCGGAGCTGGCGGCAGGCCCCCGGGGCCCGCCGGATGTTCGACGTCTTTCCGGTGATGCGGCAACTGCACGAACTGCTGTGGTACTTGACGGCCGTTCTGGGAATGGCTCCCGCCCGTCCGGTGCACGCGGCGGCGCGCGCGCTCCGCGACGAGATCGAGGCCGTGACCCTGCGGGACGCCGAGGTGCTGCTCGGGACGGACGTGGCCGCGCTCCGTGGACGTACGGGCGAACTGCTGCTCCGGGCGAGCGAGTTGGCCAGGGCCGGGGTGACGCCGGGCCGAGGCAGGAAGCACAGGGGCGCGGACCTCCTGGGGGCCGGGCTCGCGCGCGCCGATCTCCACGGCGCGGACCTGCGCGGGGCCTGTCTGATCGCTGCCGACCTCAGCGGTGCCGATCTGCGTCTCGCCGATCTCCTCGGCGCCGACCTCAGGGACGCCGACCTCTCGGGAGCCGACCTCACCGGCAGCATCTTCCTCACCCAGCCGCAGCTCCAGCAGGCGAAGGGGGACGCGGCGACGCGAGTGCCGAGCGGCCTGCACCGCCCCGCGCACTGGAAGACCTGACCGGGCCCTTCGGTCCCGTGACTCGCCCACGCCCGTCCACGCGGTGCCGCCGCGGGCGAACGCCGGCGGATTCCCGTCGAGGCCGGTGGATTCCCGCCGAGGGTGAGCACGGCGGGGATGCGCCAGACGCGAAGGACGTCGGAGACGGGGAAGGCCATCCGAGGGGGCCGGGTGCGGGGCCGGCGCGGCGCGATGCCGACGGGCGCCGGAGTGCGTGGCCGACGCGAGGGGCACCGGAGCAGGCCGCCGACCGCCACGGTGCCGGTCGCCGCATAGCGATCACCCAGGCGGGTACGCGCACCGCCGGACAGGGCCGTGTTCCGGCAAGCATGCCGGACCGGCGACGCGAGCGGGGGAGAGAAGGGTGGAGCCCCATGAACATCGCCTTCCTCACGGCGCACGAAGGCGTCGAACAGGTCGAGCTGACCGAACCCTGGCAGGCCGTGACCGACGCCGGGCACACCCCGCGGCTGATCTCTGTCGAGCCCGGCCGCGTCCAGGCCTTCGACCACCTCGACAAGGCGGACACGTTTCCCGTCGACGAGGTCGTGGCCGACGCCTCCGTGACGGACTACGCGGGCCTCGTACTCCCCGGCGGAGTCGCCAACCCCGACTTCCTCCGCATGGACGAGCAGGCCGTCGCCTTCGTCCGCGGGTTCTTCGGGGCGGGCAAGCCCGTGGCGGCCATCTGCCACGCTCCGTGGACGCTCGTGGAGGCCGATGTGGTGCGTGGCAGGACGCTGACGTCGTGGCCGAGCCTGCGCACCGACATCCGCAATGCGGGCGGCACGTGGGTCGACGAGCAGGTGCGGATCTGCCGCGAGGGCCCGAACACACTGATCACCAGCCGGAAGCCGGACGACCTGAAGGCCTTCTGCTCGGCTTTCCTCACGGAGTTCGCCCGCCGGACCGCCGGTGCGGGCACCGGGAGCTGACGGCCCGGGCAACGGGCACGAAGAGCCACCGGCTCGCCCCATGGACCCGGCCGTGCAGTGCCCGGTGCCGCGCGGGCTCCCTCGACGAGGCCCCGCGCGGGCCGTCGGCCCGTACGCGCGGGCGCCCGGTGGTCGCGCCACTGCGCCGCGTCCGACGAATCCCGCCCGGCGCGCCGTGGGCGTCCTGCGAAGGTCCCTCCTGGCCTGCGGGCGGACGGAGCTACGTTCGCACCACGCCCCGAGCAGCCCCCGCGTCGAGGAGCACCCGAGCCAGTTCGCGCGGACGGGAGAACATCGGCCAGTGCCCGGTGTCCAGCTCGACCAGCTGCCAGCGCTCGCCACGCAGCAGTTCGACCACGTCGGGGCCGGGTTCCGGCCCGTCGAGCAGGCACTTGACGTACGTCGCCGGGAGTTCGCCGATGGCCCGACCGAGCACCGCCGGTTCGGTCAGCGTGGCGCCGGGATGCGGGGTCGCACCGCCGACGATCCGGCCGATCTGCCCGTCGCTGAGTCCCTGCCCCGCGAAGTCCTCCTCGGGCGGGGGCGCCCAGAAGCCTCCGGTCGCGGCCGTCGACGCCTCGATCATCGCCCGGCCGTCGGGCCACGCGGACACGAACGACTCGCCGTGCACCGGGACGTTCGAGTCGACGAAGACCACACGCCGGAGCCGGTCGCCGATCCTCTCCGCGGCCTGACCGACCGGGATGCCCGCGTAGCTGTGCCCCACGAGGACGACATCCCGCAGGTCGTGCGCCTCGATCTCGCGGACGACGTCCCGGACGTGGGTCTGCTGCCCGGCCGGTGCGCCGCTCTTCTCCGCCAGCCCGGACAGGGTCAGCGGACGCACACCGTGCCCGGCCGCGCGCAGCTCCGGTACGACGTCGTCCCATGCCCATGCGCCGAGCCAAGCGCCTGCCACCAGTACGAAGTTGGTCATGCCCCGCACCGTAGCGAAGGGGTCCGACAACCGCGTCCCGCCCGCATCGGGGCGGGCGGCTCGCCCGTCCGTCACCGTCGCCGACGTGCTGCCCGTGGCGGGGCCCCGGGTCCGGGGCGCCGGTCTCGGGACGCCCTCGCCCGGCCCCATGAGACCGCCGCGACGAGACCGCCGCGACGAGTACGGTCAGCCGGGTCCTGCGGTCCGAGCGGCTGCCGCGTTCGCGGTGGTCCCGGTTCACGAGCAGCCACCACCGGTGTCGCCGCCCCCGCCGCGGATCGGCCGCCGCCCCGGCGCAACCGTGGCGCGGCGGGCCGGGGCGGCGGGCCCCCGGGTGCTCAACCGCCGGTCCGGTCGAGGCGCAGCCGGTCCAGCCGCCGTCGTGCCGGCCCCAGCGCCCTGCCGCGCCGCAGCGCACCCTCCCACGGGTCCGCGGCCGCCTGGTCCGCCACGTCCGTGATGTTCCACCGGCGCGCCGTGAGCCCGGGGTCCTCCAGCTGGTCCCAGTCGATCGGCGTGGCGACCGGCGCGCCCTCGCGGGCCCGTACCGAGTACGGAGCCACCGCCGTCTGCGCGTACCCGTTGCGCTGGACGTCCAGATACAGGCGGTCCCCCCGTGCCGCCTTGCGCGCCTCGGTGGTCAGCCGGTCCGGGTGGGCGGCCGCGAGCAGGTCCGCCACGTCCTTCGCGAACTCCCGGACCTCGTCGAACGCGTGACGCCTGACGAGCGGTACGACGACGTGCAGGCCCCGTGAACCGGTCGTCATCAGGACCGACGGCAGCCGGAGCTCGCCGAGCATTTCGCCGAGGAGCCGCGCGGCCCGCCGCACCGGTTCGAAGTCGTCCTCCGGCGGGTCCAGGTCGAAGACCAGGCGGTCGGGGTGGTCCGGGCGGTCGGCCTTCGACTGCCAGCGGTGGAGGGTGACGCACGCCTGGTCGGCGAGGTGGACGAGCGTCGCCGCGTCGTCGCACACCGTGTGGGTGACCGTGCCGCCCTCCTTGGGGACCTCGGCGCGACGCACCCAGTCCGGATAGCTCTCCGGTGTCTCCTTCTGCATGAACCGGGGCCCGTCGAGGCCGTCGGGGAGCCGTTCCAGCATCAGGGGCCGGCCTCGCAGATGCGGCAGCATGTGCGGGGCGATCGCCCGGTGGTACTCGACGAGGTCCGCCTTGGTGAAACCGTCGGCGGGGAACAGGACCTTCTCCGGCCGGTGGACCTCCAGTTCACGGCGGCCGGCCCGCACGGTTGTGGTGCTCATGGCTCGCGGGTACCCCGTGCGGCCGGCCGGTAGACACCGGCACGGCCGGACGGCGCACGCTCGGACACGTCGAAGGGCACCGGTCGCCTCAGTGGGCGATGACCCGTTCCACGAGCAGTTTGACGGCAGCCGCGATGGATTCCGCGTCGATCCCGGCGGCGTGCAACTGCTCCTCGGGTGTCGCGGAGAGGGGCATGTCGCGCACGGCGAGCCGGGCGAGCCTGGGTGCGGGACGCCCGTCCGAGAACGCCTCCGCCACGGCGTCGCCGATCCCGCCCTCCGGACGGTGGTCCTCCACCGTGAGCACGCATCCCGTCGCCGCTGCGGCGTCGTTGAGCGTGTCCGCGTCGACGGGTTTGACCGAGTAGAGGTCGACGACCCGGACCGGGATGCCGTCCGCCGCCAGCGCGTCCGCGGCGCGCAGGGCCTCGTGGACCGTCACGCCCGCGGCGACGATCGTCGCCTTGTCGCCGTCGCCGCTGCGCAGCACCTTGCTGCCGCCGACGGGGAACTCCTCGTCGGGACCGTAGATGACGGGTGTCTCGCCTCGGCTGGTCCGCAGATAGCGGACGCCCTCGAGGTCCGCCATGGCCGCCACCAGCCGCGCCGTCTGGTTGGCGTCGCACGGGTACAGCACCGTCGACCCGTGGACGGACCGGAGCATCGCCAGATCCTCGAGGCCCATCTGCGAGGGGCCGTCCTCGCCGATCGACACGCCCGCGTGCGACCCGACGAGATTGATGCCGGCCCGGCTGACCGCGGCCATCCGGACGAAGTCGTGGGCCCGGGTGAGGAACGCGGCGAACGTCGACGCGTAGGGCACCCAGCCGCGCGTCTGCAGGCCGACGGCGCCGGCCACGAGCTGCTGCTCGGCTATGTAGAACTCGAGGTACCGGTCCGGGTGCTCCTTCCGGAAGTACTCCGTGCGCGTGGAGTCCCCGACCTCGGCGTCGAGCGCGACCACGTCGCCCCGCGCCGAACCCAGCGCCGCCAGGGCCTGTCCGTACGCCGTGCGGGTGGCCTCCTCCGTACCGCGCTCGAAGCGGGGGAGCTCCAGCGGCCCGAGGTCCCGTACGCGCCGGCCGGGGGCCGAGGGGGGCGGCTCGACCTCGACCCGGACGAACCGCGGGCCGCCCAGTTCCTCGATGGCCGCCTCCGCGTCGGGCAGCGGTTTGCCGTGCCTGCCCTCCTGGTCCTCGACGGCGGCGACGCCCCGCCCCTTGCGGGTGGCCGCGATGACGGCCGTCGGACGCTCGTCCACCTCGGCCGCCTCGGTGAGGGCCTTGTCGACGGCCTCGACGTCGTGGCCGTCGACCTCGACGGTGTGCCAGCCGAACGCCCGGAGGCGCTGCGCGTAGGCGTCGAGGTCGTGCTGGTGGCGGGTCGGACCTCGCTGTCCGAGCCGGTTGACGTCGATGATCAGCTTCAGATTGCCCAGCTTCTCGAACGCGGCGTGCTCGACGGCCTCCCAGACGGAACCCTCCGCCATCTCGCTGTCCCCGGAGAGCACCCATACCCGGTACGGGAGGCGGTCGAGGTACCTGCCGGCGAGGGCCATCCCCACCCCGACCGGCAGCCCCTGGCCGAGCGAGCCCGTGGCGACGTCCACCCAGGGCAGCCGTGGCGTCGGATGGCCTTCGAGACGGCTGCCGCGCTTGCGGAACGTCAGCAGCTCCTCGTCGTCGATCGCGCCCGCCGCCTTGTACAGGGAGTACAGCAGGGGCGAGGCGTGGCCCTTGGAGAAGATCAGCCGGTCGTTGACCGGGTTCTCCGGGTCGGAGAAGTCGTAGCGCAGGTGGTGGGCGAGGAGGACGGCGGCGAGGTCGGCCGCCGACATCGAGGACGTCGGGTGCCCGGACCCCGCGGCGTCGGCCGCTCGCACGGAATCCACCCGCAACTGCTGGGCCAGCTCCGTCAGTTCTGCGTAGCGCATGTCACTCCGTTCGCGGGGTGTCCTGTGACCGGTTCGCGTGTCGTCGCCGGGCCGTCATTCCCCGGACCGGCCCGGAAGCCGGGCCACTTCGGGCGACGAGGTGTCGAGCGGCACCGACCAGGAGCTGACGAGACCGAGCTGCACCGCCTGGCGCGGCAACGCGGCCTCCAGCAGCCAGTCGGCGGCCACCCGTATCCGGTTGCCCGGCATCGCCGCCAGGTGGTATCCGCGGGTCACCGCGCCCGCGAGCGGTCCGGACAGTGGTACGCCGAGCGGATTGGCCGCCGCCTGGACACCGCCCAGGTCCACGGCGAAGCCCAGGTCGTGGTGGCGGTAGGCGCGTGCGGTGCCGTATCCGAGTGATGCCGCCACGTTGTTGGCCGCGACATCGCCCTGACGGGTGGCGTGCTGCGCGGTCATCGGGGTCAGTTCGTAGCCGGTTCCGTCGCCGTCGTCGCCCGGGGGCAGCGGCCGGGTCAGATCCGGTACGGCCGCCGCGTCACCGCAGGCGAACACCTCCGGATGGCCGGGGACGTTGAGCTCGGCCGTCACCCGCAGCCTGCCGCGGTCCACGGGCAGCCCGACGTCGGCCACGAGCGGATCGGGCCGTACGCCGACGCACCACACGAGCGTCCGGGTCGGCACGAACTCGCCGTCGTCCAGCAACACCCCGTCCGGCGTCGCCTCCTTGATGGAGGTACCGGTGCGCACCTCCACGCCGCGGGCGCGCAGCACCCGGTCCGCGGTCTCGGACAGGCGCCGGTCGAGCTCGGGCAGCACGCGGGGCGCGATGTCGAGGAGCAGCCAGCGCGGCCGTGTGTCCGGGGAGCACCAGGCCGGGCCGAACGGCTTCTTCGGCCGGGACATCTGGGCGTGCAGGTCGTCGGTGAAGATCTTGCCCTGGGCCGCCACCTCGGTGCCCGTGTAACCGGCGCCGACCACGACGAAGGTGCAGCGCGCCGCGCACTCCTCGGCGTGCGGCGCGGCGCCCGCCATCTCGACCTGCCGGACGACGTGGTCGCGCAGGTACAGCGCTTCGGGCAGTCCCCGGAAGCCGTGCGCGTACTGGCTCACACCGGGGACGGGGAGCAGCTTGTTGACGCTTCCGACGGCGAGTACGAGGCGGTCGTACGCGAGCTCTCCCCGCGTGCCCTCGGGATCCGTGTAGTGCACACGGTGCCCTGCCAGATCGACCTGTGTCGCCTCGCCCAGCACGAGTCGTACCCGCGGGAGGGTGTGCACGAGGGAGACGGTCACCCGCCGCGGCTCCAGGATCCCGGCCGCCACCTGCGGCAGCAGGGGGAGGTACAGAAAGTAGTCGGTGGGGTTCAGCAGGACGATCTCGACCCGCTCCCTGGCCAGGGTGCGGGACAGCGCCCGTGCCGTGCGGTGTCCGGCGAACCCCGCACCCACGATGACGATCCTGGTCACGCCGTCCCGCCGTGGCCCGTCCCCCCGGGGCGTGGTGCCCGGGGCCTGCACGTGGGGATCCTGGGTGTCGTCGGCCTGCACGGCGAATCGCCTCCCATGGGGATAGGGGCATGCGAGGGACGGGACGTTCCGAGTGCCCTGCCGGCGCAGGGGTAAACGCCGGTGTCGGCGCCGTCGGGAAACACCGTCGCCATAGCGTCCGTCTCTCCAGCGTCCCCCCGTCGAACTGTCGCGGCCACACGAAATGCGAATGGTTCCGGACAGCTTTTCAGTCCGGAACAGTCACATCGCGCAAAAAGCGATCCAGGGGCCCCGCCTGTGGCTCCGGTTGCCATACTGCTCACGTTCACAGAACAGATGTGCTGGCGCCGGTCCTCTCGGCCGGTCTTCCCCGAGGCGGCCGGGACGGCCGCGACCTGGGGATCCTTCTGCCGTTTGTCGGCGCACACCCACGGAGAGAAGTGATCGATGGCTCCCGAGCTCTCTGGCGGCATCGGCGGAGACGCCGCCGCTCTCGCGCTGAAAATACTGGTCGCCGGCGGGTTCGGCGTCGGCAAGACGACCCTCGTCGGAGCGGTCAGCGAAATCCGGCCGCTGCGCACCGAGGAACAGCTCAGCGAGGCGGGCGAGAGCGTCGACGACACGGGGGGAGTCGACCAGAAGACGACGACCACCGTCGCCATGGACTTCGGGCGCATCACGATCCGCTCGGGGCTGTCCCTCTATCTCTTCGGGACGCCCGGACAGGACCGATTCTGGTTTCTGTGGGACGAGCTCTCGCAGGGCGCGCTCGGTGCGGTGGTCCTCGCGGACACCAGGCGTCTCGAGGACAGCTTTCCCGCCGTCGACTACTTCGAGCACCGGCGGATCCCGTTCGTCGTCGCCGTCAACTGCTTCCCGGGGGCGCGGACCTACGGGGCGCACGAGGTCTCCCGTGCGCTCGACCTCGATCGGGGGACGCCGGTGGTGCTGTGCGACGCGCGCGACCGCGATTCGGGGAAGGAGGTGCTCATCCGGCTGGTCGAGTACGCCGGGCGGATGCACACCGCCCGGCTGCTCGACTCGGTGGGGTGAGGCGCCCGGACGAGAGCGGCCGCGAGGGCCCGGCCCCGCGATCCGCCGGCAGCGCCCCCGGCCGGTCGGCGGCCGGGTGAGGCGCCGTCAGTCGGCCACGTCCGCCATGGCCTGGACCTTCTCGACGCGCACCCGCACCAGCAACTCGCCCGGCACCCCGTTGCGCGCACCGAACTCCTCGGCGCGGTCCTCGCCCATGTAGCGGGCGGCGATGCGCGTGGCCCAGTGCCGCAACTGCTCCGGTTCCTCGCTGATTTCCGCGCGGCCCTGGACGACCACGAACGAGAACGGCGGACGGTCGTCGTCCACGCAGAGCGCGACCCTGCCGTCGCGGGCGAGGTTCCGCCCTTTCACCGTCTCCTTCCCCGTGGTGAGGAGCAGGTCGTCACCGTCGAGGAGGAACCAGACCGGTGCGATGTGCGGGCTGCC
Source organism: Streptomyces sp. HUAS CB01 (assembly GCF_030406905.1). Lineage (NCBI taxonomy): Bacteria > Bacillati > Actinomycetota > Actinomycetes > Kitasatosporales > Streptomycetaceae > Streptomyces > Streptomyces chengbuensis. Next base: position 7,671,058 of record NZ_CP129137.1, read on the forward strand.
GTCCGCCCGGACCGTCGACAGTTTCGCGGTGCGCGTGCCCTGGGACACGAAAGCCCGCCATTCGTCCTGAGACATCTTTCTCGCCATGGGAGTCATCCTCGGACGCGACCCGTGGTGAGGGAAAGTCAACTCTCCGCTGCCGTGCGCCCGTGATGACTCCTTGCCGGGACGGGGACAGTGCGCAAGGCTTACCGGCGACACGGGGGAACACGAACACACGAACGGGGAGGAACGTCATGGCAGCGGACAAGGGGCTCGACTGGCTCCTGGACGACCTGACCAAGCGGGTCTCGTACATACGGCACGCGCTCGTGCTGTCGAACGACGGCCTGGTGACCGGGGCGAGCACGGGACTCGCCCGGGAGGACGCGGAGCACCTCGCCGCCGTCTCCTCCGGACTGCACAGTCTCGCCCGCGGCTCGGGCAGGCACTTCCGGGCGGGCAGGGCGCGGCAGACCATGGTGGAGTTCGACGACGCGATGCTGTTCGTCACCGCGGCGGGCGACGGCAGTTGTCTGTGCGTCCTCAGTGCCGCGGAAGCCGATGTCGGCCAGGTCGCCTACGAGATGACGCTGCTGGTCAACAGGGTGGGGGAGCACCTGGCCGTGGCCGCGCGGCAGCCGGGGCGGGTCACGGTCTCCGACTTCTGAGACCGCCCTCCGCCTTCTCGGGCCGTCGTTTCCGGAGCCGCGCCCGCACGCCAGGGCCGGAACGGGAGTTGTCCACAGGCGGAGCGAGAAGTCGTCGCACGGGGTTACGGTCGTCACCGAGAGTATTCGTCTGTACGGGGGAGACCACCATGCGGGACGACACGACCATCTGCATGCCCAGGGACGGGAAGTCTGCCGACCGGGCCGACGCGGCCGGCCCGGGCCACGCCACCTATACCGACACGGGTGACGCCACCGGTGCCGGCCCGGAGAAGGGTGCAGCCGACACCGTGCCCTCGGGGCGTGCGGCGGCGGCCCTGGAGCTGAGGCGCGGCGAGTTCGAGCTCGCGGTGGACCTCGGCCACGTCCGCACGACACCGGGCCGGGGCGCCGGACGGAGGCGGGTGACACTGGAGGAGATCGCGCGGCTCCGGGAAGCCGACGGTTTCCCCGAGGCCTTGCGCGAGCGTGTCCGCACCGTCGGCACGGCGGAGGCGGCCCAGATCCTGTCGACCACCTCCGCCCGCTTCACCAGGCTCGCGCGCACCGGGCACCTCACTCCCGTCCGGTTCCGTCTCAACCGCTACCGCGCAGTGGTGTGGCTGTATCTGGCCTCCGAGGTCCGCGAGTTCGCCGAGCGGAACGCCGATCTGCTGGTGGGGAAGCTCCCTCCGGGGCTGCGCGCCGGAGTCGACGAGGGCGAGGACTGGCGCGCCCGCAACTGGCGCGGACGGCGCCTCGCGATGCTGCTCCGACTGGCGGACGGCCCCTGGGCGCGCTCCGCCGCCATCGCCTCACTCCTCGATGCCGCCCTCGTGGCGGAGACCTTCGACGACCCGCACGAGCGGACGCATCTGGCGCGGCTGCGCCCGGAAGCGCCCTACGGTCGCACGGAGTCCCCGGCCGTGCGCGAGATCACGGACCGGCTCCTGCTGGCGGACGATCCGGACGAGATCGTGTGGCACCGGACGAGTCTGCGGCTGTCCCTGGACGAGGCGCGGGCCTCGGGCCCGGCACCGCGCCCGGCCGCCGACCGGCTGCGCCTCCCCGGCCCCGGAGGCTCGGCCCCCGCTCTCCCGATCCGGCCGGGCTCCCGGGCCGTCGACTCCGTGCCCGCCCCCGGATCCCGGCGCCCCGGAGTCACGTCCGGCGCGCCGGTCTCCGGGGCGGCCTCCGATCCTGTGCCCCGGCCGCGCCCCGAGCCGGGGGCCCGCTCCGTGCCCGGGGTCCGGTCCGCGACCGCGACTGCGACCGGGCCGGGGCTCGAGGCCGGGTCCGTGCGGGAGGCCCGGCACCGAGCGCCGGCCGGGCGGGCGGCCGAGGCAATACGGGCCCGGTGGCGCCGGCGCGGGACTTCCCCGTCGCGCGTCGGCTGACGCAGGTCACGAACGGGTACGCCGCGAGAAAAGCGCCGGGTGAACACCGACGACGATCGCGTCCACCGCTCTGCTGCCTACAGCTGTGTCCCTGCGGCCGTCCCGCCCGCGGTGCGGTCACGTCCGTTGGAGTGGTGTATCGACGGCCACTCGGCGATCTCGGTTTGAGGCTATGCGGTGAGTTCGGTGGGCAGGAGGGTGTCGTTGTTTTCTGACTCGATCGGGTGGAGTCGGGCCTTGGCCAGCAGGTCGCGGCCCATGTAGCGGCGGGCTTCGGTCCACTCGTCGTTCTGCTCGGCCAGGACCGCCCCGACCAGCCGGATGACGGCTGTGCGGTCGGGGAAGATGCCGACCACGTCTGTGCGGCGGCGGATCTCCTTGTTCAGCCGCTCCTGCGGGTTGTTCGACCAGATCTGTCGCCAGATCTCACGCGGGAAGGCCGTGAAGGCCAGCAGGTCATGCTGGACAGCGTCCAAGTGGGCTGCGGCTTTCGGGAACTTGGCCTCCAGCGCGTCCAGGACGTGCCGCATCTGTGCTTGGACCGCGTCGGTGTCGGGCTGTTCGAAGACGGTCCGCAGCAGCGTGGCCACCCAGGGCTGGGCCGATTTCGGAACCTGGCTCAGCAAGTTCCTCGCATAGTGGGTGCGGCAGCGCTGCCACGACGCGCCGGGCAGAACGGCACCGATGGCGTCGACGAGGCCGGCATGGGCGTCGGAGATGACGAGCTGGACGCCGGTTAGGCCGCGAGCGATGAGTGAGCGCAGGAAGGCGAGCCAGCCGGCGCCGTCTTCGGCGGTGGCGACGTCGATGCCGAGGATCTCGCGGTGTCCGTCGGCGTTGACGCCAACCGCGATCAGCGCGTGGACGTTGATGATGCGGCCGCCTTCCCGGACCTTCTGGGTCAGTGCGTCGACCCAGACGAACGCATACGGCCCGGCGTCCAGGGGCCGGTTGCGGAAGGCGGCGACCTGTTCGTCCAAGTGCTTGGCCATCGCGCTGACCTGGGACTTCGACAGCTGGGTGACACCGAGGGACTCGGCGAGCTTCTCGACCCGGCGGGTGGAGACGCCGAGCAGGTAGGCGGTGGCGACCACCGAGATCAGGGCCTGTTCGGCCCGGCGACGGCGTTCGAGCAGCCAGTGCGGGAAGTAACTGCCCTGCCGCAGCTTGGGGACGGCGAGCTCGACGGTCCCGGCGCGGGTGTCCCACTCGCGCGGGCGATAGCCGTTGCGATGGTTGACGCGTTCCTCGCTGACCTGCCCGTACTCCGCGTTGCAGAGGGCGTCGGCCTCCGCCGACATGAGCGCATCGGCGAACGTCTTCACCATCGCGCGCAGCAGATCGGGACTCGCCGAGGCGAGGTTGTCCTCGGCGAGGGCGTGCAGGGGCAGACTGTCTGGTGCGGTCATCGTGCTGATCTCCTTCGAGGCTTCGACACTTCGAAGATCAGCCGGTGGCCGTTCGTCTATGCGGGCGCCATCCCGATGCCGGAGCAAACCCCCGGATCAGGTCGAACCCGTACACCACTTCCCAGGACGCAACCCGCGGTGCCACGGGGCACCACGCTCGACAGGACCGAGGGCAGTGTGTGCCAGTCCGACGAGACCACGGTCGCATGCCGGCCCGCCAGCAGGGCGACGCGGTCACGGGCCTGTGCCTCGGTCGGGCTGGTGCTGTCGATCGCGGGCGGCACATTGTGGGCGCTCGACATGAGGACGAGGTAGTTGTTGCGGGCGTACCAGGCGGTGTCGATCGAGCCGCCCGCGTAGAGGGACGCGTTCCCGTCGAAGAGGACGAACCACGGGCGGAGGGAGGCGTCCGAGTAGCGGCCGCGCGGGTCGCCGGCCTGCGCACCGAGTACCGCGGGGAAGGCCGAGGCCTCCGGCAGCCGGCCGGTCGAGGAGAGGTTCCGCAGATGCGTGGCGTACTCCCGGTCCGTCCAGAGCGTGTCGAACGGGTTCTCCTGCTCGACCGTGCCGGGGATGAGTTCGACGATGAACTTCCCCGCCATGTCGGTTCGGGACGGCCAGCCACGGGCGCGTACGGCGGTGTCGAGGTCCGGGTGACCGGCCGCCAGATCGGCGGGCCGGTACAACGCGTCACCGAGCCGGGCAGTGAGCAGTGCGTCCAGCGCGGCGGGACCCCGGCCGTTCTTGTTCTGGAACCCGTCCTTCATCTCGACCTTGAGGAGGATCGGCCGGTGCCCGGGGTTCGCGTCGTGCCAGGCGCGGATGTCGGAGAGACAGCCGCTGAGATCCCGGTTGCGGGACTTGCTGCGCAGCTCGGCGGCGGTCGCGGCGTTCACACAGTTGTTGTCGTTGCCCACGGGATTGTCGTGGGCCACCCGGAAGGATCTGCCGAACACATTGGTCCACACGTCGATTTCGAGCATTCCCGCACCGGAGTCCAGGGCGTCCGCGAAGTAGGGGTACTTCGCCTTCTCGTACGCGTTGTGGACCCCGACCGAGGTCGTCGACGAATACGCCGGTGCGGCCGCCTCGGTGCCCGGCGCGGCCGCCGCGGGTGCCTGAGCCGTGACGAGCGCCGCACCCAGCGCGGCTGCGGCGACGGACACTGCCGTTGTACGCGAAAGCTTCCTCATGGTCCCCTGCCTGTGTCGGAAATCGAGCAAATCCTCGGCAGATTAGGGGAGTTGAGCGAAGGATGGGAGGTGTTCAGGCGGCGAAGAGAAGATCTTCCGGAACTTCCGGTGGTTCCCGTGACGCGCAAGGTGACTGCGGTTCGGTGACGGGAATGCGGGGCGGGAGTCCCGACCGATCACCGAGTGGGGCCTTCCGCCGGCCGTTGGCGCGGGCGGTCGACGGTCCGCCGTGCAGCTTTACGCCGGTGCGGTGCGGTGCGGTGCGGTGCGGTGCGGGTGCGGTGCGGTGCGGTGCGGTGCGGGTGCCGGTTGCCGGTTGCCGGGTGGGCCGTCGCCCGCCTGCCGTTCCGGTCGAACCGTGGGCCGATCGTGGCCGTGCAGCGCGGTTCAGGGGTGCGGCGGTTCGGCTGCGCAGCCGGGCAGCAGGTCCTGCCGGCCCGGGGCTGGAGGTTCTGCCGCGCAGCCCCTTCTGCCGGGCCCTGGGGTGGCCGGGTTCTGCAGTCGTGCAGTCGCGCAGTCGTGCTGCCCGTGGCCGCCGACCGCCTCGTGCACCAGTCGCGGAGACCGTGGCGCCGGGCCCGTGCAGCCGGTCTCTCCGATCTCTCTGGCCCCTTCGGCCCCTTCGGCCTCGGAGCGTGGGCAGCCGGTCGTGCCGGTCCCTCGGACCGTGGGCCGCCGGTCGTGGCGTCCTTGCGGGTCCGCCACACGGCTTGCCGGTCGTGCCGGTCCTGCCGGCCCGCGAACCCGTCGGTCGGGCTGCCCGGGCAGGGCCGGCCCACCGACGGGTTCGCCGGTTCCGCCCGTGGCGCACCGGCGTGCAGACCGGGGCCGGGGCGGGCACGATGGCCGCATGCTGCTGGCCCGCCTCGCCGACGTGTCCCGGCAGATCGCTGCCGAGCCGTCCCGCACCCGGAAGATCGAAGCCCTGGCGTCCTTGTTCCGCGACGCCCGGCCGCAGGAGGCCGCGCTCGTCATCTCGTATCTGGCCGGACGGCTTCCTCAGGGACGGCTCGGCGTCGGCTGGAGCGTGCTCCGGCAACGGCCCGAACCGGCCGGGGAGCCCCTCCTGACCGTCGAGGAGACCGACGCGGTGCTCACGGCGCTCGCCCGGGTCGCCGGGTCGGGTGCCCAGGCGGAACGCCGAAGGCTCGTCGGCGGGCTCATGGCCGCCGCGACCGGGCCCGAGCAGGAGTTCCTCGTGCGGCTGCTGACCGGCGAAGTGCGCCAGGGCGCCCTCGACGCCGTCGCGCTCGAGGGCGTCGCCAAGGCGGCGGGGGCACCGGCCGGCGAGGTGAGACGGGCGGTGATGCTCGACGGTTCACTGCCGCGGGTGGCCGAAGCGGTCCTGGCGGAAGGGCCCGCGGCGCTCTCGTCCTTCCGGCTCCGGGTGGGCCGTCCCGTACAGCCCATGCTGGCGCACACCGCGGCGTCGGTGGCGGACGCGGTCCGGGCCCTGGGCGTCTGCTCGGTGGAGGAGAAGCTGGACGGGGTGCGCATCCAGGTCCATCGTGCGGCCGGCGAGGTCCGCATCCACACGCGGTCCCTGGACGACATCACCGCCCGGCTGCCCGACGTGGTCGAGACGGTCCGGGATCTTCCGGGGGACCGCTTCATCCTCGACGGCGAGGTGATCGCGCTCGACCCGGCGGGTCGGCCCCTGCCCTTCCAGGACACGTCCTCGCGCGTGGGGTCCCGGACCGACGTGGCCGCGGCCACCGAGGCGGTCCCGCTGTCACCCGTCTTCTTCGACATCCTCGCGATCGAGGACAGGGACGTGCTCGACCTGCCCGGGCACGAGCGGCATGCGGAACTGGCCGCGTTGGTGCCCGAGCCCATGCGGGTGCGGCGGTTCGTCGTCGACGACCCCGCGTCGCCCGCCCAGCTCGAAGGTGCCGAGGACTTCCTCGCCGCGACGCTCGAACGCGGTCACGAGGGCGTCATGGTCAAGGGCCTGGACGCGCCCTACGTGGCGGGGCGCCGCGGCCGCACCTGGCTCAAGGTGAAGCCGGTGCACACGCTCGACCTGGTCGTCCTGGCCGCCGAGTGGGGTCACGGCCGGCGTACCGGGCTGCTGTCCAACCTCCACCTGGGCGCGCGGACCGCCGACGGGGGGCTCGTCATGCTCGGCAAGACGTTCAAGGGCCTCACGGACGAGATGCTTCGCTGGCAGACGGAGCGGCTGGGGGAGCTGGCGGTGGAGGACAACGGCTTCCAGGTGCGGGTGCGCCCCGAGCTCGTCGTCGAGATCGCCTACGACGGTCTGCAGCGCTCTTCGCGCTATCCGGCGGGTGTCGCGCTGCGGTTCGCCCGGGTGCTGCGTCACCGTCCCGACAAGCTCGCGTCGGAGGCCGACACGATCGAGACCGTTCTGGCCGCCACGCCCGTCGTGGCGCCGTCGGGGGACTGAGGCGCGGAGTGCGCCGGCGGGCGAGCGCGCTGCGGAGCGGGCCCCTGCCGAGAGGGGAGAGTGCCCCGGCCGGTCGGGGGAGGCCGGCCGGGGCCGTACATGGGGTGGGCGCACCGTCATCGACGTGCGGTCTGCGCACCACGTCTAGATGAACGATAAACCATCTTGGAGCGTTCCTCGAAACGCCCCCGTCGCGGGCCACCGCCGCGGACCCCTGCCGTGGATCCTGGCCCCGGTGGACGGTGAAGCGGGGGTGTCCCGAGCCCCTCGTGCCGCGCTCGAGCCGGTGGCCCCTCAGGTCGCCGTCTCCGCGCCCAGGAGTACCTTCGCCGCCTCGCGGGCCTGGTCCGCGGGAAGGGGAGAGCCGGTGACGGCCGCCGTCGTGATGGCTCCCTCGGCGAGCAGGGCCAGGGATGCCGCGATCGCGCAGGGCGCACCGGCGTCGTCGACGAGACCGGCGAGGTACCGCCGGAACGCCTCCTTGTGCCGCCGCGCGGCCTCTGCCACCTCCGGGGCCGTCGCGCCCAGCTCGCCGAAGGAGTTGACGAACGCGCAGCCGCGGAAGTCCGGTTCCTCGAACCAGTGGCGCAACCAGTCGAACACCACGAGGACGCGCTCGGCCGGTGGGCCGTCCGCCTGGTCCACATACGCCGCGAGGCTTCTCCGCCACCGCTCGTCCCGTCTCAGCAGGTATGCCTCCACCAGTGCCCCCTTCGAGGGGAAGGCCTGGTAGAGGCGGCGCAGGGTCACACCGGAAGCGGACCGCACGGCGTCCATGCCGACGGCCTGGATGCCCTGCCCGTAGAACAGCTCCTCCGCGGCGTCGAGGATCCGCTCCCGGGTCGCCTCGATGTCCGTCATCCCGTCACTCCCTTGCATGAGAACCATCGTTCTCGTAGGGTACCGGGCAGAGTGAGAACGAGCGTTCTCGTTCGGATCGCCGCCCGGAAGGAGACCGTTGTCATGTCCGAATCGCCGCGCCCGCCCCTGCCTCCCTTCACGGAGGAGACCGCCCGCCGGAAGGTCCAACTCGCCGAGGACGCCTGGAACTCACGGGATCCGGAGAAGGTCTCCCTCGCGTACACGAAGGACTCCGAGTGGCGAAACCGGGATGTGTTCCTCAACGGCCGGCAGGAGATCGTCGAGTTCCTGACCGACAAGTGGCGCAGGGAGCTCGGGTACCGGCTGCGCAAGGAGCTCTGGGCGTACCAGGGCGATCGCATCGCCGTGCGCTTCGAGTACGAGTACCACGACGCGGACGGTCGGTGGTTCCGCGCGTACGGGAACGAGAACTGGGAGTTCGACGACCACGGCCTGATGCGCAAGCGCTACGCCAGTATCAACGACCTTGCCATCGCGGCCGACGAGCGCCGGATCGCCCGGGACTGAGCGCCGGCTCCCCCGGCCGGGGCGGTCGGCTCGCCGACCGGCCTCGGCGTGCCATCGCCCGGGCACCTCGGGGGACATCCGCGTCCCCGGACCGGCAGCGACCCCTCGGTCGTCAGCGGAACCGGACGACCAGGCGCACGTCGGTCGACACGGCTTCATCCTGCCGAGAGCCGGCGAGACCTGTCGTCCCGGTCCTCCGGACCGCTTCCTGCGTCGAAAGGCGGTCAACGGCCCCGGGCCGCAGGCGACTTCCGCCGTCGTGCGCGAGTCGCGCCGGTCGGCCCCGGAGGGACGCCGCGGGAGCGGTCGCCGACCTGTCGGCGGCCGTGGATGTGGCGCGGTCCACGGCGGCCGGACTTGCGTTCGAGGGTGGTGATCGTGATGGGATGAGCCGATGCGACCCCCCACACGCATGTCCACCCATTCCCGCAATCCGTACGAGGAGCTCGCTCAACTGGCCGATCCTGAGCCGGAGTTCACCGATCACGGGGCTTCCCCGGCCCGTGCACGCGGCGGCGCGCCCGTGCTCGGCATTCCGTCGGACGAGGAGCCCGACGCATGGTCGCCGCCCAACCACCGGGGCAGAAGCCGGTTCGGAGCCCTGCCGCTCGCGCTCAAGCTCACCGTCGGCCTCGTCGTGTGCGCCACGCTTCTCGGCGGCGGCGACCGGCTCGCGCTGGCCTACGCCGAGGACAAGGCGGAGGAGAAGATCCGCGACTCGCTCCGCCTCGGCGCGCGCCCGGACGTCGACATCGCCGGCTTCCCCTTCCTCACGCAGGTGCTCGGAGGGCGGATCGACCGCGCCGACGTCACCCTTCCCGACGTGGCCGCCGACAAGGTCTCGCTGGCCGAAGTGCACGCCAGCGCCCGCGACATCCGGATCGTCGGCGATCTGCCCAGCTCTCTGCAGGGCGCGGTCGTGAACCGCATGGAGGGCGACGTCCTCCTCTCGTTCGACGACCTGAACCGCGAACTGGGCGCCTCCCGGGTGAAGTTCACCAGCGCAGGGCCCGGCGGGGTCCGCATGGCCGGCTCGCTGCCCGTGGCCGGCCGGGAGATCACCGTCCGGGCGGAGGCACGCATCGAGCGGGACGGGCAGCGGGCCGTGTCGACCACCGTCCAGGGGATGCGGCTCGACGTCCCCGGCCTGTTCACCTACCGGCCGGGCGAGGACCCCGAGAGCTCGGGCCTGCGCCTGCACCGCGAGGCGGCGACGCGCATCAGTCGTGAGGCCGCCCGGATCAAGGCCCTGCTGGCCCTGCCGGCCGTGGTGGAGCGGCTGGGGCTGCCCGAGTCGCAGATCGAACGCGCGCTGCGCAGCGAGAAGGAACTGAGCCGGCTGACCGGGACGCCGCGCTTCCTCCAGCGGCTGATGAAGGTCAATCTCGTCGATGTCGTCGTCGACAACCCCTGGCTCCTGGAGAAGTTCGGCATCGACCCCGCTCTGATCGGCGCCCTGCTGAAACTGAGGCCACCGCAGCTCTCCGACCGTCTGTCGCTGTCCTTCGAACTGCCGAAGACCACGGCGGGCGACATCCGCCTCGAGGACATCGTCGTGGAGCGCGACGGCATCCGGGCCGATCTGACGGGGACGGGCCTGACCTTCGGCAAGCCCTCCGCCCGCAAGCCTTCCGCCGATCGCCCCTCAACCCGCGAGCCCTCCGCCGGCCGCCCTCCCGCCGGCGAGCCGTACGCCGGCCGGCTCTCGGCCGCCCGTCCCGGCGAGACCGACCGGGAGGGCGCGGCCCCGTCGGCCGCCCCCGGTCGTCCCTCAGCCGTCGAGACCGGCCCGGGGCTCGATGCGGTGGCGGAACGCGACGGCGCCGGCATCGACGGCCGTCACCCCTCCGTCAACGGTCAGCGTGGCGCCGTTGACGAACGAAGCGGCGGGTGACAGCAGCCAGGCGACCGCCTCGGCGACCTCGGCCGGATCGCCGGGGCGGCGTGCGGGGACGAGCCGCGTGGCCTCCTCGTACGCCGCCCCGGTGCCGTCCGCGGAGCCCGCGCCCGGCAGTCCCGCCTCCTCGGCGAACCGTGCCATGCGGCGGTCGGCCATGTCGGTCCGCACCCAGCTCGGGCAGACGGTGTTGGCCCGCAGCCCCCGGGGGCCGTAGTCCACGGCGACGGAACGGCACAGCTGCAGCAGCGCGGCCTTGGACGTCGCGTAGGCCGCGTTGGCCTGGCCGTTGCGCAGTGCGGACACCGAGGCCACGGCCACGACCGAGCCCCGCGAACGGAGCAGATGGGGGAGGGCCGCGCGGAGCAGCAGGAACGGACCGGTCACGTTCGTCCGCATCACCGCTTCCCAGTCCTCGTCCGACAGATCGCCGACGGCGCCGCTGCGGGCGATGCCCGCGTTGAGCACCAGCCCGTCGAGGCGGCCGTGGGCCGCGACCGCCGCCTCGACCAGGCCCTCCACCGCCTCGGGGTCGGTTGTGTCGGCGGCGTGGGCCAGGACCCCGGTCTCCCGCGCGAGGTCCTCCAGCGGTCCGGGGCGCCGGCCGGAGACGACGACGTGATGGCCGTCGGCCCGTAGTCTGCGCGCGGTGGCGGCGCCGATGCCCGTACCCCCGCCGGTGACGAGGTGGACGGCGCGGTCCGCAACTCCGTGATCGGTCATGGCCCTTGACCTTACGGTGCCGTGGCCCCTACGTCGCGGAACCCTCCTGGCGCACCTCGTCGAGGGAGGTGCGCATGATGTCGGCCGCCCGGGTGAACCAGTCCGACAGCACGGCGATCTCCTCCGGACCGTACGTGGCGAAGAGCGCGGCCAGCCGCCGGTGGTTGGGCCCGTAGACCTCGAAGACGCGCGCGGCCGCGTTCTCGTCGGCGACCACGCGAACCCGTCTGCGGTCGGCGGGATCGCTCCGGCGGTGGGCGTAGCCGGCTCGTTCGAGCCGGGTGACGACGCCGGTGATCGCGCCGGTGGTGAGGTTGGCCCGCTGCGCGAGATCGCCGGCCGAGAGGGGTTCCTCGGCGGCCTCCAGGATGAAGCCCAGACAGGTCAGGTCGGTGACGTTGAGCCCCAGCCGCTGGGCGATGTCGTGCTGGGCCACGATGCCCAGCGCGATCAGGCGGTCCATCTGTGCGTGCACCTGTTCGGGGGTGGCGCTCGGGAGCGACTTGCCGTTCACCGCAAATTACCTTAGCTTCTAAGTAGATTAGCTCGTGAGATAAAACGTCTCTGAGGACACCCTACTGCCTGCCCTCCTGGGGGGAACATGAGCGCACACGGACACGTCGACCTGGGCCACACCGTCGCCGGATGGACCGGTACGGCGATCGCCCTGACCGGGCTGGCCGTCGTGGGGGTCGCGATCCCCGCGGTCTCGGCGGTGCTCGCGGTCCTCGGCGGTGGGGTCCTGCTCCTCGCCGGGCTGATCACCTGGGGATTGCACCTCGCCGGCTGGGGGAAGCCCAGTGGCCCCCGTCCGGAAGCGGAATGGTCCTGGAAGGTGCGCGACCACGCCGCGAGGCGAGGGCACCCGGACTGCCTGGGCTGCCGTCTCGCCGGCCGCCGTCCTGTCGCCGTGCTCTCGGGGACCGCCGCTCACGAGCCCGCCGGCGCCTCCCCGTCGTCCCCCGTCCGGGCCGAGCCGGTAGCGAACCCGGGCACTCCGGTCCGACCGGGCCTGCCCGGGGCCGTCGGCCGCGTGTGAACGTGCCGCGGCCGCGCTACCTCCCTGCCGCCATCGCGATCAGTTCCTGCAGCCGGAGGCCGCGCCGCGCGTCGATGCCGTTGCCGCGCCCCGAGCGCACCGCGTCGGCGAATTCGCGGCGGAGCACGGGCCAGCACTCCTCGTGATCCAGCTCCGCCGTGTCGTAGACGAGTTCCTCGCCGGGTCCGAACAGCTCGACCCGGGTGCGGGCGCGGTTCAGGTTCACCGCCCCCGACAGCGAGGCCTGGCTGATCGCGCCGTTGGTGTGCTCGCAGGTCAGCTCGATCCAGCGGCGGGAGTCGCCCGAGCCGCGGATCGTCGCGATCGGCCCGACCGCCGCGTCCAGCAGATCGAGGAGGTGCGGTCCGAGGTCGAGGAGCGCACCCTGCTCGAGGCGCCAGGGCGTGGCGAAGTCCCCGCCGAGGAAGGCGCCGTGGAGATAGCAGGAACGGGCGCCCACCACCGTGACGTCCTGAGCACGGCGCAGGAACTCCCTGGTCACCGGGTGGTAGCGCTTGGACAGCACGAGCTGTGTGACGACCCCGTGTTCGGCCACGGCCTCGGCCACCCGGCGTGCCGACGTCAGATCCGCGCCGAGCGGCTTCTCCAGGAGCATCGGCTTCCCGGCCTTGGCCGCGTGCACGGCCAGCTCCGCCTGCACCGCGGGCGGCACGGCGAAGGCGACCGCGTCGCACAGGTCCAGCAGTTCCTCGAACGAGCCCGCGGCGCGGGCGCCGTACTGGCGTGCCACCTCCTCGGCCGCCTCGGGCCGCCGTGCCCAGACGGCGGTCAGTTCCGTCTCCGGGCCGGCGGCGAGCATACGGGCGTGCATGGCGCGGGCCCAGGGGCCCGCGCCCACCAGCCCGACGCGGACCGGCCGTACGGCGAGCACGCGGGCGGACGACGGGGGCTGAGGGAGTGTCACGGGTGCTCCAGGTCAGGGGCGGTCAGGGTGGTCAGGGTCGGACGGGGAAGGCCGCGGGGCCGGTGGCGGGCTCGGACGTGCCGGGTGCGGGACGTCGCGGGTCCCGGTCCGGGGGCGGGTGCCCTCAGGCCCCGCCCGCGGCGGCGAGCCGGGCGTCGGCGATCTCGGGGGAGTACAGGTGCTCCACGACCATCGCCGCCGCGCCGACCAGCGCGGCCCGGTCGCCGAGCTCACTGGTCGCCACCGTGAGATGCGCCGTGGTGCGGGGCATGGCCCGCTGGTAGAGGAGCTCACGGACACCGGTGAGGAACGGGGCGCACGCCAGGTCGCCCGCGATCACCAGCACGCCGGGGTTGAGCAGCGTCACCACCGTCACCAGCACCTCGCCGACGCGCTGCCCCGCCTCCCGGGCGAGCCGGACCGCGTCCGGCTGCCCGGCCGCCAGGTGCTCGCGCACCTCGGTCGCCGAGGGTGCGGGGATTCCCAGTGCCGTGAGCTGTTCGGCGATCGCCCGGCCGCTGGCGACCGCGCCGAGACAGCCGTACGAACCGCACATGCACAGGGCGTCCTGCCGGTCGTGCAGCCGGATGTGGCCGATGTCGCCCGCGCCGCCGTCGATGCCCCGGTACGGCTCGCCGCCCACGACCACGCCGGCGCCGATGCCCGCCGACACCTTGATCAGCGCGAACGCGGAGCAGTCCGGGTAGTGGTGGCGCTGCTCCCCGTACGCCATGAGGTTGGCGTCGTTGTCGACGAGGACCGGGGGCGGTGCGACGGCCTGACCGACGTGCCGGGCGAAGGACTCCTGCAGGGTGGACTGGACGGGACGGCCGTCCCAGCCGGGCATGACCGGCGGCTGGACGACCGTGCCGGTCTCCCAGTCCACCGGTCCCGGAACGGACAGTCCGATTCCGCACACCGTCCCGGCCTCCACCCCCGCGGCCTCCAGGAGAGCGGGGAACCACGAGCCGACCGCGTCCAGCACCTTGTCCGGGCCGTCCGAGATCAGCAGCGGCCGCGCGTGCTCGGCCAGGACCGTGCCCGCGAGGTCGGTGACCGCGGCCCGTCCGTGCGTGGTGTCCAGGTCGACCGCGAGCACCACCGCGTGCCGGGCGTCGAACTCCAGGCGTACGGACGGCCGTCCGCCGGTGGACGTGCCGGCCGTGTTGCGCAGCCAGCCGGCGTGGAACAGCTGGTCGAGACGGTGGCCGACCGTGGAGCGCGACAGCCCGGTGGCGGCCTGGAGCTCACCGCGGGTGGTGGCCTGCCCGCTGCGGATCAGCTTCAGCAGATGGCCTGCGCTCGCCTGGTTCGTCGGCATGGGGTGTTCGTGCTCCTAGCTCTTGTCGGCGCCGCTGGTGAGGCCCTCGGTCAACAGGCGCTCCGCGGCGAAGAACAGCAGTACCACGGGGATGGTCAGGACCACCGAGCCTGCCATGAGGACAGTCTTCGGCACCTCGATCCCGTTGGCGAGCTGCTGCAGACCGAGCGACACCGTCCACGCGTCGGGGTCGGCGGCGAGGAAGAGGAGCGCGAAGAGGAACTCGTTCCACGCGATCATGAACACATACAGCCCCGTGGCCATGAGCGAGGGCAGCGCCAGCGGCAGGATGACCCTGCGCATCGCCTGGAGGCGGGTGCAGCCGTCCAGCGCGGCCGCCTCCTCGATGCTGTAGGGGATCGTGACGAAGTAGTTCTTCATCATGTAGATCGACACCGGCACGGTCTGGGCGATGTAGACCACGGCGAGGCCCACGAGGCTGCCGGACAGGCCGATCCTGGCGAACATCACGAACAGCGGGACGGCGAGCAGCGTCGCCGGGAAGAGGTAGACCGCGAGGAAGAGGGCGCTGACGTGCCGTCCGCCGAAGAACCTCAGCCGGCTCACGGCGTAGGCGCCCGGCACCGCGGCGGCCAGGGTCAGGACGACCGTCCCGAGGGCGACGAGGGCCGAGTTGACGAGCATCCGCAGGAAGCCCTGGCCGCCCTCGGACGTGGGCCGGAGCACGCTGCGGTAGGTGTCGAGGGTGAAGTCCTTCGCCGACACCCACAGCGAGCCGGGGTCCAGCAGGAGGGCGTCGATCGGCTTCACCGACAGCAGCAGCATGTAGTAGAAGGGCGCGATGGTGACGACGGCCAGGAAGGCGATCGTCACCCACCGCAGGACCCCGAAGAGACGTTCCTCGAACTGGGTGCGGGTCATCACGCCTCCTCCTGGACCTTCTTGGCGAAGAACTTGAAGTAGATGCCGAGCAGCAGCGTCAGCACGGCGGCCAGCACGAGCGCCTGGGCCGCGGCCGCGCCGACGTCGTAGCGGGCGGTGAGGAAGTCGTAGACCCGTACGGCCACGACGTCGGTGCCGGAACCGCCCCCGGTGAGCAGGTAGACGTCGTCGAACTTGTTGAACGTCATGATGAAGCGCAGGACGCACAGCAGGGCCACGACGGGCATCAGCTGGGGGAGCAGGATGTGGCGGAAGCGCTGGGTGGGCGTGGCGCCGTCGACCCGGGCCGCCTCCTCGAGGCCGTCGGGCACGGCCTGGAGCCGGGCGAGCAGGAAGAGGAAGGCGAAGGGGAAGTACCGCCATATCTCGAAGACGATGACGGTCAGCAGGGCGAGCGGTATGTCGAAGCGCAGGCCCAGCAGGTCCACTTCCCAGGAGCGGGTGGAGAGGAAGGCGATCGGGTCGTCCCAGCCGAGGAGCTTCGCGCCCCACTCGTTGACGATCCCGTACTGGGGGCTGAGGGCGACCTCCCAGGCGAACGCGACGGCGACCACCGGCGCCACGTACGGCAGCAGCATCGAACCGCGCAGCAGACCGCGTCCGCGGAAGGGCCTGCGCAGGGCGAGGGCGGCGATCAGCCCGAGGAGGACCGAGCCCGCGGTGGACCCGACCGTGTAGACGAGGGTGGTGCCGAGGCTGGACCAGAACCCGGCGGATCCGAAGACCTTGCCGAAGTTGTCCAGGGACCAGTTTCCGAACAGGCCCATGCCCTGGATGTCGACCAGCCGGGCGTTCTGGAACGCGAGCAGGACGGTCCAGAGGATCGGGACGATGACGACGACCAGCACCACCAGGAAGGTGGGGGAGACGAAGGCCAGTCCGGCGCGGTTCTCCCGCTGACCGGTGGTGAGTGTGCGGCGCTCCCTCGCGCCGCCGGTTTCTGTGCTCATGAGACTTCCTCGCGGGGCGGCGCTACTGGAGCGACTTCTGGAGGGCGGTGACTTCTTCGTCGGCCTCGCGGGCGGCCTCGCCGGGCGAGATCTGGCCGCTGGTCATCGCGCCGATGGCCTTCGGGACGGGCAGTTCGCCGTTGGTGGCGCCGACGAGGGCGCCGTGGCCCTCGGTGATGCCCCAGCGCTTCATGTTGCTGACACCGTCGGCCAGTTGGTCGAGCAGGGCGTCGGAGTACACCTGGTTCATGGGCTTGCGCGTGTCCACCCCGGCCTCGCTGGCGCGCCAGGCGCGCTGGTAGCGCTGCGGGTCGTCGGCGGTCCCGGCCCGGACCGGGATCTTGCCCTCGGGCGCCATGCCGAACCAGTCCTCGTAGCCCTTGTCCATCATGTACTCGATGAACTTCCGGGAGGCGTCGGTCTCCGCCGTCCTCGTCACCGCCCAGGAGGTGATCTCGCCGAACTGGGCGGGCCCGGAGCCGTCGGGGCCCGACAGCGCGGTGACGACGCCGCTGTTGCGGGAGAGGAACTCCTTGTCCTTCTTGCACTCCTCGCAGCTGGGGAGGGCGTCGTCGCGCAGCCCCGCCAGCTCGTCGAGGAGGAACGAGGACCACACGATCATCGACGACTTGCCGGCGAAGTAGGTGGCGCGGGTCGAGTCGACGGACTGGGTGCCCGGGGCGCCGTAGGTGCGGCCGAGCCGGTCGTACGTGGTGAAGGCGCGGCGGCACTCGGGTGAGTCGAGCCGCACGTCGCCCCCGGCGTCGACGAGCCGGCAGCCGTTGGCGAGAGCGAGGTTCTCGAAGCTCTGCTGGGTGAACACGTCACCCGGGTCGGTGGCCACGGAGATGCCGTCGCGGCCCTTGCCGTCGAGGGCGGCCGCGGCCTTCAGGAGCTTGTCGTAGGTGTCCGGCGCCGGCAGGCCGGCCTGCCGGAGCTGGTCCTGGCGGTAGACGAGGAGCTGCAGCCAGGCGTCGGAGGGGACGGCCAGCTGGGTGCCCTCGTCGGCGGTCAGCCGCAGCGCGTTGGCGTCGAACGTCGAGCTGCCGAGACTTCGGACGATCTGCTCGCTGACGTCGGTGTCGAGCAGGCCGTTGCCGTACATCTGCCAGACCTGGCCCATGGGGACGGCGCCGATGACGTCGGGGAGCTTGCCCGCGGCGGCCGCGGACATGATCAGCTGCGGGAGCTGGCCCTCGTCGACGCCGACGAGCTCGACCTCGATCCCCGTCTCCTTCTCGAAACGGTCGATGATCCTGTTCGTGGCCGCCATGCGGGGCGGGAGGTTCTCCTGTGACCAGACCGTGATCTTGTTGTCCGGTGCGGCAGGGCCCTGACTGGTGGAGCAGCCGGCGAGCAATCCGATGCTCGCCATCGCCACCAGGCCCGCAGCGGTCGCCCTCGACCGCCGGATCCACTTGCGCATGGCTTGTCCTCACACTACTTACGTTGGGTTCTGAGGCATCTCAGCATCACTTTTGCGTCTTGACAAGACATAACCCTGAGATATCTTCGACCTAAGTAGTGAGATCAGTACTGGGAACAACCCTTCGGAGCCCCACGTGGAACGCGTCGTCCAGTTCACCGGCCCCCGGCAGGTCGAAGTCGCCGAGCACGAGAGAGCGCCACTGCCGCCCGGTCATCTGCGCGTGCGGACCCGCTACTCCGGCATCTCCGCCGGCACGGAGCTCACCGCCTACCGCGGCACCAACCCGTATCTGACCCGCACCTGGGACCCCGAGGCCCGGCTCTTCCGCGAGGGCGCCGCCGGCATCGAGTACCCCGTGGCCGGCTGGGGCTACTCCGAGGTCGGCGAGGTCACCGAGGTGTCGCCCGAGCTGGCCGGCACCCCGGGCCTGCCCGCGCCCGGCGACACGGTCTGGGGCATCTGGGGCCACCGCAGCGAGGGCATCGTCCCCGCCGAGCGCATGATCGGCCACGTCCTGCCCACCGGTCTCGAGCCCCTCGCCGGCGCC
Organism: Streptomyces sp. HUAS CB01; assembly: GCF_030406905.1. Lineage (NCBI taxonomy): Bacteria > Bacillati > Actinomycetota > Actinomycetes > Kitasatosporales > Streptomycetaceae > Streptomyces > Streptomyces chengbuensis. Next base: position 7,689,216 of record NZ_CP129137.1, read on the forward strand.
TTCGCCCGCGTCGGGGCCATCGCCCACAACGCGGTCCTCGCCTCCGACATCCACGTCGGCGAGGACGTCGCCGTCTTCGGTCAGGGCGTCATCGGACTGCTCACCACCCGGCTCGCCCGGCTCAACGGCGCGCGGGTGACCGCCGTCGACGCCCTCGACGGCCGGCTGGACACCGCCCGGACGTACGGGGCCACATCGACGCTCAACGCCCGCACCGACGCCGTGGCCGAGCGCATCCGCGAGGCCACGGACGGCCGGGGTGCCGACGTCGCCATCGAGATCAGCGGCGTCTACCCCGCCCTCCACGAGGCCCTGCGCTCCGTCGCCGTCGGCGGCCGCGTCGTCGCCTCCGGCTTCTACCAGGGCGACGGGGCGGGCCTGCGGCTCGGCGACGAGTTCCACCACAACCGCGTGCAGCTGATCTGCTCCCAGATCGGCGGGGTCCCGCCGCAGCTCTCCGGCCGCTGGACCGTCGAGCGGCTCCAGCAGACCTTCCTCTCGCTCGTCGCCGAAGGGCTCGTCGACGTGAAGTCCCTCGTCAGCCATGTCGTCCGCGCCGAGGACGCCGCCGACGCCTACACGCTCCTGGACGAACGCCCCGCCGACGCCCTCCAGGTCGTCCTGGAATTCTGAAAGGCCCCTGATGCTCAAGACCGCCTGCCAGGAGCAACTGCTGCCGGGGGACACCCTCCAGCAGAAGTGGGAGTTCGCCCAGAACGCCGGCTTCGACGCCATCGAACTGCGCGCCAAGGGAGACCACCACTTCCGGGGACGGCTCCCCGAACTGCGCGCCGCCCTCAAGGACGGTGTGGTCATGCCGACCGTCTGCGTCGACATGCTCCACTTCTTCGGAGCGTTCGACGCCGCTCAGCGCCGTGACGCCGTCGAGCAGATGAAGTCGCAGCTGTCCGTGATCGCCGAGATCGGCGGCCGCGGCGCCCAGACCCCCGCCTCGTACGGGATGTTCTCCCGCCGGCTCCCTCCCTTCGAGCCGCCGCGCGGAGAGGAGGAGGAACGCGCCGTCCTGCTCGAAGGGCTCACCGAACTGGGCGAGCACGCCCGCAAGGAGGGCGTCCACCTCTACCTCGAACCCCTCAACCGGTACGAGGACCACATGGTCAACCGGCTCGAACAGGCCGTCGACCTCATCCGCACCGTCGGCCTGGACTCCGTGCGGATCGGCATCGACAGCTACCACATGAACATCGAGGAGGCCGACCCCGCGGGCGCCATCCTCGAAGCGGCCCCGTACATCGGGCACGCCCAGGTCAGCGACTCCAACCGGTTCCAGCCCGGAGCCGGTCACCTCGACTGGCCGGCCTGGCTCGCCGCGCTGCACACCGTCGGCTACGACGGCTACCTCGCCGCCGAGTGCCGCCTCACCGGCGACCCGGTCGAGGCCGTCCGCTCCATTCCCGGCTTCCTGCGCAGGTCAGGCGCATGACGACGACCCTCACCGACCGCCCGGCCCGCGCCCGGGAACGACTGCGGCGCGACGCCGCCCACGTCCTGCTCACCAACTGGACGGGCACCTCGACCGTGCCCTCCCACACCCTCTATCCGCACCAGTGGAGCTGGGACTCGGCGTTCATCGCCATCGGACTGCGCCATCTGTCGCCCCGGCGGGCGCAGCGCGAGCTCGAGTCCCTCGTCGGCGCCCAGTGGGCCGACGGACGGATCCCGCACATCGTCTTCAACCCCCGTGTGCCGCTCGGCGCGTACTTCCCCAGTCCCGACTTCTGGCGGTCCGGCACGGCCGGCCGTGCGGCGGGCGCTCCCGCCGGCACCGAGACCTCCGGAATCGTCCAGCCCCCGGTCCACGCGCTCGCCGCCGCGCTCGTCCACCGGCGCGACCCGGCCACCTCGCGCCGCCGCGGCTTCCTCGAGCGGATGTACCCGCGCCTGGCCGCCTGGCACGACTACCTCCTGCGCGACCGCGACCTCACCGGCCACGGGCTCGCCTCCGTCGTGCACCCCTGGGAGCCGGGCATGGACAACAGCCCGTGCTGGGACGGTCCGCTGCGCAGGATCACCCCCGCGGCCCCCGAGTCGTTCCGCCGGGTGGACCTCGCCCACGGCGACGCCGCCGACCGACCCACCGACCTCGACTACGGGCGGTACGTGCGGCTGGCCGCCGACTACCGCGACCGCGGCTACCGCGACGCGGGCACCCCGCACCCCTTCGCCGTCGAGGACCCCGGGTTCAACGCCCTGCTCATCGCCTCCGAACACGCCCTCGCCGGGATCGCCCAGGAGGTGGGCCGCGATCCGCGCCCGCACCGGGAACGGGCCGAGGCGCTCACCGACGCGCTCGTACGGCACCTGTGGCAGCCGAGCGCCGGCATGTTCCTCTGCCGTGACGTACGGGCCGACTCCGTCATCGAGGACAGGAGCGTCACCGGGCTGCTGCCCCTCGTCGTGCCGTCACTGCCCCGCCGCGTGGCGGAGACCCTGCTGGACACGGTCACCGGGGAGCACTTCGGCCTCGGGACGACCACCCGCCTCGTCCCCAGCTACGACCTGCGGGGAGCCGCCTTCGACTCCGCCCGCTACTGGCGCGGCCCGGCCTGGTTCAACATCAACTGGCTTCTGGAGCGCGGGCTGCGCCTGCACGGTGCCGTGTCCGAGGCCGACGCGCTCGGGCGGGCCGTCCTGGACGCCGCCGGCGACTCCCGGTTCGCCGAGTACGTCGACCCGTACAGCGGCGAAGGCCACGGCGCGACCAACTTCAGCTGGACCGCGGCCGTCGCGCTCGACCTCCTCGCCGCCGACGACACCGGGGAGGACGACCGGTGAGCACACGCCGACTCCTGCTGCACGCCGGTGCCTTCGCGGCGACCGGCCCCGGCGGCGACATCACGGGCACCCGGGGCGCGTCCCCCGACGGGCTGTTCACCCGGGACACCCGCCATCTGAGCAGGTGGACCCTCACCGTCGACGGGCAGAACCCCACGGTCCTCGTACCGGCGCCCGCCTCGGGCGACGGCGCCGCCGTGCTCACCGGGTCCGGCAGCCGTGACGAGCCCTCCGCCTGGACGCTCTTCCGCCGGCAGGCCCTGCGCCAGGGCCGGCTCGTCGAGCAGCTGCGCGTCACCGCCAACACCGGCCGGGACACCACCCTCACCGTCCGGCTGGAGACCGCCGCCGACTTCGCCGACCAGTTCGAACTGCGCGGCGACGACCGGCGCTACGACAAGCCCGGCGCCACCCGCACACTCGACCCGCTGCCCGACGGAGCCGCATTCCACTACCGGCGCGGCGACTGGCACGCGAGCACCACCGTCACCGCCGACCCGGCCCCTCGCGTCCGGACCGCGGGGGACCGCGCCACCCTGGAGTGGACCGTCGCCCTGCCCGCCCACGGCACCGCCGAGATCACCGTCCACGCCACGGCCGTCCCGCACGGCGCCCCCGCCGCCGCGCCGCCGGCCACCGTCGCTGAGGCCGTGGGGGAGGCGCGCCGGGAGCACGAGGCGTTCACCGGCGAGGCGCCGGCGGTGCCGGCCGGGCACGAGGAGCTCGGCCACGCCTGCCGCCAGGGCCTCGACGACCTCGCCGGACTGCGCGTCCCGGCCACCGGCCCGGACGGCGGGACCGTGCAGATCCCGGCGGCCGGAGTGCCCTGGTTCCTCACCCTGTTCGGCAGGGACTCGCTGCTCACGTCGTACTTCGCGCTGCCGTACCGTCCCGGCCTGGCCGAGGCGACCCTGCCGGCGCTCGCGGCCACCCAGGCCACGGGGCACGACCCGGCCCGCGTCGCCGAACCGGGCAAGATCGTCCACGAGATCCGCCACGGCGAACTGGCCCACTTCCGGCAGGTCCCCTACGGCCGCTACTACGGCTCCGTCGACAGCACCCCCCTCTTCCTGGTCCTGCTGCACGCCCACGCCGAGCGGACCGGCGACCTCGCGCTCGCCAGGCGACTGGAACGCCAGGCCCGCGCCGCGCTCACCTGGATGTTCGACCACGGCGGGCTGAAGGAGCGGGGGTACCTCACCTACCGCGCCGACGCCCACGGACTGCTCAACCAGAACTGGAAGGACTCCGAGGGCGCCGTCTGCTTCCGCGACGGAACCCAGGCCACCGGCGACATCGCCGTCGCCGAGGCCCAGGGCTACGCCTACGACGCCCTGCTCCGCACCGCCGCCCTGGCCCGCGACGCCTGGCACGACCCCGCTCTCGCCGGCGAACTGGAGTCCGCGGCCGGTGACCTGCGTGCCCGCTTCGCCACCGACTTCTGGATGGCCGACCGGGCGTTCCCGGCCCTCGCCCTGGACGGTGCGGGCCGGCAGGTGGACGCGCTGGCCTCCGACGCGGGCCATCTGCTCTGGTCCGGGATCCTCGACACGGAACAGGGCCGTGCCACCGGGCGGCGCCTGATGGAGGACGACTTCTTCTCCGGGTGGGGCATCCGGACCCTGGCCGCCGGACAGGATCCGTACCATCCGCTGTCCTACCACCGGGGCAGCATCTGGCCCCACGACAACGCGGTCATCGCCCTCGGCCTCGCCCGCTACGGTCTGCACCGCGAGACCGCCGTGCTCGCCCGCGCCCTGGCCGGTGCCGCCGCGCACCACGACCACCGGCTGCCCGAGGTCCTCTCGGGCTACCCGAGGGTCCCCGGCGAGGGGCCCGTCCCCTACCCCCATGCCTGCTCCCCCCAGGCGTGGGCGGCCGCGACCCCCCTCGCGCTGCTCACCGCCGTGGGAGCAGGGGCGGAATCCTGACCTTCCGCCCCCCGGGGTGGCTTCCGGTGCGTCCCCCGGACCGGAAGCCACCCCCCGGTCACCGCGTGGACGTTCCGCGCGTGCCGTGCCGTTCCTGCGTGGCGCCCCGGGTCGGCGCCGCCTTCCGTGGCAGCGTGGGGCAAGTGCATGTGGATCTGAGCGGCAGGACCGCCATCGTCACGGGTTCCTCGCAGGGCATCGGGCTCGCCATCGCCGTCGGGCTCGCCGGAGCCGGCGCCACGACCGTCCTCACGGGACGCGGCGAGGAGCGCCTGCGCGAGGCGCGGGAGCGACTTCTGGACCATGCACCGGACGCGCGGGTGACGGCCGTGGCCTGCGACCTCACCACGGAGCAGGGCGCCGCACGGCTGCGGGCGGAGGTCCCCGACGCGGACATCCTCGTCAACAACCTCGGCGTCTTCGGCCCCGCCGATCCGCTGGAGATCACCGACCAGCAGTGGCGCACGTACTTCGACGTCAACGTGCTGAGCGCCGTGCGTCTCATCCGCGCCTACCTGCCGGGGATGAAGGACCGCGGCTGGGGCCGGATCCAGAACATCGCCAGCGACTCCGCCATCGTCATCCCCGCCGAGATGATCCACTACGGGATGTCGAAGACCGCCCTGCTCGCGGTCTCCCGCGGCTTCGCCAAGGAGGCCGCCGGCACCGGGGTGACCGTGAACTCGGTCATCGCCGGGCCCACCCACACCCCGGGCGTCGAGGATTTCGTGTACGACCTCGTCGGCCGCGACCAGCCGTGGGACGAGGCGCAGCGCGCGTTCATGCGGCTGCACCGCCCGCAGTCGCTGCTGGGCCGGCTGATCGAACCGCCCGAGATCGCCAACCTGGTCGTCTACCTCAGCTCGGAGTACGCGTCGGCGACGACGGGAGGGGCGGTCAGGGTCGACGGCGGATACGTGGACTCGATCCTTCCCTGACGCTCCCGCACCTCCGGCCGCTCAGTTCTGCGCCGGGCGCGCCCGTACGTGCATCCGCTCGCCCTGCGGCCCGAACAGCGACAGGAACTCCACGGGGCGGTCACCGGCGTTGGCGAAGCCGTGCGGGGTGCGGGTGTCGAACTCCGCGGCCTCGCCCGCGCCGAGGACCAGATCGTGCTCACCGAGTGCCACCCACAGCCGCCCGGTGAGCACATAGAGCCATTCGTAGCCCTCGTGCACCTTCTGCTCGGGACGCACGCCCTTGTCCTTCGACCGGGGAGGCACGATGTGCTTGTAGGCGTGCATGCCCCCGAGGTAGCGGGTCAGCGGCACATACGTCTGCCCGTTCCGGGTGAAGGGGCGCTGCCGGATGCGGGCGTCACCGACGGCGGGGGCGCCGACCAGCTCGTCCAGCGGCACACCGTACGCCTGGGCCAGCGGCAGGAGCAGTTCGAGCGTGGGCTTCCTCCCGCCGGACTCCAGCCGCGACAGCGTGCTCAGCGAGATCCCGGTCGTCTCGGCGATCTGGGCCAGCGTGCTGCCGCGCGCCTGCCGCAGGGCCCGCAGCCGCGGCCCCACGGCCGTCAGCACCTCGTCGAAATCCGTCTCCGCCATGGAGCCATTTGCCACCACGGCAAAAGGCTTTGTCAAGCCGAGACTGGCCGGAAAGAACCGTCCGGCCGGGCCCGGAAGGCCCGCGGACGGTTGGATGGTCCCCATGACCGGAGCAGCCGAGCACGACGCGCCCCTCGACCCCGTCCTGCGGCAGATGATGCGGACCAACGAGGCCAACTGGGACGCCCGCACCCCCGTGCATCTGGCGAGCGCCTTCTACGGGCTCGGCGAGGCCGGGCCGGGGGCCGACCCCGACCGCTGGTTCGGCGCCTTCGAATGGGAGGACCTCGGCGATCTGACCGGCCGTGAGGTGCTGCACCTCCAGTGCCATCTCGGCACCGAGACACTGGCCTTCGCCCGGCGCGGCGCACGGACCACCGGGCTCGACATCTCCGGGGCGTCGATCGCCGCGGCCCGCGGGCTCGCCGCCGACGCGGGCCTGCCGGTCGACTACGTCCAGGCCAACGTCTACGACGCGGCCCAAGCGCTCGGCGACGAGCGGCGGTTCGACGTCGTCTACACCGGCAAGGGCGCGCTGTGCTATCTGCCGGACCTCGACCGCTGGGCCGCCACGGTCGCCGGGCTGCTGCGTCCGGGCGGCCGGCTGTACCTCGTCGAGTTCCACCCGCTGCTCAACTCCCTCGGGCCCAAGCCCGCCCCCGGCGAGGGCTCCGAACTCCTGCTGCGCCACGACTACCTGGGCGGCCGGGGCGCGATCCGCCGGGACTCGACGTACACGTACACCGACGGCCCGGCCGTGCGGGGGGCGACCGAGAGCTTCGAGTGGATGCACGGGATCGGCGAGGTGGTCAACGCGCTCACCGGGGCCGGTCTCGCGATCACCGGGCTGCGCGAGAGCGACGAACTGCCCTGGCCCCGCTGGCCGGAGATGGTCCGCACCCCCGGCGGCTGGTGGCGGCTGCCCGACACGTCGCCCCGGATCCCGTTGCTCCTCGCCCTGCTCGCGACCCGTACGGACTGACGGTCAGCGCCGCCGGCGGCGCAGGACCACGGCCACCGCCGCGGCGGCCGCCCCGGCCGCCAGCGCCGCCGGGACGATCCGCCTGGCGACCGGCAGACCCGCGGTCCGTACGAGATCGATGGGCTCGGCGTTCCGGTCCTGCGCCGCGGGCGCGGGCGGGCCGCCGGTCTCCGCCGCGGCGGCCGAGGGCGTGGCCGGCCCCGAGGCTCCCGGAGCCGCGGCCTCCCCGGACGTCACCGCTCCGGCCGCGGGGGGCTCCGCGCCCGTCCCCGCTTCCGCCGGCCCCGTGCCCCGACCGGCGCTGGTGCCCGCGGCCCCCGCACCGGGCGCCCCGGCGAGCCGCTCGGCCAGACAGTCCGCGAACCGGCCCACGAGCTTGTCGCCCACCTCGGCGATCACACCCCGCCCGATCTGGGCCGGCCGCCCGGTCACCGCGAAGTCCGTGAGCACGGCCACGGCCGTCCCCTCGCCGGAGGCGGTGAGCCCGGCCGTGACGGTCGCCCGCGCGGTGCCCTGCCCCCGCACCTCCTTGCCGCTCGCCTTCAGCACCATCCGGTGCGCGGCCTCGTCCCGCTCCTCGAACACGGCGGTGCCCCGGTACGTCAGCGTGACCGGGCCCACCTTGACCTTCACCGTGCCGGTGATCTCCTCCCCGTCGAACTCCTGGACGGTGGTACCGGGCAGACAGGGCGCCACCCGCTCGATGTCGAGGAGCGTCCGCCAGGCCTCCTCGACCGGTACGGGGACGGTGAACTCGTGCCGCAGTTCCATGCTCCGCTCCGTTCCTCGTCACTCGCCGGTGGTCACCGATGCCGCCCCGGTGTCGCCGGGGCCGACCCGGCCGGATGGATCGCCCCGGCCGTCTCCGTCAGCGGCGCGCCGCTGCCGCCCCACCGCAGCGCCACGATCTCCGCCGCCACGGACACGGCGACCTCCTCGGGGGTCCGGGCCCCCAGGTCCAGACCCACCGGCGAGCGCAGCCGGGCCAGCTGCTCCTCGCCCAGCCCGGCCTCGCGCAGCCGCTTGGTCCGGTCGTCGTGCGTGCGGCGGCTGCCCATGGCGCCGATGTACGCGGCCGGCCGGCGCAGCGCCTGCTCCAGCAGGGGCACGTCGAACTTCGGATCGTGCGTCAGGACGCAGATGACCGTGCGCGCGTCGGTCTCCGTGCGGTCCAGGTAGCGGTGCGGCCAGTCCACGACGACCTCGACGCCTTCCGGGAACCGCTTGGGTGTGGCGAACACCGGACGCGCGTCGCACACCGTCACCCGGTAGCCGAGGAAGTCGCCGATCCGGGCGACGGCCGCCGCGTAGTCGATGGCCCCGAAGACCAGCATCCGCGGCGGCGGCGCGAACGAGTGCAGGAAGACCGAGACGTCGTCCTCGCGGCGCTGTCCCCGCGGCCCGTAGTGCCGCACACCGGTCGAGCCCTGGGCGAGACCGCCGCGCGCGTCGGCCACGACCGCCGCGTCCAGCCCCTCGGAGCGGAGCGATCCGGCCACGCCGTCCGCCCACACCGCGAGCGTGGCGCCGCGCGGCGCGGGGCCGTCGGTCACGGTCGCCACCGTCACCGGACGGTGCGCGGCGACCGACTCGGCAACCGCCCCGAACACCGCGTCGGTGTCCGGTGAGACGGCCCGTACCAGCAGCGTGATCTCACCGCCGCAGGTCAGCCCGACCGCGAACGCGTCCTCGTCGCTGTACCCGAAGGTGTGCAGCCGCGCCGCCCCGTCTGCCAGGACCTCCTGCGCCATCTCGAAGACCGCGCCCTCCACACAACCGCCGGACACGCTGCCCACGACCTCGTCGTCCGGGCCGACGGCCATCGCCGCGCCGGGCCCGCGCGGCGCGCTGCGGCTCACCGACACCACCGTGGCCAGTCCGAACGGCTCGCCCTCGGCGTACCAGCGGCTCAGGGCGGGCAGAATCTCACGCATCCTCGGCTCCTCTCACCACCGCGGCGAGGTGCTCCAGCGCCGCCAGACTGTGTCCCTCGACGAACGCGTCGACACTGGGCAGCGCCGCCGCCATGCCGGCCGCCAGCGGCGCGTAACCCGGCCGGGCCTTGCGCGGATTGGCCCACACCACCCGGTGGGCCAGCCGGCGCAGCCGGCGCATCTGGGCCGCGAGGAGGGCCGGATCGCCGCGCTCCCAGCCGTCGGACAGCACCACGACCACCGCGCCGCGCGCCATCCCGCGCTGCCCCCAGCGGTCGAGGAAGGCCCGCAGCATCTCGCCGAGCCGGGTGCCCCCGCGCCAGTCCGGGACGGCTGCGGCGACCGCCGCCAGCGCGGTCTCCGGGTCGCGTCGCTCCAGCGCGGAGGTCACCCGCGTCAGCCGGGTGCCGACCGTGAACACCTCGGTGGCCGCCCTCGACCCCGCGGGCCCGCGGTGCGCCGCGGCGTGTGCGAACCGCAGCAGCGCGTCCGCGTACGGGGCCATCGACCCGCTCACGTCCACCAGCAGCACCACGCGTCGGGGTCGTTCGGCCCGCGCCCGCCGGCGCAGCCGCGCCGGCTCCCCGCCGCGGCGCAGCCACTCCCGCACCGTCCGCCGGGGATCGACGACGCCGCGCCGGGCAGGCCGCAGCCGCGCGGAACGACGCGGCTCGCCCCGCAGCGCGAACGCCGCCAGCAGCCGCCGCACCTGCTCGCGTTCGGCGACCGTCAGCGACGCGACGTCGCGATGGCGCAGCACCTCCGCGGAGCTGGCCAGGGCCGCGGCCGCGGCCGGCCGGCGGTCGTCCTCGCCCGCGCCGCCGGGGAGACGGTCCGTCTCCCGCACGACGAGCCGCGGTGGCGGGGGAGTGGGCGGCAGCGGCCGGGCACGCGGTCCCGGAGGCCGGTCGCGCGGCCCGAAGTAGGCGGCGAACACACGCTCGTAGCGTTCGAGATCGTCCTGTGCGCCGCACAGCGTCAGCCTCCCGGCCCAGTACACGCCGGTCCGCCGCCGCGGCCCCAGCACATCGAGTGCCCGCAGGAACGTCTGCACCCGGTCCGGCCCGGCGTCCACTCCCGCCGCGCGGAGCGCACGCGCGAACCCCACCAGCACCGCGGTACCGCCGTCGGTCGCCGTCATCGGCCTCACGCCCCCGCCGCCCGCAGGGCGAGGATCGCGGACAGGTCCATGGACCGGGCCCGCTCCGTGTCCTCCCGGTACTTCAGCACCGATCCGAGCGTCGCCACGGCCAGCTCCGCGTCCAGCTCCGTGGCGCCCAGTGCGTCCAGCGCCTCGGCCCAGTCGATCGTCTCGGCCACTCCCGGCGGCTTCACCAGGTCCTCCGACCGCAGGGCCTGGACGAGGGCGGTGACCTGTTCGGACAGCCTGGCCGTCACCGCCGGCAGCCGGCTGCGGACGATCGCCAGTTCCCGGGCGAAGGTGGGGTGGTCGAACCAGTGGTACAGACAGCGCCGCTTGAGCGCGTCGTGCACCTCGCGCGTCCGGTTGGACGTCAGAACCACCACCGGGGGAGCGGCGGCCCGCAGGGTGCCGAGCTCGGGAACGGTCACCGAGTACTCCGACAGCAACTCCAGGAGGAACGCCTCGAACTCGTCGTCGGCCCGGTCCACCTCGTCGACCAGCAGCACCGAGGGCTGGGTCCGCAGCGCCTGCAGCAGCGGCCGTTCGACGAGGAAGCGCCGGTCGTACAGCTCCGCCTCCAGCCGTTCCACATCGGTGACCCCGGCGGCCTCGGCGGCGCGCAGATGCAGCAGCTGCCGCGGGAAGTCCCAGTCGTACAGCGCCTGCGAGGCGTCGATCCCCTCGTAGCACTGCAACCGGATCAGCGGCGCGTCCAGCATCCTGGCCAGCGCGCCCGCGAGGGAGGTCTTCCCCACGCCCGCGTCTCCCTCGCAGAACACCGGCCGGTGCAGCCGCAGCGCGAGGAAGCAGGCGGTGGCGAGACCCTCGTCCACGAGATAGCCGACGTCCTCCAGCCGCCGCCGCACCTCGTCCGGTCCCTCGGGAGCGGCGACGGCCGGGCGCACCCCGCCGTCGCCGGTCTCCCCCGAGGGGCCGGTCGCCGTCCCGCTCATCGGCGCGGCACCCGTCACGCCGGTCCGGCCGCGGCGAGCACCGCCCGCCGGGTGAGCACCCGGGCCATGTGCTCGCGGTACTCGGCCGAGCCCCACAGGTCCGACGAGGGGCTGGTGCCCTCGGCCGCGGCCTCCGCGGCGCGGGCCACCTCCTCGGGGCCCTCCGTCCCGGCGAGTGCCGCTTCGGCGGCGGTGGCCCGCAACGGGGTCGGCCCCATGTTGGTGAGCCCGATCCTCGCCTCGGCGATCCGCCCCCCGTCCGTGCGGACGAGGACCGCCACGCCGACCGCCGCCCACGCCTGTGCGGCCCGGTGGAACTTCTCGTACCGGAATCCCCAGTCGCCGGCCTTCGGGATCCGCACCTCGACGAGCAGCTCGTCGGGGCTGAGCGAGGACTGGAGGTAGTCGGTGAAGAAGTCCCGCGCCGCGATGGTGCGGCGGCCCCGCGGGCCCGCGGCGACGAGTTCGCCGTCGAGCGCGAGGACGACCGCGGGCAGGTCCGCGGCGGGATCCGCGTGGGCGAGCGAGCCGCCCAGCGTGCCCCGGTTCCGTACGGCGGGGTCCGCGACCGTCGCCGTCGCCGCCGCGAGCAGCCCCGCGTGCCGGCGCACGAGCGGGTCGGCCATCACGTCGTGGTGCGTGGTCATGGCGCCGATGACGAGCGTCTCCTGGTCCTCGCGGATCCCGCGCACTTCGTCGATCCGGCCCACGTCGACGAGCAGTTCGGGGAAGGCGAGCCGCAGCCGCAGCATGGGCAGCAGGCTCTGGCCGCCCGCGAGGACCTTCGCGTCCTCGCCGCCGTCGGCCAGCGCGGTCACGGCCTCGTCCACCGACTCCGGCCGTCTGTAGTCGAACGCCGCGGGGATCATGCCAACCCCTCCTCGGTCGGGGCGGGCGCCTGGCCCGTCGTCGGCACCGTGCCCTCCGGCCGCCCGGCCGCGGGGGCGGCGTCTTCCTCGCCCCGGGCCTGCCGGATGGCCCGCCACACCCGTTCCGGGGTGCACGGCATCGGCACGTCCGTCACCCCCAGCGGGCGCAGTGCGTCGACGATGGCGTTGACGACCGCCGGTGTCGAGGCGATCGTCCCCGCCTCCCCGACGCCCTTCACGCCCAGCGGGTTGGTGGTGGCGGGCGTCTCGGTGCGCTCGGTGGTGAACTCGGGCAGGTCCACCGCCGACGGCACCAGGTAGTCCGCCATCGTCCCGGACGTCAGGTTCCCGTCGGCGTCGTAGACGGCCTCCTCGTAGAGCGCCTGGCCGATGCCCTGGGCGAGCCCGCCGTGCACCTGCCCCTCGACGATCACCGGATTGACCACCCGGCCCACGTCGTCGACGCACACATAGGAGCGGATGCGGGTGTGGCCCGTCTCCGTGTCGACGTCCACGGCGCACAGATGCGTGCCGTGCGGGTACGAGAAGTTGTCCGGATCCACGACGTGGTCGGCGTGGATCGTCGGTTCCATGCCCTCCGGCAGGTCGTGCGAGGAGAACGCCTCGAACGCGATCTCCTGCATCGTCCGCCGCGCTTCCGGGGAACCCTTCACCGAGAACACACCGTCCGTGAAGTCGAGGTCGTCCTCGCTGGCCTCGAGCAGATGGGCCGCGATCCTCCTGGCCTTCTCCACGACCTTGCGCGCCGCCTCGTGGACCGCGGTGCCGCCGACCACCAGGGAGCGCGAACCGTAGGTGTCCATCCCCTGCGGAGCCGCCCGGGTGTCACCGTGCACCACCTCGACGTCCTCGAACGGGACGCCCAGCACATCGGCCGCGATCTGGCTCCAGCACGTCACATGGCCCTGGCCGTGCGGACTCGTGCCCGTCACCACCTCGACCTTGCCCGTCGGCAGCATGCGGACGTTCGCCGTCTCCCATCCGCCGGCCGCGTAGCGCAGGTCCCTCAGCACCCGGCTCGGCGCGACCCCGCACATCTCCGTGTACGTCGAGATGCCGATGCCGAGGCGCACCGGGTCGCCGCGCCGCACCCGCTCCTGCTGCTCGGCCCGCATGCCCTCGTAACCGAACAGGGCCAGCGCCTTGTCCGTCGCGGCCTCGTAGTCGCCGCTGTCGTAGGTGAGCCCGGCGATCGAGGTGTACGGGAACTCGTCGTGCCGGATCCAGTTGCGCCGGCGCAGCTCCAGCGGGTCCATCCCCAGCTCGGCGGCGAGTTCGTCCATGATGCGCTCGATCGCGAACGTCGCCTCCGGCCGGCCGGCGCCCCGGTAGGCGTCCGTGGGCGTCCGCGTCGTGAAGACCCCGGTGCAGGTGAAGGCGTAGGCGTCCATCTTGTAGATCGCCGGGTACATGAACGCGCCGAGCAGCGGCGTCCCGGGCGTGATCAGCATCAGGTACGCGCCCATGTCGGCGAGCAGGTCGACCTTCAGCCCGAGCAGCTTCCCGTCGCGGGTCGCCGCGATCTGGACGTCCTGGATCTGCCCGCGGCCGTGGTGGGTGGCGAGGTAGCCCTCCGAGCGCGACTCGGTCCACTTCACCGGCCGGCCGAGCGCGCGTGCCACGGCGAGGGCGACGGCCTCCTCCCCGTACACCTGGAGCTTGGAGCCGAAGCCGCCGCCCACGTCCGGGGCGATCACCCGGAGCTTCTGCTCGGGGATCCCGGTGACCATGGCCATCAGCACCCGCACGATGTGCGGGATCTGGGTGGCGGAGTACATGGTGTACTCGCCGGACGCGGCGATCGGCATCACGACCACGGCGCGCGGCTCCATCGCGTTGGGGATCAGCCGCTGCTGGAGGAACCGCCGGGAGACGACCACGTCGGCCCTGGCCCGTACGGAGTCCCAGTCCTCACCGGTCGTCAGCGGCCAGACGTAGCACCGGTTGGTGCCCTTGTCCGCGTGCACGAGCGGTGCGCCCTCCGCGAGGGCCGCCTCCAGGTCGAGCACGGGTTCCAGCGGGGTGTAGTCGACGTCCACCGCCTCCAGGGCGTCGGCCGCCGCGTACCGGTCGCGGGCGACCACGACGGCGACCGGGTCCCCGGCGTAGCGCACCTCGTCCACGGCGACCGGGGGGTGGTCGGGCATCACGATGTCCTCGGTCACCGGCCACACGCACGGCATCGAGGCGAGCCCGTCGGCGAGGTCGCGCCCGCTGAAGGCGGCGACGACGCCGGGCCGCTCCAGCGCGGGGGACACGTCGACGCGGTCGATCCGGGCATGGGCCATGGGGCTGCGCAGCACGGCCATGTGCAGCATGCCCGGCACGCTGATGTTGTCGGTCCAGGTGGTCTGGCCGGTGACCAGGTGCGCGTCCTCCTTGCGGGCCCGGGCGCGTCCGACTTCCCGCTCGTGCGTCCGGTCGGCGGGCCGGGCGGTCATGTCCGGGCCTCCTGCCCTTCGCGGGCGGCCGCGAGCACCGCCTGGACGATGTTCTGGTAGCCCGTGCACCGGCAGAGGTTGCCCTCGAGGCCGTGGCGCACCTCGTCGGCAGTGGGGTCCGGGTTCTCCCTGAGCAGGTCGCGGGCCGCCATGATCATTCCGGGAGTGCAGTAGCCGCACTGGAGTGCGTGCTTCTCGTGGAAGGCCCGCTGGAGGGGATCGAGGCCACCGGTGGGGGAGCCGAGCCCCTGCACGGTGGTGACCTCGCCGCCGTCGGCCTGCACCGCGAGCACCGAGCAGCTCTTGACGCTGCGGCCGTCGAGCTCGACGGTGCACGCGCCGCAGCTGCCGGTGTCGCAGCCGACGGGGGTGCCGGTCAGTCCCAGGCGGTCCCGCAGGTAGTGGACCAGCAGCAGCCGCGGCTCCACGTCGTCCTGGTAGGAAACGCCGTCCACGGTCACCGAGATACGGTTCATCGGCCCTCCCAGGGGCCCGGGCAGGGGATACCAGCCGGTTTTGTCTGATATGCCCAACTCTAGATCGGCACAACACGCCCCGCGACCGTGTCGCTTGGCCGCGGCCGCGGCCCGCTCCGGCCGGTCAGCCCGTGGCCTCGCGCACGTCCGTGAGCACCCCCACCCGGTCGATCCGGTGCTCCGGGTTGTTCCGGTCGTCACGCCAGTAGTTCCCGGCCGCGTTGTCCTCGGGAGTGGCGCAGGTGGAGATCGTGATCATCGCCTGTGTGGCGGCCCTGCCCGGAGAGCCCGGCACCGTGGCCCGCTGCTCGGCCAGTGACCGGGCGGACCGGAACGACGTCGTCCGGTGCTGGGTGATGCGGTACTCGTAGACCTTGCCGCCCCGGGTCACGAGGACCGGGTCGCCCACGCCCAGCGCCGGCAGTTCGCGCAGCGGTCCGCCGGCGGACAGCCGGTGCGCGGTGACGAGGTAGTTGCCGACCTCGCCCGGTCCGACCCCGCCCCGGTCGCCGTACGGGCTGGCCGCCACCCCGCGGTCCTGTATGCGCGTCCCCGGCCAGTCGTCGGTGGTCCCCTCGTACGGCACGACGCGCAGGTCCGCCACGCCGATCGACGGGATGCTCAGCGAGGCCGGCCGGGTGCGTGCGCTCCCCGGCGGCCTCGGTGAGGGGCTCCGGGACGGGAGGGCGGCGGGTTCGAGCGCGGTCGCCGGCGGCGGGGCGGCGGCGGACGGGCGGGCGGGACTCCGGGGCCGGGGCGGCGGCCGAGGCCGGGGCCGCCGCGGGCTTGTCGGAGGTCCGGGCACCGCCGGCCGCGGAGGAGCACCCCGCGGCCAGGACGACGGCGAGGGCTCCGGCGAGGGCGGTGGGAACGGTGCGGGAAAGGTGCATGGGCGGCACTCGGATCCATGGTGGGGAAGCATCGGGCCACGGCCCCGGCGGGCCATGGCCATCACCACGACGGTAACCGATCGTTTGTTCCCGTGCCGCCGTGCCGCCGTGCCGCCGTGCCGCCGTGCCGCCGTGCCGGAGCCGCCGTGCCGGAGCCGCCGGCGCGCGGCCTGTCGCACCGTGACGTGACCGCTCCCGCGACCGAGCGCGGGCCGCTCAGTCGACGGGCCAGGTGTGCGCGGGCGCGTTGAGGTGCATGAAGTCGATGTACTGCTGCGTCATCCGCCGCAGCGCCTCGTGGTGCGACACATGGGCGGTGCCGTCGATGTGGTGGAACATCTCCGACTGCCAGACCGCCCCGTTGCGCCCCGTGACGCACCGCTGCTCGATGATCCCCAGCAGCGGCTCCCGCCACTGCGCGTCCATGCCGGACAGCTCCAGGCCCCGGTGGGCCAGTGGCAGCAGACGCCGCAGCACCAGCTCCGCGACCGGCACCTCGCCCATCCCGGGCCAGTACAGTCGGGCGTCGATCCCGTGCCGCGCGGCCGTGTGCAGATTCTCCTCGGCCGCCGAGAACGACATCCGCGACCACACCGGGCGCTCGTCCTCGACCAGGGCGCGGGTGAGCCCGTAGTAGAAGGCGCCGTTGGCCAGCACGTCGGCGACCGTCGGCCCGGCCGGCAGCACCCGGTTCTCGACCCGGAGGTGCGGGCGGTCGTTGGTCACCGCGTACACCGGGCGGTTCCAGCGGTAGATCGTCCCGTTGTGCAGGGTGAGTTCGGCGAGCTCCGGGGTGTCGCCGCCCTCGAGCGTCTCCCTCGGGTCCTGGTCGTCGCACAGCGGAAGCAGGGCGGGGAAGTAGCGCAGGTTCTCCTCGAAGAGGTCGAAGACGCTCGTGATCCAGCGCTCGCCGAACCACACCCGCGGCCGCACGCCCTGCACCTTGATCTCCTCGGGGCGGGTGTCGGTCGCCTGCTCGAAGAGCGGGATGCGCGTCTCCCGCCACAGTTCCTTGCCGAACAGGAAGGGCGAGTTCGCGGCCAGGGCGACCTGCACGCCCGCGATGGCCTGCGCCGCGTTCCAGTACCCCGCGAACTCCTCGGGCGAGACCTGGAGATGGAACTGGGTGCTCGTGCAGGCGGCCTCGGGCGTGATCGTGTCCGCGTAGGTCCGCAGCCGGTCCACGCCGTCCACGGCGATCCGCAGGTCCTCGCCCCGGGCGGCGAACACCTGCTCGTTCAGGAGCCGGTAGCGCGGGTTCTCCGACAGGGCCCCCTCGCCCACGTCCTTCTGCTGCAGCGTGGGCAGGATCCCCACCATGGCGAGGTGTGCGCCGACCTTCGACGCCCGCTCCTCGGCGTGGTTGAGCGCGTCCCTGATCTCCTGCTCCCAGGCGTCGGGGCCGCCGGCCGTCAGCCGGCGCGGCGGAATATTGATCTCCAGGTTGAACCTGCCCAGCTCGCTCGACCAGGCGGGATCGGCGATCGCCTCGAGCACGTCGGTGCTCCGCATCGCGGGTTCGGCCGCGCTGTCGACGAGGTTCAGTTCGATCTCCAGGCCCACCTGGGGCCTCTCCGACTCGAACCGTGCCTCGCGCAGCATCAGCGCGAAGGTGTCGAGGCAGTCCTGCATCTTGTTGCGGTACCGACGGCGGTCGTCACGGGTGAACACCAGCGCCGGGACGTCTCGTCCCATCGGCCCTCCCGTATCTCCTCGGGCCCGGCCCCCTCTCAGGGTGCCACTGCCCGCCGCACTCGACCAGCGAGAGGGAATCACGGCCGGGCCGGGCCCCCGCGTCACGGCCGCCGTGCTGAGTCGTTGTTACACGCCCCGGCGTCCGCGCCGTCCGGCGGGCGGGGTGGCGGGCGGGGTGGCGTGCACGGACGGCAACCGCTTGTTGTTGACGCTTGTACGGGTCGCTGTACGGTGCAAAAGTTTTGTCAGGTGATGTCGCTATTGTCCGTGCCGTATACAGCTGAGCGTTACGGAAATATCCGTATTTCGTAACACGGGGTGGTTCAGGGGCTTATGGGCGTGTCGCCCGGCCAGTGTGTGCGACCTCGGCACAGGCCGGGAGCATGGTCCGCCCACCGGCCCCAAGGCCGGACCGGGCACTGAGGTGAAGGGCATCCGCATGTCTGCTTCTCGTAACGTCCGTCGTCTCGTGGCGGCGGTCCTGGCGTCCGGCGCGATGGTCGGCGCGATGGCCGTGCCGGCTTCCGCGGACAACGGCCACGACCGCCGTGACGGGCGCGACCGTCAGGCCGGCCACAGCCGCCACCACGACGACCGGAACCGCTCCGACCGCGACAGGTTCGACGGGGACCGGTCCCGTGGTGACCGGTTCGGCGGCGATCGGTTCGGCGGTGACCGGTCCCGTGGCGACCGGTTCGGCGACGACCGGTTCGGGCGCGACCGGCGTTCCGGGGTCCTCATCGGCCAGGTCCAGCACAACAACCCGCGTCGTGACTTCCGCTCCAACCGCAGCCTCAACGCGGAATGGGTCGAGGTGACCAACACCGGTCGCCGGGCCGTCGACCTCGACGGATGGACCCTGACGGACAGCGACGGCAACCGCTACCGCTTCGACGACCTCCGTCTCCCCGCCCGCTCCAGCGTCCGCGTCCACACGGGCCGTGGCTTCGACACCCGGCACGACGTCTACCAGGGCCGCCGGAACTACGTCTGGGACAGCCGGGACTCGGCCACGCTGCGCGACAGCCGCGGCCGCGTCGTCGACGTCGAGTCCTGGGGCCGCGGCTTCCCCCGCCGGTAGTCCCCAGCGGGCGGCCGCACCGCGACGCCTCGACGCGGCCGTACCGCCGCACGAACGCGGCGGACCGGGCCGGGGCCCGGCCCGCCGCACCGTGCCCGTCCCCGGCCCTCCCGTTCCGTCCGGATCCGAACGGGCGGACCGGGGGCTCCGGCCCCTACCCGATCGGCTGTCTCCCGGACGGCGTCCGCGACCGGCCCCGGGACCGGTGGTCGCTCAGGACCTCGCGGACGACGTGGCCGGCGGTGGCCGCCCTCCTCGGGTTCGTCTCCCGATAGGACCGGAGCTCCGCCAGCGCGATCGACAGCGCCCACCCCGCCCCCCCGTCCAGGTCGCCTCGTCGCCGCCCAGCGCCGAGCGGAACGAGGCGCGCGCCTCCGGGGGCAGGACGTCCCAGGCCACGATCAGGTCGACCGCCGGCTCACCCCAGGCCCGGACAGCCCAAGTCGATGACGGCGCCGAGCCGTCCCCCGACGAGCAGCAGATTCCCCGGCTGAAGATCCGCGTGGGCCCAGACGCGCGGACCGTTCCACCCGGGGACGCGCAGCGATGCCTCCCACGCTGCGACCGCCGCGCCCGCGTCGACGGTCCCGTCCGGCCCGTCCAGGGCCCCGATCGCGGCGCGGGTGTCGGCGTCCCTCGCGGAGAGCGGCTCGGCGCGGTAGGAGACGGGCCCGTCCGAGGTGTCGACCCGGTGCAGCGCGGCGCTCAATTCCCTTCGGCCGCGCCGCCCTTCGCGCCGCCGGCCGTTCCGCCGCCGCCGGTGCCGACGCCGCCCCTCGGCCGCGACTCGCTGAACGGACGCACCTCCTGCCGGCAGGTGGTCCCCTCGGGCGGGAGGACGCCGTCGACCAGGTAGCGCCGTTCGTGGTCGTCCACGCACAGACTCGGATTGACGACGGACGAGTGCCCGTATCCCTCCACGGTCAGCAGACGTGCGTTCGCCAGCTGACGGGTCATCGCGAGCGCACCCTGGTACGGCGTCGCCGGGTCGTACGTGGTGTTGACCACGAGCACCGGGTTCGCCGTGGGGCGGTTCCACGGGCCCGTGTACGGGGAGGCGGCCGTCGCCGGCCAGGTGGCACACGGCTCGCTCGCCCAGGCGACGGCCCGCCCCAGGTCACCGGCCCGGCCGTAACTGAACTCCGCCAGTTCGGGGAAGCGCTGCGGATCGCGCGGATTGGGGCTCTCCGAGCAGCGGATCGCCTCGATCTGCTCGAACGCCGGGTACGGCAAGGGGCCTTCCGGGGCCGCGGGTTCCTGCGGGGGCCGCCACTGCCACAGGTCCTCCAGCGCCCAGGCCAGGTCGTACCAGCCCGGGTCGACGGCGTAGAGGCTGCTCAGTGCCGTCGTGACGGCTCTGGCGTACGTCCACGCCCCCTGCGCGCGCTCCTGGAGGCGCAGCATAAGCCGTTCGAACTTCTCGCGGGTCGCCTCGGGACTTCCGGCGGAGAACGCGCAGCGGTCGGCGGGGGCGCGCCCGCAGTGGTCCAGGAACTGCCGCAGGGTCGCGGCCGACCCGAGGTCGACGTCCTCCCGCAGGAACGTCGTCAGCCGAGGTTCCGCCGTGGCACCCCGGTCCACCCAGGCCCGCGGGTCGATGTTGCTGTCCAGGACCATCGCCCGGACCTTTTCGGGGAACAGATTGGCGTAGGTGGCGCCCAGGAACGTCCCGTACGACACCCCGAGGAAGCTGAGCTTCTCGTCGCCCACGGCCTGCCGGAGGCGGTCCAGATCGCGTGCCGTGTCGGTGGTGGAGACGTGCCGCAGCAACTGCGGGTCGCGCTGCTCGCAGAGCCGGCCGAGGTCGGCGTAGGCGTCGACCCATGCCTTCGTCTCGCTCTCGCCGACGGGGAACCCGAAGGGTATGCGCTCCAGCCACGCGTACGCCTCGTCGGTGGTGGGGAAGCAGCGGACCGCGGTGCTCTCGCCGACCCCGCGCGGATCCCAGCTGGCGATGTCGAAGCGCTGCCGGAGTTCCTCGGGGAAGAGTTCGTACCACTGGGGCAGTGCCTGGGTTCCCGCTCCGCCGGGCCCGCCGGGGTTGAAGAAGAGGGTGCCGAGGCGCGGCCCCGGGCCCGTCGCCCTGTGCCTGATGACGGCGAGGTCCACGGCGCGTCCGGTGGGTCTGCGGTAGTCCAGCGGAGCCTTGGCGGTCGCGCAGTCGAAGCCGGGGGACTCCGCGCAGGGGCTCCAGCCGAGGGCCGGGACGGCGCCCGCGGGGGCCGGTCCGTCGGCCGGTCCGGAAGCCGGCGCGCGGACGGGAGCGGGGGCAGGCCCGCCGACCATGGAGGCGCAGACGGCGGCGGCGACGGCGACCGCGGCGAAGCGCCCGCGTCCGGCAGGGGATCGGGGTATGTGCATGCTCATCCTTTGCCGCCGCGACACCGGGCGTCGTCTGCCGTCAGGAGCGTTCGTCCCGATACCACGTCGGCCCCCACGCTCCCGCAACCCGCCCGCGGCCGAATGGCCGTCACCCGTCGGGCGGAGCGCCCCTGCTGAGGGACCGTCGTCCCCCGCGGTGGGCGGCCTCCGCCTCGTACCGCGGGTCCGTCGGCCACCCGCCCGCCACGGGGAGGGCCGGAGGGCCCGGTACCCGGAGCGCCCGGCGGAAGCGCGATCTGGTCGAACGATCGATTCGGTGCTCTCTATGCGTCCGCGCCCCCCACCGGCGTCACCTTCTGGAGCGCCGGCACGGTGGGGCCCGTCACGGCGAGCGGGCCGGTGAGCGTGCAGATCCGGGAACGTCGCGACGGAACGGCCGTCGTCTCCGGGGCCGACCCCACCCGTACGGTCCGGGGCCTCACCCTCACCCGGCGGCGCCGGGTCACCGCCGTGCTCTCCACGGCACCGGCGGTGACCTCGACGGGGACGGGCGCGGTCTTCACCGCGGCCTTCGGCGACCTCGGCGGCAGCCACGGCGCCACCCACACCCTGAACGTCCGCACGGCCTGAGCGGGATGCCCGTCCGCGGCCCGCCTACCGCGACGTGCCCGCGTTCCACCGCTGGTCGGCGTCGCCGTCGAGCCGGTCGAACCCCAGGGACCCGCCCCGGGGCTCGAGGGCGAATTCGGGATCGATCCGCGGACTGAGCACGCCCGCGCCGTCGACGTCGAACTGCAGATTGAGGCCGTTGCGGCCCTCGACGGACGTGCACGACCAGATGCCGGCACCGCGGTCGGTGTCCCCGCGCGAGTCGAGGCAGAACGCGGGATCCGCGCTGTTGCGCAGCAGACCGTTCGACTCGAGCCGCCACTTCTGGGTGGTGGCTCCGTTGCAGCCGGTCGTGATGACGTCGGTGCGGTTGGCCATCACCCCGTCCTCGACGTCGAGGCACAGACCCGTGCCGGCGTTGACCACCGGCTGGTAGCCCCCTCCGGGGACGATCGGCGCCGGAATCGGCGCCACGCTCCTCGTCGGCGTGGGCGCCGCGGACGCGGCCGGGGGCGGGGTGCGCGTCGGCGAGGGCGTCGGCCGCACGGAGGGCCGGGCGCTGGGGCTCGTCGACAGGGTCGGGACCGGGGCCGGGGCCTCGAAGGTGGGGGACGCCCCCTCCGCGGTGGGCGCCGACGCCGCGGGCCCGCGTGCCGCGCCGGAGTCCCCGGAAGCGGCCACCAGGGCGGTCCCCGTGGCGGCGGAACCCGCGACCACGACGGCGGCGATCAGCAGGACCGAACGGGACGGCAGGCGCACGCTCCACCACGGCGCCTCACCGGCCGGCGGCTGCCGGGGACGGTCGGGGACCGCTGCGTCCGCCCTTTCAGCCGCGGGCCCCGGCCCGCTCCCCGGCGCGGACGCGGGCGCGGAGCCCTGCGCGGGCACGGCCCCCGGCATCCCGGAGACGGTCACGTCCCCGAGCGTCGCGGACACCGGCAGACGCGCGGTGTACTCCGCGCCGCCCCAGCCCAGCAGATGCTCGGCGAAGACCATACGGGGGTTGTCCGTCATCCGGGTGAGCTCGGCGACCACCCGGGTGCAGCGCGGACACTCGGCCAGGTGCAGCGTCAGATCCCCGCTGCGCCGCCGGTCGACGGGCCGGGCCGCCGCCTCGATGATCCTGCGGTACCCCAGGCAGCGCTTGTCGCCCCGCTCCAGGTACGCCTGGAGAAAGGCCTGGCGCATGGACTCCGGCGCACGGAGCCGCAGATCGGGGACGAGGTCGGCGCGGACGCCCAGACAGCCCGCGACCACGGAGTCGGGCTCCTGGTCCACGACGGCGTACCAGAGCACGCCCCGGGTCAGTTCCGGCAGCCGGTAGAAGGCGGTGAGCACGGCGGCCGCGGCCTCCTGTGCGGACCCGGGTGCCGGCGGACCGGACGCGGTGGCGGACCCGGCGGTCTCGCCCGCACCGGTCGCGGCGGTCGCGTCGGTCCATGCGGCGAAGTCGGCCGAGAGCCTGTCCCGGCGGCCGTCGCGGGCCCATTCGGTGCCCACGTGCCGGACCAGCATCAGCAGATGGTGGCGCCAGTGCCCTCGCGGTTCGATGCCCCGTCCGGCCTCGTCGGCGGCCAGGCGGAGGGCGTGGACGGCCAGTTGGTTGCCGGCGGTCTGGTTGCGGCCGCAGAGCCGGGCGTAGGCGAGGACCGCGGGCAGATGGCGGCGCTTGAGCTCCTGGATCGCCGGGTGGGCGCGCGGGGCACCGGAGCGGATCCGTTCCCCCAGCTCCGCGTCCGACAGCGCTGAGTCGTCCGGCTGCCCGTGCGCGCGCAGCGGACCGGCGTGGTGGAACTCTGGCACCCTTGCGTCTCCTCGTCCCCCGAGGCATGGCCGACCCGCCCCGCCCCGGGGCGTTCCGGTTCACTTGCCTGTAACAAGGGCCCATGGTGGATCAGCGGGACCGGCGGGGAAAGGTGTTTCCGCGGGTAAGTCGTCGTGGTCAGGCCGCCGGTGGACCGCCGGACCGATCCGGCCGGCCGACGCGGGCAAGGACCAGTACCGTGTCGTCGTGCGGCGGTCCCGGCAGCAGCCGCGCGAGGATCCGGTCCGCCGCCTGCTCCAACGGCCCCGAGGAGCGGGCCAGTTCCGCGCGCAGCCGCGCCGTGCCCTCGTCGATGTCCTTGCCCCGCGCCTCGACGAGGCCATCGGTGTACAGGGCCACGGTGGAGCCCGGCGGCAGGTCGATCCCGGTCGTCGTGAAGGGATGGCCGCCGACCCCGAGCGGCACGCCCAGCACCGCGTCCACCGTCTCCACCGCGCCGTCGGGCAGCAGCACCAGGGGCGGCGGATGGCCCGCGTTGCCGATGCGGGCCCGGCCGCTCCCCGGGTCGTACATCAGGTACAGGCAGGTGGCCAGTTCGATGTCCGCCTCCTGAGCGCAGGCGTCCAGTTCGGCGAGCAGCACGTCCGGCGCGTCGATGTGCCGGGCCAGCGTCTTCGTCGTGATGCGCAGCCGTCCCATGTCCGCGGCGGCGCGCACTCCGTGCCCCATCACGTCGCCGACGAC
The DNA here is from genome assembly GCF_030406905.1 of Streptomyces sp. HUAS CB01. Classification (NCBI taxonomy): domain Bacteria; kingdom Bacillati; phylum Actinomycetota; class Actinomycetes; order Kitasatosporales; family Streptomycetaceae; genus Streptomyces; species Streptomyces chengbuensis. Next base: position 7,713,422 of record NZ_CP129137.1, read on the forward strand.
GAGCGCGACGCGGTCCCCGGGCAGATTGATCACGTCGTACCAGTCGCCCCCCACCTCGGTGGCATGACTGCCCGGCACATAGCGGTGCGCCACTTGCACATGGGGACTGTCCGCCAGGCTGGTGGGGAGCAGCGCCCGCTGGAGCGTGAGGGCGATGGTCTGCACCCGGCTGTAGAGGCGGGCGTTGTCCAGACAGAGCGCCGCGCGGGAGGACAGCTCGGAGGCCAGGCTCAGGTCCTGCTCGTCGAAGGCGGGACGAGCGGCGGAGCGGCCGAACATGGTGAGCCCCTGGACGGTCCCCCGGGCGATGAGCGGGGTGATGACGATGCAGGCCAGGCCGCTCTCCAGGAGGATCCGTGCGCGCGCCTGGTGGAGGACGGTCGTCGTCGCGAACTGCTCGTCCACGGGGAAGCAGACCGGCCGTCCCGTCCGCAGCACCCGGTGGATCCCGGACCCCGGGGGGTAGGTGACCGTCTCCAGCCCGCCCACCAGCTCGGGCGCCGGGGGCGGCAGCACGGTGCCGGCCGCGATCCGGTGGGTGACCAGCGGCAGTCCCGGGTCGAACACCTCGGGCTCGTCCATCCAGTCCACGAGCTCCACCACCGAGGCGTCGGCGAAGTCCGGCACCGCCGCGTCGACCAGCTCCCGCGCGGTGACGTCGACATCCAGCGACGTGCCGATCCGGGCCGTGGCCCGGTCGAGCAGGGCCAGGCGCTGCCGTGCCGCGGTCGCCGCGAGGATGGCCTGCTCCCGCTCCGTGACGTCCACCATCAGCCCGCCGAGTCCCGGCCGGGTGTCGCCGGCCTGGCTCAGCGGGAAGAGGCTCACCGAACGTACCTGGTCGCGGTCGGGCCGGCCCGGAGTGCGCAGCCCCACGAGCGTGCCCACGACGGGGCGGCCGCCCGCGGCGACGTCACGGACCATCCGCTCGTACTCGCCGCCGTCGGAGGTGATCATGATCTCCGCCATCGGCCGTCCGAGGTGGGCGTCGACGGGCAGGCCGTCCATGTCGGCGAGCGCCTGGTTGAGATGGACGTAGCGCAGGTCCTCGTCGAGCATCAGCAGACCGATGGGGCAGGTCTCGAACAGGGCGTCGAGGAAGGCCAGATTGGTCTTCACCCGGTCGAGCTCGTCTCCGCGGGCCGCCAGCCCCAGGACGACCGATGAGCCGGTGGGCCCGGTGACGGGGAAGACCCGGAACCCGCACCCGAAGACCGTGCCGTCGCGATGCCGTGCGGACAGCCGGCCGCGCCAGTACCCGAGAGTCCGGGCCCGTTCGGTGAGACCCTCGGCGGCGCCCGCAGCGCCCGGCGGGGGCTCGGGGAACAGGAGGCCGGCGGGTTCGGCCAGGACACCCGCCGCCTCGTGCCCGAAGAGGTCCTCCGCCCCGGGGCCCCAGAAGCAGATCCGCTCCTCGGCGTCGACGCCGAAGACCGCGACGGGCACATGCTCCAGCAGCGCTCCGGGTTCCGACCGGAGCGGACCGGGATCGGTGTCGGCACGCGGCCGACCAGCTGGCACCGGATGATCCTTTCCGCCTGAGGCCGCCGGCGGCCCACCGTGAACCGGTGGACGGTACCGGGGCGCCTCCCTGGCACCCATTGTGCGGACGCCGGAGCGGCACTGCCCACGTCACGCCCCCTCCCGCGCGCGTCGGCCGCACCGTGCCCACCGCCCGTACGCCCCCGACCGGCGGTGATCGCTGACGGTCACCGCCGCTTCGCCGGGCGTGCCCGCAGGTCGGCGTCAGCGTCGGACCGGCAGCTCCGCGAGTTCGGCGGCCCGGCGCAGCACGCCGACGAGCATCGGGAAGGTGAGCCTGCCGGTGTACGTGTTGCGCCGGCTCGGGTGGTAGCTGCCCAGCAGGTGCAGTGGACGGGCGACGCCCTCGCCGCCCGGCAGGACGACGTGCGCGCCGTGGCCGAAGACCGGACGAGGCCGGGGCATCGGCCGTCCGGTGTCGCGGATCGCCGGGAGGACGGCCTGCCAGCCGAAGCCGCCCAGCGCGACCACGGCGCGCAGGCGGGGCGCCAGCAGCCCCAGTTCGGCCGACAGCCAGGGACGGCACGCGTCGCGTTCTTCCGCGGTCGGCCGGTTCTCCGGGGGCGCGCAGTGGACGGGCGCGGTCAGCCGCACGCCGTGCAGCGTCAGGCCGTCCCCGGTGTGCCGCGACGTGGGCTGCGAGACGAGACCGAGTTCGTACAGCGCGGCGAAGAGGAAATCGCCCGTCGCGTCGCCGGTGAACATCCGGCCGGTCCGGTTCGCCCCGTGCGCCGCCGGAGCGAGACCGACCACGGCGAGCGACGCGTCCGCAGGGCCGAACCCGGGGACCGGCCGCCCCCAGTACTCCCGGTCCTGGAACGCGGCGCGTCTGACCCGGGCCACTTCCTCGCGCCACGCGACGAGCCGGGGGCACGCCCGGCACCCTGGCACCAGGCCGTCCAGCTCGTCGAGGCGGGTGCAGCGGGGCGCGTGGCGGGCCGGGAACGACGTGTCGTCGGCGCCGGAGGCGGCGGCGGGGTCGCGCGGTCGCTCCATTCCCCCCACGCTACCGGGGCCCTGTGCGCCGACCGCCTCGGCATCCCGTCGTCCCGTTGCGCCTGCCGGGGCCGGGGGCCGGGGGCCGGGAACGGCGGCGGGGCGCGGGCGGTGTCTGGCACACCAGCCGGGTTCGGCTCGCGGGCCGCTCGCGCGAGGGCGCGCGGGGCGGGCAAACCGCGCTCTGTGCGGGACGGGGTCGGCACGAGCAGCCTGCCGAGGTCCCGGCGGCCGGTTTCGGGTGGGGGCGGGCGTGCCCGGGCAGCCTGGTGCGGCGACCGCTTCGAGAGATGGGGCGCGCGTCCCGGCCCCCGTGGTCCGGTGGCCGTCCCCGGTCCGGAGTGACGCCGGCCCGGTGCCTTACCCGCGGGCGGCGGGGACCCTCTCCGGGTACGCCGGAGCAGGTCCGGACGTGTTCCCGCCGTACCCGTACCCGTGGCCGCGTGTCTGCTGCCGGGCCGGCGAGGTACGGGCCCTGGCCGGGACCGGAGTCGGCGCGGAGCGGGGCGCGTCCGCGCCCGCACCGGTCGTCCGGTGAGGGCTGCCCGGACCTGCGTCGGGCGGGCCCGGCACCTTCGCCGTCCCCCGGGTGCCGTACGGCACGCCCGCCGCCGGCGCGGAAAATCCCGCGCGCCCCTCGGTGCCGGCTCCCTACACTCGGCTCACGCGCCGTGACGTCAACGCCGCGCGCACCGCCAGGAGTTGCACCGAGTGAGGGGGGACCGGACATGCGCTGCCGCATCGCCACCGTCGTTCCCCGGTCGCGGTACGACGTGATCCTGGTGTCTCCGGTTCGCCGGTGACGGCTGCGCGGCCGCCACCGGAGCCCGCGACGACCCACCCCACCGACCGCCGCCCGCCCGTCGAGCCCTGCTCGTCGCGGTGCACCGGGGCGCTGTCGTGCCCCGAAGACGCCTTCGCCGGCGTTGCGTCAGGGAATGCCCTCGGCCGTGTCAGGCCGCCTCGTCCGGGAATCGCGCTGCCCCGAACCACCCACCTCTCGATCACCGAAAGGCCCCGGGCCGTGCGCAACGACCTTCGACCCCAAGCCGTCGACCCTCTGACCACCGTCCGCAACCTGGGCATCCTCGCCCACGTCGACGCCGGCAAGACGACCGTCACCGAGCGGATCCTGTACCTCACCGGCGCCACCCACAAGCGCGGCGAGGTCCACGAGGGCACGACCGTCACCGACTTCGACCCCCAGGAACGCGACCGTGGCATCACCATCTTCGCGGCGGCCGTCAGCTGCGACTGGGACGGCCACCGGATCAACCTGATCGACACACCCGGCCACGTCGACTTCTCCGACGAGGTGGAGCGCTCGCTGCGGGTCCTCGACGGCGCCGTCGCGGTGTTCGACGCCGTCGCGGGTGTCGAGCCGCAGAGCGAGTCGGTGTGGCGGCAGGCGGACCGGCACGGCGTCCCGCGGATCGCCTTCGTCAACAAGATGGACCGCGCGGGCGCCGATCTCGACGCCGCGGTCGCGTCGATCCGCGCACGCCTGCACACCGTGCCCCTCGTCGTGCAGCTGCCGATCGGACGGGAGGACGGGTTCACCGGGGTCGTGGACCTGCTGCGCATGCGCGCGCTGGTCTGGCACACCGGCCGCGACACGTTCGAGGAGGGCCCGGTGCCCGACGTCCTGGCCGACGAGGCGCGGCGCCGGCGCAGACTGCTCGAGGAAGCGGTGGCCGAACTCCACCCGGCCGCCCTGGAGGAGTTCTGCGAACGGTCGCGGATCTCCGACGGGACCCTGGCCGGGGCCCTGCGCGAGGTGACCCACGACGGCGACGGCGTGGTGGTGCTGTGCGGCTCCGCCTACCGGAACCGCGGCATCGAGCCGCTGCTGCAGGCGGTCGTGGACCTGCTGCCCGCGCCTGTGGACGTGCCCGCCGTCCGGGGCACCCTGGACGGCGAGCCCCGGGAACGGCCCGCCGACCCGGCGGCACCCCTCGCCGCTCTGGTCTTCAAGGTGCACTCGGCGCCCACGGGACGGCTGACGTTCGTGCGGGTGTACTCGGGCACGCTCCGGAAGGGGGACACGGTGCTGGACGCGGGTGCGTGCCGTACCGAGCGCGTCGGGCGCATCCTGCGCGTGCAGGCGGACCGGCACGCCGATGTGGACCGCGCGGTCGCCGGCGACATCGTCGCCCTCGTCGGCGTCAAGTCCTCCCGCACCGGTGCGACCCTGTGCGCGCCGGAGGCCCCGCTCGTCCTCGAACCGCCCACCGTGGCCGCCCCGGTCGTCTCGGTGGCGGTCGAGGCGCGGCGCGGCCCGGACGCGGGCCGGCTGGCGTCCGCGCTGGCGCGGCTGGCCGAGGAGGACCCCTCACTGGCGGTCGGCACCGATCCGGAGACGGGCCAGACGGTGCTGTCCGGCATGGGGGAGCTGCATCTGGAGGTGGCGGTGGAGAAGATCCGGCGGGCCCACGGCATCGAGGTCGGAGTCGGCCGGCCGCGGGTCGCGTACCGCGAGACGGTCGTCCGGGGGGTGACCGGGCTGCTGTACCGGCACGTCAAACAGGACGGCGGCGCGGGGCAGTTCGCGCATGTCGTCCTCGACGTGGAGGCACTGGAGGCATCCGACGACGCCCGTACCGGCGGCACCGGCGGCTTCGCGTTCACATCGGCCGTCACCGGCGGGCGGGTGCCGCAGGAGTACGTCCGCGCGGTCGAGGCCGGCTGCCGGGACGCCCTCGCGGAGGGACCGCTCGGCGGCCATCCGGTGACGGGGCTGCGCGTCACGCTCACCGACGGGGCCACCCACCCCAAGGACTCGTCGGACATGGCGTTCCGCGCGGCGGGCAGGTTCGCCCTCCGCGAGGCGCTGCGCGCGGCGGAGATGGTGCTCCTCGAACCGGTGGCGGAGGTCACGGTCACCGTCCCGGACGAGGCGGTCGGCGGTGTGCTCGGTGACCTTGCCGCACGGCGCGGCCGGGTGTCGGGCTCGACGGCGCGGGCGGGCAGCGCGGTGGTGACCGCCACCGTGCCGCTGGCCGAACTGTTCGGCTACGCGTCGCGGTTGCGCAGCCGTACGCAGGGCCGCGGCACCTTCACGACCCGGGCCGCGGGCTACGCGCCGGTCCCGTCGGCGGTGGCCGAGGGGATCCTGCCGCGGTAGGCGTCGGCGACCCGGCGGCCCCGCGAGGGCGGGGCCGCCGGCCCCACGCGGCAGCGCACTGTCGGTGGCGCCCGCTACGTTCCCTCCATGGGCACGTATCTGGTGAGCGTCGGTGCGCGGGCATGGTTCGCCCGGGGCGAGGAGGACGACGACGAGGCGGAGGGGCCGGGCCCCCTCGCCGCCGCGCTGAACGAGGAGCTGGTACGGCGGGGGCTGCCGCCGTACACGTCCGTCCCCGGCGAACCGGGTGGGCGCGGACCGGGCTTCGAGGAGAAGTTCGTGGCCTCCATGGACGGCTACACGGCACTGTGCCGTTCGCTCCTGTCCCCGGAGGAGGAGGAGACCGTCTGCGGCTGGACGGTGCTGGTCCCGTTCTCCCTCGACGAACCGGTGCGACTGCCGATGGAGACCTCGTTCGCGGACGAGACCGTGGTCGCCGGCGCGCCGCAGGTCCTCGCGGCCCTGGAGCGACTCGAGGCGGCCGTCGGCCTGCCGGACGGGATGCCCTCCGCCGGCCGCAACCTCGAACTGACCGCCTGGTACCTCGACGCAGGCGCCAGGGCTGCGGCAGCGGCCCGGCCGGGGTCCTGGGGCGCCGATCCGGACACGGTCTTCCACGTCGCGCTGTACCTCCGCGCCGCCCGGTACTCCCTGCGGCACGGCTGTCCGCTCGTCCACACCTGACAGCGCGACCCCGCCGGGCTCCGGCGGCGACTCGGCCGGGTGGTCGACACCCGTGCTGCGGTGTCGCCCGCGCCGACGCACCCTGGAGCGAGGACCGCGGAGTTCGGAGCAGGGAGCACGGATGGCCAACGACGCCACGATGCCGAGCGGGCCGGTGCTGGCCGGCGTCGACCAGGGCGATCAGGAGTACGTGGTGCGCTGCGCGGCCGAGCAGGCCGCACTGCACGAGGTGCCGCTCCATCTGCTGCACGTCGCCGAGCACGACGGCACCCCGGCCCGGGGCGCCGAGGTGGTGGCGCCGCTGGAGGGACTGGTCCGCACCGGGTTCCCCGGTGTGGCCGTGACCGCGGAGGCGGTCGCCGGGCGCCCCTCCGCCGTGCTGGTCGAGCGGTCCGCTCAGGCGTCCTGGACGGTGGTCGGCCACCGGGGCAGCGGAGGTTTCTCCCGTCTTCCGCTCGGCTCGGTGAGCTGGCAGGTGGCCACCCACGCCTCGGGCCCCGTCATCGTGGTCCGGCCCGGCGACACCCCGCCGGACCCGGAGAAGCGCGTCGTGGCCGGTGTGGACGTCGCCGACTCCTCCGGCATCTCGGCGCACGCCCTCGACGCCGCCTTCGCCGAGGCCGCGCTGCGCGGGGCGAGCCTCGAACTCGTCCACGGCAGCTTCCACCTCGGCGAGACGCCGACCGGGCCCGGGATGGCCGCGCCCGACTTCGACGTCCTCGACGAGGCGGTCCGGGCGGCCCTGCAGGAGGAGGCGGACAAGCGCCGCGCCCGCTACCCCGGTGTCCCGGTGAGGCTGCACGCGGAACGGCTCCGCGCGGCGACCCTGCTGGCGGAGTCGTCGCGAGGGGCGGTCCTCCTGGTCGTCGGCTCGCACGGCCGCTCCGGACTGCGCAGGCTGCTGCTGGGGTCGGTGAGTTCCGAAGTCCTCCACACCGCCGCCTGCCCGGTGGCGGTCGTGCACACCGCGCACCCCGACTGAGCCGCACCCGCGCCCTGCTTCCCGGCCTGCTCGGCCGCCCCCCGGCGGGCGGATCGCACCCGGTCAGGCGAGGAGGTTGACACCCTGCCGGAACAGGCCGGGGAGCCGGGCGGCGATCGGCACCACCCGGGGTGCGAGGAACGGGTTCTCCCGGGCCCGCAGCAGACATCCCGTGAGCAGCCGGTACGAGCGGGACAGCCGCCGCCAGGCGCGTTCGTACTCCTCCGGCCGGCCCGCCCGTACACAGCGGACCAGCTCTCCGGCCGCGGTCAGTGCGAGCGTCAGCCCCTCGCCGGTGAGCGCGTCGACGTACCCCGCGGCGTCCCCCACGAGCAGCACCCGGCCGGCCACCCGCGTCCGTACGTCCTGGCGCAGCGGCCCGGCGCCGCGCACCGGGGTCGCGGCGGCGGACCGCAGCCGCTCCCGCAGGGCCGGGAAGCGGGACAGCTGGGCGTCGAACGGGGCGCGGTCCGCGGTGAGCACGGCGACACCGACGAGCCCGGAGGCGAGCGGCGTCACGTACGCCTCGGAGCGTTCGGCCCAGTGGACCTCGACCAGGTCGCTCCACGGGGCGAGGGCGTAGTGGCGGCGCAAGCCGTAGCGGGCCGCCCGTCGCGGAGCGGGCGGGCCGCCCAGTCCGAGGGCGCGTCGGACGGGGGAGTGCAGGCCGTCCGCGGCGACGAGGTACCGCGCCGTCAGATCGTCCGCGGTCACCCGCCGGCCGTCCTGGCGCACCTCGCCGAGGCGCCGTGCCACGAACCGTACGCCGAGGCCCGCGGCGCGCGCCGCCAGCGCCGGCTGCAGCTCCGTGCGGCGTACCCCGAGGCCGTGTCCGGCGCGGAAGCGCGCCTCGGCGGCCAGGGCGCCGGACCCGTCGGTGTAGCGGATGCCGGTGAACCGCGCCCCGGTGACGGTGACACCGAGTCCGGCCAGAGCCCGTACGGCGCCCGGCATCAGTCCTTCACCGCACGCCTTGTCCACCGGCGTGGGACGTGGTTCCGCGACGACGACCTCGAACCCGGCCAGTGCGCCGTGGATGGCCGTGGCCAGCCCCGCCGGACCGCCCCCGGCCACCAGCAGGTCGATCACCGCACCGCGCCCGCGGGCCCGCCGGCGGCCCGGGCCCCGCCGGTCAGCGCCGACTCCTCGCAGCGGATCCGGACGCCGAGCAGCGCCAGGTTGAGCGCGGTGAACGCCAGGGCCGTCAGCCACGCCGTGTGCACCAGGGGCAGGGCGAATCCCTCCACCACGACGGCCGCGTAGTTGGGATGGCGGAGCCACCGGTACGGGCCGGAGGCGACGAGCGGCAGTCCGGGAACGACGACGACGCGGGTGTTCCAGCGCGGGCCCAGCGTGACGATGCACCACCAGCGCAGCGCCTGGGCGGCGGCGGTCAGCGCCAGCATGGTCCAGCCGAGCGCGGGGAGGAAGGGACGGCCCGCGGCCCAGGGCTCGACGGCGCAGCCGGCCAGCAGCGCCGTGTGCAGGACGACCATGACGGGGTAGTGGCCGCGACCGTGCTCCACGCCGCCGTGGGCGCGGCTCCAGGCCGAGTTGCGGCGGGCCACCGCGAGTTCGGCCAGCCGCTCCAGGGCGACCAGCAGGACGAGGGCGAGGAACACGGTGGAAGTGGGGGCGTTCATCGGGGCATCACCAGCGCAGCAGGACGAGTTCGGAGGAGAATCCGGGGCCGAAGGCGAGCATCAGCCCGGGGGTCCCCGGCGCGGGCCGGCCGTCGCCGAGGGTGTCGCGCAGGACGTGCAGCACGGAGGCGGAGGACAGGTTCCCGGCGCGGGCGAGCGAGCGGCGGCTGGGCGACAGCGCGTCCTCGGGCAGCCCGAGCACGTCGTCGAGCGCGTCGAGCACCTTCGGCCCGCCGGGGTGGCACACCCAGGCGGTCACGTCCCGCGGCTTGAGGTCGTGCTCGGCGAGGAACGAGGCGATCTCCTCGCCGACATGGAGCCTGACCACCTCGGGCAGTTCACTGCCGAGCACCGGCCGGAGGCCCCATTCGCCGACGTCCCAGCCGAGGAGGTGTTCGGTGCCCGGGTAGAGACGGCTGCGGCAGTCGACGACCACCGGGCCGGGGCGCCGGGGTCCTCCGTCCGGGCGGCCGCCGTGGCGCGGGTGGTCGGTGCCGACCGCGACCAGCGCCGCGGCGCCGTCCCCGAAGAGCGCCCCCGCGACCAGATTGGCCATGGAGGTGTCCGCGGACTGCAGGGTGAGCGAGCACAGTTCCACGGACAGCAGCACGCCCACGTCCCCCGGCCGGCCGGCGAGCTGGTCGTGGAGGCGCGCCGTGCCCGCCGCGCCCCCGGCGCAGCCGAGGCCGAAGAGCGGTACGCGCCGCACGTCGGGGCGCAGGCCGGCCCCGGCGGCCAGCCGGGCGTCCAGCGAGGGCGTCGCGATGCCCGTGACGGAGGTCGACACGACGACGTCGACCTCCTCGGGCGCCACCCCCGCCTCGTCGAGGGCGGTCCGCACGGCCCGCGTGCCGAGGTCCCGCGCCACCTCCAGATAGGTGTCGTTGCACTGTCCGAAGCCGCCGAGGCGGCCGTAGCGGTCCAGGGGCAGCGCGAGATGCCGGGCCTCGACCCCGACGGAGGTGTGCACGCGCCGCAGCAGTCCGGGATCGGTCCCCGGCGGCAGCCGGCGGGCCAGCTCCTCCGCGATCTCGGCCTGCGTGTGGCGATGGGGCGGGAACACGGCGCTCACGGCCAGGACGCGGGTCATCGCCCCAACATAGAAGTCCGCTGACACAACGTCATGAAACGGTCGCATCGGGCGCGTCGTGACCTAGCGTGGCCCCGTGAAGCTCAGTGCCACCACCGCCTCCGAAGCGGCCCACGCAGCGCCGTCCGCCTCCTCGTACCCGACGGCCGCCGGTCTGCTGAGGGCGTGCCACCCGCTGCCGGCCGCGGTCGTCACCGGTCTCACGGCCGCACTCGCCATCGCCGTCGGAGGGCGCGGCCTGCCGGGCGGTGCGCTCACCGTGGGCGCGGTCGCCGCCGGTCAGCTGTCGATCGGATGGTGCAACGACCGGGCCGACATGAACCGGGACCGGGCGGCACGTCGGCGGGACAAACCGCTGGTGACGGGGGAGACCCTGCCGGGTGTGGTGGCCGGTGCGGCGATCGCCGCCCTGGCCGTCTGCGTCGTGCTGTCGGTGGCGTGCGGGCCGGTGGCCGGGTGCGTGCACACGGCGGGCGTGGCGGCTGCCTGGTGGTACAACCTGCACCTCAAGCGCACGGCGCTGTCGTGGCTGCCGTACGCGCTGGCGTTCGCGCTCCTCCCCGCCTTCGTCACCCTCGCGCTGCCCGGCGGGCCCTGGCCCCCCTTGTGGCTCATGGCCGCCGCCGGACTGCTCGGGACGGGCGCGCACTTCGTCAACGTCCTGCCGGACATCGACCACGACCTGCGCACCGGCGTCCACGGGCTGCCCCAGCGCCTCGGCCGGCGGCGCTCGGTGTGCGTGGCGGCCCTGCTGGTGCTCGCCTCGTCGCTGGTCCTGCTGGTCGGGCCCGACGGACCGGTCACCCGGCAGGGCTGGGCCGTTCTCACGGTGACCGTGCTGCTCTGCGCGCTGGCACTGCTGCGGCCCGTCCGCGACGCCGACGCCCGCCTCCCGTTCCTCGCCACCATGGGCATCGCCGCGGCCGACGCGGCGCACCTGGTGCTGCTGACCGCCGCCGTCGTCTGATTGAGGTTCACTGCCCGTGCCCGTGCCCGCGTCCGCTCAGCCGCGGCCGACCGGTCGGGCCACCCCCAGGCGTACGCCGTCCATCGGCTCCGCCGTGTGCACCAGCGCGGGGGCCCCGAGGGCGGGGAGACCGGCGTGGGCGGTCAGTGTCTCGCGCAGCTCCAGTACCTCGGCGCCGCGCAGCCGCCACGGCGGGTGCTCGACGCGCGTCTCCCACAGCACCCCGGCGTGGCGCGCGAAGGTCGACCACCGTGAGGTGAGCCAGTGGTCGAGGTCCGAAGGGGCGCCGAGCGGGGCCCCTTCACGGACCGTCAGCCGGTAGCCGGCGGCCGCTGTGCGGGCGTTCCGTGCGCGCCCGCCGCGCCGCCGTCCGGTGTAGGTGAGGGTGCCCTCGCCGGGACTCCGCCGGACGGACAGCTCCGCCCAGTGGAACGGGACGCCGAAGGCCCGGCCCGAAAGCATCAGGGGGTGTGCGGCGTCCAGAGAGAGGAACCAGACCCCGTTGCGCCCGTCCCGCGTTCTGACGTACGTCCGCAGATTCGTCTGCGGGAACGTCCCGCGCGGCAGCGGCACCCGCCCGAGCGGGTGCACCGACCGCATCACCAGGGCGACGAGGCTCACCCATGCGCGGCCGTCGAACTCGTCCGGCCGCAGCCCGGGCGGCAGCAGGGGCCGTACGGCGTCGGGCGGACAGCACCAGTGGACGTAGGTCTGCTCGGACAACCCGAGGGTCAGCGCGGTGAGTTCGCGGGGGACGAGCAACCGGAACGGTGCGTGCAACGTCTCCTCCTGTACGCGGCGGGAAGCGGCCCGTCGCCGGCCGTGATGTCCCGATCATCCGGTACGGCCCGCCGGGCACCGGCGCGATACGGCCGGACTTCGCCCCGGTTTTCTCCGTGAAGCCGTCGCTGCGATGCAATCCGGCCAGGCGTCTGCCTCGCCCGAACGGGGGCGAGCCGTGCGCAAAGGGGCGTCGGAGGCGCGTGACGGCCTCGGGTGACGACTCGACTCCCATGGCCGAGATCAAGCCATGATCCTTCCGGGGGTCGTCGATGGCCCCGAGGGGCGCGGTGCCCGGCGTTGCGGAAGCCACGGCGGCCGGCCCGCGTCGGGGCGGCTCCGGGCGCGGCCGGCGGAGCGTTCGCCGGCGTCGGCAGCGGCCCCCTGGGGGAGCGCCTGTTGAACCCTGAACTGCCTCCATGGCGCCCGGGTTCCCGCCTGTTCCCGGCACCCGGCCCGACGGCGCCCCGGTCCCGTGGGTCCCACGGCGGTGCGCTCTGTTGCCGGAGAGCAAATGAATGGATGATTCCGCTCGCCTCCGGATGGCGCGCGAGAACCGGCCGTTTCCGCGAGCGGAACCCGGTCGAGGTCAAGTCCGGCAAACGACTTGGTTGATGACCCGCCCGATGGACGCGCGTAGAGCGGCCGAAAGGCGATCTTGCCCAGGGTGCAACCGGAAGCCAGGATCCGTAACCACGGCATTGACAGGGGCATGGCGGAGATCCCGGTCCGTCGCTCCTGCCGGTGCCGGGGCCCGTCCACCCAACGGGCCCTCGGTAACCCCCACTGGAGGATGTAGTGAACATCAAGCGCTTCACCCCCCACGGCCGCTTCGCAAGAGGCGCGCGGCTGACCGCCGTTGCCTCCGCCCTGCTGGCGGCAGTCGCGCTTGCGACCCCGAGCGCGGCAGCCGACACCGCCCCCGCCCCGCGCGCCACGGCCGCCACTCTCGCCCAGGTCGGCCAGGCCGTGCTGAACGCCGACGTCCCCGGCACGGCCTGGTACACGGACGCCAAGTCCGGAAAGCTCGTCGTCACCGCCGACTCCACCGTCTCCGCCGCCGAACTGGCCGAGATCAAGGAGGCCGCCGGCAGCCGCGCCCCGGCCCTCGAGATCAAGCGCACCCCCGGCACGTTCACCAAGCTCATCGCGGGCGGACAGGCCATCTACGCCGGAGGGGGCCGCTGCTCCCTCGGCTTCAACGTCCGCAGCGGCAGCACCTACTACGCCCTGACGGCCGGCCACTGCACCAACATCGGCAGCACCTGGTACACCAACTCCGCCCAGACCGCCCTGCTCGGCACCCGCGCCGGGTCGAGCTTCCCCGGCAACGACTACGGCATCATCCGCCACTCCAACGCCTCTGCGGCGGACGGCCGCGTGTACCTGTACAACGGCTCCTACCGTGACATCACCGGCGCCGCCAACGCCTCAGTCGGCCAGTCCGTCCAGCGCAGCGGCAGCACCACCGGACTGCGCGGCGGCACGGTCACCGGACTCAACGCCACCGTGAACTACGGCGGCGGCGACATCGTCTACGGCCTGATCCAGACCAACGTCTGCGCCGAGCCCGGCGACAGCGGCGGCCCGCTGTTCTCGGGTTCGACGGCCCTCGGCCTCACCTCCGGCGGCAGCGGCAACTGCTCCTCCGGCGGCACCACGTTCTTCCAGCCGGTCACCGAGGCGCTGAGCGCGTACGGCGTGAGCGTCTTCTAGTCCCCGGCGTCACTCCGGGCACACCGGGCCGGCGGTCCGCCTCGTGCGGTCCGCCGGCCCTCCGCCGTCCCGGCCCGGTCGCCCGGCGCCCCACCGCGTCGCGGCTCTCCCTCGGTCCGGGCCCCGAAGGGCGGCGGGCTGCGAAGGGCTCCGGCACGTCCACGCGCACACCCCGGTCAGAACGCCCTGCGGCGCCGCAGCCGCATCGGACGGCCGTCCGGGTCGACGACCACCCGGTACAGCGGCGTCGCGAGCACCCGCTCCCATCGCGACAGCGGCGGCGGCCGGTAGGCGCGCAGCCGCCCCGGCGGCCGCGGACCCGTCCGGCCGCGCTCGTACCAGGAGTCCAGTGCCGCCGCCGCCGAGGCGAACGCCTCGAACGCCGCCGCGGGATCGCAGAGTTCGTCCGGCGCCTGCGGATCGTCCGGAGCCTCCCGGTCCAGGTGCTCCCGCGCCAGCAGCAGCCGGAGCTCCCTGGCGAAGCGGCGGGCGCCGTCGCCGAGGCCACCCGGGTCCCGTGGTTCCCGGGGGTCCGTCGCCCGGTCCAGGACGGCACAGCTCAGCTCGGAGTCGTGCGTCCAGGAGCGCAGGTTGACGTTGTCCGAGCCGGCCGCGGCCCACACGTCGTCGATCACGCACACCTTGGCGTGCACGTACACGGGGGTCCCGGCGTGGTTCTCCACCCCGTACACGGCGACCCGGTCCCCGGCCGCCTCCCGCAGGGTCTCCAGGGCGGTGATGCGCCCGATGAGGTTCATCGGCAGCGTGAGCCGGCCGTCCTGCTCGGGGACCGAGGGGATGACCGCGATCAGCCGCAGCCCGGGGTTGGCGCGGAGCGCCCGGGCGAAGTGCTCCACGACGTGCGGCGACCACAGGTACTGGTCCTCCAGGTAGATCAACGCCCGCGCCCGCCGCAGGGCCTTGAGGTAGGCCCGCGCGATGCTGCGCTCGCCGTCGGGCGCGAAGTCGTAGCCGCGCAGCAGCCTGTTGGGGTACGTGCGCAGTACCTGCACGGTGTGCGTGCCGCAGGGCGACGGGTCGGGCAGCTGACGCGGCAGCGGGTCCGCGCGGGTGTCCTCCCGGTGGAGCCACTCGCGCAGGCGGCTCAGCGGACTCCTGGTGAGCGGCGCCGGGTCCTGCCAGCGCTCCCGGAAGACCGTCTCGAGGTCCCCCACCGCCGGACCCCGCACCGCGAGTTGGACGTCGTGCCAGGGCGGGTGCGGACCGTACGCGTCGGCGATGGACTGCGAGCGCGCGTCGCCTCCGTGGCGGATGTCGTCGTTGCGGTTGTGGGACAGATCGATGCCGCCGATGTACGCGACGTCGAGCCCGGGCCGTCCTCGACGGCGCAGCACCACCAGCTTCTGGTGGTGCGAACCGCCGGGACGCACCCGCATGTCCAGCAGGTACTCGCCGCCGCCCGCCCGCACTTCCTGGCCGAGGTGGCGGTTCTCCTCCTCGCTGAACTGGAGACTGTCCAGATGGGAGTGCCACACCAGCCCCTTGACGACGACCCCGCGTTCGGCCGCCTCGCGCAGCACCGTGCCGACCTCGGTTCCCGGTCCCGCGAGCCGCTCGTCGCGGTCGCCGCGCCAGTCGGTGAACAGCAGCAGGTCTCCGGCGCGCAGGGCGCGAACGGCGTCGAGCAGTTCGCCGAAGTACGTCGCGCCGTGGACCAGGGGGCGCACGTCGTTGCCGTCCGACCACGCCGCGCCGTCGGGGCGCCGGCGGTCCAGCCGGGTGGCGGGATTGCCGCGTTCGGCGGCGGTCAGCAGCCAGTCGGCGGGTTCCACGGAACGGCACCTCCCACCTCCGGCCGCCGGGACCGGCCCTGGCGGTGCCGGCGGTTCCTCGTACGCTTTCCCGGCCGGGCGGTCTCCTTCGTACCACTCCCGGGCCGGCCCCGCAGCGGGACCGGCCCGGGACGGCGGCCGCCCGTGGGCCGGGGCCCGTCGGCCGCCGCGCCGTACGCGACGACGAACGCCCGTGACCCCTGGTGCTGGTGGATCCCGGACGTCTTCTGGCCGAAGATCGAGCAGCCCGTCATGCCGGACTCGGCGGCCTCGCCCGTGACGTCGGAGATCCCGCGCCCGACGAGGTGGTCGTCCCCGCCGGAGTCGCCCGGACCGGCGGCCCTGACGGGTGACGGCACACCGGCGGACGTCAGCCCGAGCACGGCGGCGGCGACGACGAGGAGCCGGCGCGAGGACCGGGAACGGATGGGGCGTGGAAGCTCCTGGGTGGGGGTCGGGGTCCATGACCACGCGGGACCGGCCGGCGCACGCACCGGCCGGGCGGCGCACCCGGGCGCGCAGTGCCCCGAAACCAGGGCGGTGATCACCGGGCCGCAGGAGTCCGTACCGGAGAGTGGACGACCGGTTCGGCCGGGTCGTGCCCGGGTGTCACGAGGCACCGGGAGCCCGGGCCCGGGGACCGGGCAGGTCAGCCGGCCGCGGGGCCGGGACGACCACGTCGTGCACGTGCCACGGGCCACGGGGAGCGGCGAGGTGGTCCGGGGCGCTCCACGGGAGGGGCGAGGCAGCGCGGCGGGAGGTCCGACGGGGCTCCGGCGCCAACGGGGTGGGGGAGCGGACGGGTTGGGCGCGCGGCCGTACCGGGGTCCCGTGCGGGCGGCTCCCGGCGGAGACCCGCCCGAGACGGCGCGACAGGTGTGCGACGACCGCCGGGGACGGCTGGGCGAGTCAGTGGGGCAATCGATAGAATTCGGACATGGTGCTCAGGCTGAGCGACCGCGAGCCCCGGGCCGGGAGGCCGCACGGCGGCGGTTCCCCATGACCCCGGCTTCGGACGACATGACCCCGGCCCCGGACGGCACGGCCCCGGCCCCGGACGGGACGCCCCCGCCCTCGGACGACATGAGCCTGTACTCGGGACGGCCGTCAGGGCTGATCGGCGCCCAGATCGCGGGCTACCGGGTGGAGCGGGAGATCGGCCGGGGCGGTATGGCGGTCGTCTACTGTGCCAAGGACCTGCGGCTGGACCGCACGGTGGCGCTCAAACTGCTCGCGCCGGAACTGGCCCGCAACGACACCTTCCGTCGCCGCTTCACGCACGAGTCGCGAGTCGCCGCCGCCATCGACCACCCGCACATCGTGCCGATCTTCGAGGCCGGCGAGACCGACGGCGTCCTGTACATCGCCATGCGCTTCGTCGCGGGGCTGGACCTGCGGGCCCTGCTGGACCGCGACGGCCCGCTGCCCGTCGCGACGGCCGTACGGATCGCCGCCCAGGTGGCGTCGGCGCTCGACGCGGCCCACGAGCACGACCTGGTGCACCGCGACGTCAAGCCGGGGAACGTCCTGGTCGCCAAGGGCACCGACAGTGACCATCCCGAGCACGTCTACCTCACGGACTTCGGGCTGACGAAGAAGTCGCTCTCCCTCACCGGCTTCACCACCGTCGGCGAGTTCGTCGGCACCCTCGACTACGTCGCACCGGAGCAGATCTCCGGGCGGCCGGTCGACGGCAGGTGCGATCTCTACAGCCTCGCGTGTGTCGTCTACGAGACCCTCGCCGGCAGTCCGCCCTTCCAGCGCGACGAGGACGTGGCACTGCTGTGGGCGCACCAGTACGACCAGCCCCCACCGCTCACCGAGCGCCGGCCGGACATCCCCCCGGGCGCGGACGAGGTCCTGGCGAGGGCCCTGGCCAAGGTGCCCGACGACCGCTACGACTCCTGCCTCGAGTTCGTCGCGGCCCTCCGTGACGCCGCGACCACCCGGGCTCCCGCGCCGGCCGCGGCCCGGGCCGTGCCCACCCCGACGCAGGTGGTCCCCGGCCTCGCCGAGGTCGCGGAGGACGCGGGTCCGCCACCGGACCCGCCCGCGTGGGCCCGCCCGGTCTTCGTCCCGCCGGGCGGATAGCGGCGCCGGACTGACGGGCGTCCCGCCGGGCCCGCGGTGAGTCGACCGGGCCACGGCAGGGCGGTCCCCGGCGGACCCGGATCGCCGGACGTGCGCTCCGGCGGCGTCAGTCGCCCCCGCCGCCGCAGCCGAACCCGCCGCCCCCGCCGCCCGATCCCGTGTCGGAGCCGCCGTCGTGGCCCTGGTCGTAGCCCCTGCCCCAGTGCAGAGGGGAGTCCGCGAACCCGGTGGGCACGGGCCGCGCGTCCACGACGCCGCGCCGGACCGGGCCGGCGGGAAGGGCCGCGGGACCGTCGAAGACGTACCGCGGGAAGCCCGTGTCCTGCCGGGCCGCCTTCAGCCGTCGCCGGCCCTCCCGGGTCGGCCGGTGCCGTAGGCCGGTCACCAGCCCCAGGGACGCGAGTCCTTGCCCGATCCCCTCGATCTCCAGGGACCGCAGCAGGGCGGCGCGTACCTGCGCTGTGCTCCTGCTGCGGTCGCACATACCGAGCACCGCCCGCTCCAGCGGATGCCGGGCCTCCGCCTCCCCGTGAGCGGTGTCGGCCGCACGCACCCGGGAGGCGCGCATCAGCAGCCTGCCGCGCTCGCACAGCGCGATCACCACCGTGTCCGCGACCCGGCCGGGGCCGCCCGCGAGGAACGCGACCTCGTACAGGTCCAGTGACTCGGGTGTCCCCGCGGCCGCCGGTGCGGCCTCCCGGAACTTCCACATGCCGATCCCCCTTCCGGCGCCTCCTGCCGGAGTTGTCGCCGGGGGAGCGGGCGGACAATCCTCATCTCTCCGATTCAGAGGAATATTTGAGCTTTCGTCGGATATTCGGGCTCGGTCGCGCCGACGACCGCGGTCCGTCTGCCGCCACCGCCTCGGCGGGCGGGACGGAGGAGTGGGGGACGGTGACGCGGCCCGGGCCGGACCGGCCGTCAGGGAAGCGGATACCGGCGAGGAGCCGGCGGTGCAGCCCGTCGAGGTGCTTCCGGTTGTCCTCCGGCCCGAACGTCACCGCCTGGACGACGTGTCCGCCGGCGCCGATGAAGCGCGTGGCCCCCGCCATGTCGTCGCTGGACGACAGACGGGCGTCGAGCACCGGCCGGCCGTCGACCGTCGTGGCGCGGACGTCGGTGCTCCGCAGGGTCTCGCCGGACTCCCGCTCGTAGGCGTCGAGGAAGCCCTTCAGACCGGCCCGGAGATCCCGCGCCGCCCCTGGTGTGTCGAAGACGGCGAACCCGACGAACGCCTCGCCGGTCTCCACCCCGTACACCCGCCCGCTGACGGGTTCGCCGCCGACGGGCACGGACGTCTTCTCCTCCTCGGCCTCACCGGGCAGCTCGGCGGAGACGCCGCTGGGGGCGTCGGTGGCCGGTGTCCACTCCTCCACGGCGCCGGTGGCAGCCGGCACGGCATGAGCCGCCGTCGCGCGCGGCACCGCCGGGGGCGGCGGAGCGGCGGCCGGCAGCAGTACGCCGAGGGCCGAGAGGGACACCGTCACGAGGACCGCCCTCACCGCCGGCGCACCCCCCGGGGCTGCTGCTGCGGGCGCGGAGACCCTGAGCCGTGGCCGCGTACTGGATCGGTACGTCATCGAGGTCACTCCCCACGGCGGCGCCCGCGCGAGAGGGTCCCGGGCCAGGACGTGTCCGACGCGTGGCGCCGTCCGTCCGGAGGGCGGGGTGCGTGCCGGGCGGGACGTGTCCCACCGGCCCGGCCGCCCGGTGCCGTCACGGCGGTGACTCGGCCCACGACTGCGGGCCGCCGCCCCTCCACTCGATCAGCTCCGGGTCGTCGACCGCGGTGTCGGTTTCCGGCAGGTTCGCGCTGCGGAGGAACTCCAGCACGTCGAACAGGTCGTGTGCGGTGCCGACCGGCTCTCCTCGGATCGTCACCGGTCGGCCACCGCTCGGCTCGATCGGATGAACGATCACAGGCGGGTTCGGGCCCATGATCCCAGGGTCCATCCGGACCGGTCGGGACGCATCCGGACAACACCCGCACGGGTACGGGCCGGGCCCGGGGGCGCCGGGCGCCCTGGCACCGGGCACGCATCGCCCCGACCATGGAGGAGGAGGTGCCGCTCATGGGCGAACACGTCGAGGCCAACGGGGCGCGGTTCTGGGTGGAGCGCCGGGGCGAGGGCCCCGACGTCCTGCTGGTCGCGGGGCTGAGCGATCCGGCCGAGGCCTGGCAGGCGCAGCTCGACGGACTGTCCGACCGCTACCGGGTCACCGCCTTCGACAACCGGGGAGCCGGCCGGACACCGCTGCCCGAGGGGCCGCTGACGGTCCCGCTGATGGCCGACGACGCGGCGGCGCTGCTGGCGGCCCTCGGTGTGGAACGCGCCCATGTCGCCGGCTTCTCCGGCGGCAGCATGATCGCCCAGGAGCTGGCACTTCGCCACCCGGACCGGGTACGCAGCCTCGTCCTCGTCTCCGCCTGGGCGCGGCCGGACGCCTACTTCCGGACGATGACCCGGTTCTGGCACTGGCTGCCCGCACAGGCACCCGGTGAACGCGCCATGCTCGAGGCGTTCCTGCTGTGGGTGTACACCCCGCGCGCCCACGAGAACGGCATGGTGGACCGGATCATCGACGAGACGCTGGCCTTTCCCCACCCGCAGACCGCCGAGGCGTTCCAGCGCCAGCTCGACGCCTTCGCGGCGCACGAGACCCTCGACCGCCTGCCGGGGATCACCGCACCGACGCTCGTGCTGTCGGGGGAGTGCGACCTCGCCGCGCCTCCGCGGTTCGGCCGGGCCGTGGCCGACGCCATCCCGGGTGCGGACTTCGAGATGCTGTTCGGCGAGGCGCACCAGCCATTCCAGGAGTCGCCCGAGAAGTTCAACGCCCGGGTCGACGCGTTCTGGCAGGAGGTCGCCGGCCAGAGCACGGCGGCCGAGGAGACGGCCGGGCCCTGACCGTCCCGGTTTCCGGGGGTGGGGGCTGCGCCGCGACACGCGCGTCCGCACCTGGTCCGGGAACCCCGAAGGACAGCGCGGGCCCGTCCGGGCCCCCTGCGGACTGCGCCGCCAGGCGCAGCGGGCCGCCCTCCCGGACGGCGGGGAGTTCCCTCGGATCCCCGTCCTGCCTCGCCGGAGTCCTTCAGCGGGTCCGTGACAACACCCGGCGTTGGTGGAAGGTACAGCAGATGGACGAGTACGACGTGGACGCGGCGCTCCAGCAGGCGCTGGACCGGCTCACCCTGCTGGCCGACGTCAGTTCGGCGCTGGCCGCCACCATCGACGCCCGGGAGGGGCTGCGGCGCGTGTGCCGGATGCTGGCGCAGCGCATGGGTGACTGGTGCGCGATCGACGTGCTGACCGAGAGGGACGAGATCGCCAGGGTGTCCGCCACGCACAGGGGACCGGTCCTCCTGCACGGCGAGGAGAGCGAGGCTCCGCTGCCCAAGCCGCCACCGGACGCCACCGGTCCGCTGGCCCGGGTGCTGCGGGGCGCGGGCCCGTTCGTCCTCGGCGCGGGGGCGCTCCGTCCCCATGAGCGGATGAACGGCTGGGACCTCGGTCAGGCGCGGATCTTCGAGCAGCTGGACGTCAACAGCGCGATCACCGCTCCGCTGCGGGCCCGCCGCGAGGTGCTCGGGGCGCTCACGATCGCCCGCTGGGGTTCCCGGCCCGCCCTGAGCGACGACGACCTGATGCTCGTGGAGGACCTCTCGCACCGGGTGGGACTCGCCATCGACAACGCCCGGCTGCACCGCCAGACCGAGCACATCGCCGAGCGGCTCCAGCGCTCCCTCCTGCCGCCGCTCCCCGGCGCGGGGCCCCTGCGGATGGCCGCGCGCTACGCCCCCTCGCAGGCGACCGCGCAGGTCGGTGGGGACTGGTACGACAGCTTCGTGCTGCCCGACGGCGACACCGCAGTGATCATCGGTGACGTGGCCGGGCACGACCTGCAGTCCACGGTCGAGATGAGCCAACTGCGCAACATGCTGCGCGGCATCGCCTGCGACCGCCAGGAACCGCCGGGCGTGATCCTGCGGCGACTCGACCTCGCCTTGCACACCCTGTACCCGGAATTCACGGCCACCTGCGTCTACGCCCTCATCCAGGGCCCCGAAAGCGGCCCGTGGCAGCTGAACCACGCCTCCGCCGGTCACCCACCGCCCCTGCTCGTGACCCGCGACGGTGACACCCGCTACCTCCGGAACGCACGGGGCATGCTGCTCGGAGTGGACCCCGAGGGGACCCGCTCGAGTGCCTCCGAACCCCTTCCCGCGCATTCCACCCTCCTGCTCTACACCGACGGACTCGTCGAGCGACGCAGGGAGTCGATCGACCACGGCCTCACCCGCCTGCGGCAGCACGCCGCGGCCCTCGCGCGCCACACCCCCGACAGCTTCTGCGACGAACTCCTCACCGGCCTCGCCCCCACACCCACCGACGACGTGGCGCTCCTCGCCGTGCGCATGCCGGCGCCCACGGGGACTCCCGCCGGAGCCACCGGGGACTGAGGACGGCGGCGCGCGAGCCCTCCGGATGCACGTCGGCGCCGCCGGTCCGCCCCGGTGCGGCGGCGGGAGTCCGCCCCGGGGCGCCGAAGGGCATGTTCGCGCGGCAGAACGCGGGCAAAGGCGCGCTGCATGGCGGGATCGCCGCCCACGGCAGGCGCCGAACAGGGCCGTGGTGCGGGCGCCGCACGTCGAGACCCGGGGCCGCCGCTCGGCCACCGACCGGCGGGGCCACGAGCCGGTGGGCGGGCGGACCAGCGCGGACGGCCTCAGCGCCGGTCGGGCAGCGCGAGGCGGGCGGTGATGCGTTTGCCGACCGCGTGGCGCGTGATGTCGAGGGACTGGGCGACGGCCTCGACGATCTCCAGGCCGTGCTGACCGACCCGGTGCGGGTCGGCGGCGCGTGGGGTCGGCACGGTCGGCTCGCTGTCCCACACCATGACCTCCACCGCGGCGCGGGTGACGCGCAGTTCCATCAGGACCGGGCCGGGGGCGTACTTGCGGGCGTTGGTGACGAGCTCGCTGACGATCAGTTGCGTCAGGTCCACGGCGCGCGGCGACACGTCGAGACCGTGCTCGCTCCGCACCGTGCCGAGGAAGTCGACGGCGTGATGACGGGCCTGCGCGATGCATCCGTGGTCACCGCTCAGGGCGTAGCCGGCCTCCATCAGGAAGGCGTCCTCCGGTCGGCCCCGGTGGTCGGACTGAGGCGCCATCAGCATCGTCCTCCCGCTTTCCCCTCATCCGCATGTACCTGCCATGTTGTCATGTATGCACCCGTCGTGTGGTGCGGTAGGGCCTCCCGAGGCGTCCGGCAGGGGAGAGGGGCACCGTCAGGCGCCGCGGCAGCCCGTCCTCGGGCTGCGCGGCAACGGAGGCGGCGGCACCACCCCTGGGCCCGAGGGCCCGTCCCGCTCGGGGACCCGCTCTTCGCCGTTCCCGTCCTGATGACCGCGGTGACCCGGTCCCACGTCGTGCGCCACCGAGCCCTGCCGTGATCGCCTCCGGACCGTCCTGACACGGCGAGAGCCGGTAACGGGGCCCAGGTGGGCGCCGGACACCCCGCATGCCGAGGAACCGGTGGTGCGGCGGCCGTTCGCGCGGAATCCGCTCGTCTACCCCCTGCGTCCGAGGACACGCGCGTCGTCGCGGGGAAAGCGACGTTCTTTCGCCGCCTGGCTTGACCGGCTCACAAAGGGTTCGCTGTGCAGGCTGACGCCTCCGTACCCAGCGGGTCACGATGATCGAGGGCCAGGAGGTTCGCGCGGCCGATGAAACCCATCGGTCCGGTCAGTCAGGGGAGGAGCGCTTTCTCATGCCCGAGATCACCAGCCACCGTCACCGAGATCCTGTCCGAACCCACCGCGTTCACGCCGACCGAAGCGCCGGTGTCGTCCCCGGCCTTCCTGATCCGGGCCGCGCCACGCAGGTGTCCACCGGTGACGCACGAGAGCTCACCGTCCTCTTCTTCGACCGGCTGGGCGAACTGGAAGAGGGAACCAGGGAGTACCAGTACGTTCGCAACACCCTCGTGGAGATGAACCTCTCCCTGGTCAGGTTCGTGGCCAACCGGTTCCGCAACCGCGGCGGCGGGGAGATGGAGGACATCGTCCAGGTCGGGACCGTGGGGCTGATCAAGGCCATCGACCGGTTCGACCTCAGCCGCGAGGTCGCCTTCACCTCCTTCGCCATCCCGTACGTCCAGGGCGAGATCATGAGGTACTTCCGCGACACCTCCTGGGCCGTCCATGTGCCCCGCCGCCTCCAGGAACTGCGCGTCGCACTCGCCAGGGCCAGGGAGCACCTCGTCGCCGCTCTCGACCGCGAGCCGACGGTGCGGGACCTCGCCGAGCACCTCGGCCTGACCGAGGCCGAGGTCGACGAGGGCATCGTCGCCGCCGCCGGATACCGGGCCGGGTCGCTCGACACCCCGAACACCGACAGCGACGCCGAGCACGCCGCCCTGGCCGACGGCCGCTCCCACCCGGAGCAGATCGGCGTCGACGACCCCGGCATGCAGCTCATGGAGGACATCCGCGCCCTGGTGCCCCACATGGCCGAACTCGACGACCGCGAACGCACCATCCTGGAACTGCGTTTCGGCCAGGAGCTGACCCAGGCACGCATCGGCGCCGAACTCGGCATCTCCCAGATGCACGTCTCCCGCATCCTGACCCGCACGCTGACCAAGCTGCGCACGCACCTGCTCGCGGAGGACTGACCCCGACCGGCCCGGCCGTGCTCCCGAGCCGACCGCACCGCGAAGAGCGCGGTCGCGAACCGGGCGGTGTTCCGTCCCTTGCGCCGGGTAGGCGTAGCGCCGTACGAGGAAGGCCCCTCCGGGGTCGACGGGCATGGGGCGGCGGCGGGAGTGCTGAATGGACACGCTGTGCTTCGACAGCACGGACCTGGAGGAGACGGAGGCGTTCCTGTCCTCGGCGTACACGCCGATGACGATCGGCGGGCGGCCGCGGAACTCGCGCGCAAGCATCGTCCGCCACTCCGCCGGCGGCCTGACGGTGGACCAGCTGGCCTTCGACTACACCATGGCGTACGACGCCGGCTGCCTGAACCGGGTGTGCCTGGTCACCGTGCACCAGGGACACTTCGCGGACACCACCGGCGGGGGCGAGGAACTGTTCGGCCCCCAGGAGACGTTCCTGCTCGCCCCGCACGACCGCCCGTACCGGGGCGAGGTCCGTTCGGCCCGCTACACCCTCACCCTCTTCGATCCCTCGCTGCTGGGCGAAGTGGCCGGAACCGCAGACCGCTCCGGCGGAAGGGTGGAGCTGACCGGGCAGCGGGCGATCAGCCCGGCCGCGAACCGGCAGCTCGGCGCCACCGTCGCCTACCTGCGCGACCACGTCCTGGGCAGACCCGGGGCCGGTGCCGGCCCGCTGGTCGCGGCCACCGCGGCCCGCCACATGGCCGCAGTCGCCCTGGCAACCCTGCCCAACACCACTCTGGACGACGCACCCGAGCCGGTGGACCGCCGCGATGCCACCAGCGACACGCTGCGCCGGGCCGTCTCCTTCATCGAGGCCAACGCCCACCGCGACATCGGCCTCGCCGACATCGCCGCTTCCGTCCCCGTCACGCCGCGCGCCGTGCAGTACGCCTTCGCCCGACACGCCGAGACCACCCCGCTGTCCTTCCTCAAACGTGTCCGCCTCGCCCGCGCCCACGAGGACCTGCGCAGCGCCGACCCGCGCACCACCACCGTCACCGACATCGCCCTGCGGTGGGGATTCGCCCACCAGGGGCGCTTCGCCGCCGCCTACCGGGAGCTCTACGGCACCGCACCGTCGAAGACCCTGCACAGGTGACACCCGCCGCCTCCGTCGGAGCCGGTGCTCCGTGCACCGGATGCGCACCGTTCCGACCCGGCCGGACGCCGGGGGAGCGCTGCTCCCGGCGGTGCCGGCGCTGCGTTTCAGCTCGCCGGGGCGCCGTGCACGCCGAACTCGTCGATCGGGCAGCCCCACGCGGTCCTGCGCTGGACCCCCTGCATGCAGAACCTTGCGTCACCGGGCGGTTGGGCCTCCGGCCGTGTGCGGTCCTGTCGATCGGCGGGGTACGCCGGGAGGAGCGAGGGCCGGGGCATTGCGCGTGGAAAAACCAGTGGCCGCGCGGGCGGGCGGCGCCTACCGTCCCGTGCGATGGACATCGTCTTCCGCAAGCTGCCGGACAACCGGCACGACATCCTCGTACGGGACCGGCGCGGCCCCGACGTCCGGCTGCCCGCGCAGCCGACCGGCCCCACCCTGCCGCACGACCTGGTCCACGCCGCCGTCGAGCGGACGCTCGGCATCACCGACGGCTTCTGGGGCGCCATGGCCGATGGCGCCACCTTCCAGGGGTTCGAACCGGTCGCCCCGGGCAGGCACCGCCGCTCGGGCCTGAAGGTGCTGCGCCGCAAGGGGGACCGGGTCATGGCCGCCGAGATGACCGTCAACTGGGCCTATCGCGTCTGGTCCGGCCTCCCCACCGAGGGCCGCGGCATCGGCCGTGCCCCCCTCGACGACGACGCCCTCGCCCGTACCGGCCCCGCGCTCGACGAGGCCTCTGCCCGCTGGCAGGCCGTCGCGGAGGGCGACAGCCTCATCTGGCACTGGTGACCGGTTCGTGCCGTTGCCCCGAGTGGACGATCCTGGTGGCGAGTGGCGAGTGGCGAGTGGCGAGTGGCGAGTGGCGAGTGGCGAGAGGCGGGTCATGGCGGTGCAGGGTGAGCCGGTGGCGGACTCCTGCGGCCGTCCCCGGTCGGCGGACGGGCCGCGCGGCGGCGCGCCCCGCACCTACTGGGAGCACCGCGGCCCGAGGACCTGGAGCGAGGTCACCGTGCGCGTCCGCTACGGCGACGTGACGGGGGAACCGGCGCCCGCCTTCCCGCTCGTCCGCACCGCCCGGCGCGCCCCGCGGAACGTCCTCGTGGAACGCGCGGACGGCACCGGGGCGGTGAAGCCGGTCCGGCTGCTGCGGCGGGAGCATCCCCGCCCGCGCGGTGACCGCGAGCCTCGGCGGGGGTGCCCGGGAGGTCCGGCCGGAGGCGGACGTCCCGCGCCCCGCCGCTGAGCGCCGGGAGCCGCGATCCCCCGAACACGCGCAAGGGCCGACCCGTTCAGCCCAGGGCGATCAGTACGACCGCGACGCCCGTGCACAGCAGCCCCGCGATCTGGACGGCGGTGGGGCGTTCGTGGAGGAACACGATCGCCAGGACCACCGGGACCGCGGGGTACAGGGAGGCCAGGACCGTTGCCAGCGCCAGCAACTGGTGGAGGGCGGCGGCCTGGTAGAGCACGAGGGCGACCGCGCCCATCGAGCCCACCGCCAGTGCCGGGAGGACGAACCCGCGGGGCAGGCGGAGCGTCGCACCGGCCGCCCGGGCCATGAGGGCGATCGTGAGCGTGGCCACGACGCGGGCGGTCAGGATCGGCCAGAGGCCCGCGGCCGGGTCGATCCGGGAGATCGCCAGGAACTGCACCGCGAAGCCGACACCGGCGAGGAGCCCGTACCGTGCCCCGGCCGCGGTCCCCGAGTCCTCGGGCCGGTCGCTGCGGGACACCAGCCAGAGTGCGGGGAGCGCCGCCGCGACGCCGAGCCAGGCGAGCGGGCTCGGCCGGTCACCGAGGACCACGACGCCGACGAGCACTGGCAGCGCGACTCCCGCGACATTGCTGAGCGGGGCGACCACGCTCATCTGACCGGCCGCCAGCCCCCGGTACAGACAGGCCACACCGATGCCGGTGCCCACTCCCGAGACCGCACCCCAACCCAGGGCGCCGGCGGTGATGTGCGGGGCCGACAGGAGCGGCGCGTCCACACCCGCCGCCCGCGTCACGACCACCACGGCGAGCATCAGGACGATCCCGCCGAGCTGCCCGAACGCCGCGACGGCGTAGCTGTCCGCCCGTCTGGCCAGCAGTCCGCTGAGGAAGTGCACGAGCCCGAACAAGAAGGCGGCGACCAGCGCGAACAGTTCCGGCATCCACGTCCTCCCGGCGGCTGTCCGGCCCGCGCACCGGTTGCCGGCCGGGGAACGGCCGTTGCTGCCGCCCGCTCGCTCTGCCGCACCGTCGGGACCGGCTCCCGGCCCGCGCGGACACCGCACACCCTAGCGCCGGGCAGGCGTTCTCCCCCGGCGCCGGACCGCCGCGCGGCCGGGGCGTCCGGGCGTTGCGTACGGCCGACCTCTGGTCTGGACATTCCGTCCAGCCTGGACGTACAGTCCAGAGAGAGGCCGCGGACTCGGGAGCGGCAGACACGGACCGCGCAGGCAGGGAGACGGAGGCCGCACTCATGCCGGCAGGAGAACACCCGGACCCCCGCGTCCGTACGTGGTCGCCCGTGTGCCTGGCCGTGGCTCGGCTCCTCGGTCCCTACGCCGAGGTGGTCCTGCACGACCCGGGCACGGACAGCGTGCTGGCCATCTGGAACCCCATGAACGGCCGCAAGGCGGGGGACCCGTCGATGCTCGGGGAACTGGACGCACTCGAGCCCGCCGCGCAGGACGTCTTCGGCCCTTACGAGAAGCTCCTCGCCGACGGACGCCGGCTCTCCTCGGTCAGCGCGGTGCTGCGCGGCGACGACGGCGATGCCTCGGCCGTCCTCTGCGTCAATCTCGACCGCACTCCGCTGGAGCGGGCCGCCGCCCTGCTGAGCTCCTTCGGCGCCCCCGTCGTGGAGCGCCCCGAGCCGCTCTTCGAGCAGGACTGGGCCGATCGCGTCCAGCACGTCGTCGGCACCTACGTACGGGAGTGCGGCCGCCCGGTCGAGCGCCTGACCCGGCAGGACCGGCTCGCGGTTCTGGGACGGCTGGACGAGGCGAAGGTGTTCGGCGTCCGCCGCGCCGTGCCCGTCGTGGCCGGGGCGCTCCGCGTGTCGCGCTCCACCGTCTACGACCTCCTGGCCGAACACCGAACCCCCGGCACGAAGGACCCCGCATGACCCGGCTGCCCGATTTCCGACTCGAGACCTTCTTCTCCCGCTGGGAGTTCGCGGCACGCCACCACCTCACCGCCTCCGACGCCCAGAGCATGGCGCTCGGTGAACTCCTCGCCCTCGCCGACGACGAGGACCGCGCCGCCTTCGAGAACCTGCATCTCGGCTACACCGAGACGTACGGCGACCCCGGCCTGCGCGAGGCCGTCGCCGCCACCTACGAACGGGCGGACGCGGCCGATGTGCTGTGCTTCGCCGGCGCCGAAGAGGCTCTGTACCTGGCCATGAACGTCCTGCTCGGGCCGGACGACCATGCCGTGGTGATCACCCCCAACTACCAGGCCGCCGAGACGGTCCCGCTCGCCCTCTGCGAGGTCACCGGCGTCGCGCTCGACGCCGATCGCGACTGGGCCCTGGACCTGGACGCCGTGGCCGCCGCACTGCGCCCCGAGACCCGCGTCGTCTCGGTCAACTTCCCCAACAACCCCACCGGGAAGGTCGTCGACACCGGGACCTTCACCGCCCTCGCGCGGCTGTGCGACGAACGCGGCATCCACCTCTTCAGCGACGAGGTCTACCGCGGCCTCGAACGCGACCCCGCCCGCACCCTCCCGCAGGCCGCCGATCTGTCCGCACACGCACTGTCGCTCAACGTGACCTCCAAGGCCCTCGGACTGCCCGGGCTGCGGATCGGCTGGATCACCTGCCGTGACCGCGCCCTGCTGTCCCGGCTGGAACGGGCCAAGCACTACACCACGATCTGCAACTCCGCCCCCAGCGAGGTCCTGGCCCGGATCGCGATCAAGGCCAGGGAGACGATCCTCGGCCGCAACCGCGCCCTGATCGAGCGGAACCTGCCCGCGTTCGACTCCTTCTTCGCCGAGTTCCCCGACGCGTTCGACTGGAAGGCACCCGACGGCGGCTGCGTCGCCTACCCCCGTTATCTCGGCCCGGAAGGAGTCGAGGAGTTCTGCGGCCGTCTCCTCGACGAGGCCGGCGTCCTCCTGCTGCCCGCGAGCATCTACCGCTCGGAACTCACCGCCGCGCCCGCCGACCGCTTCCGCATCGGAGTCGGCCGCCGCGGCGCGGAGCAGGCCCTGGACGCCTTCGCCCGGTGGATGAAGGCCCGACGATGACCGCTCTGCCCGTCCTCCCCCGCGGACGTGACCGCTGCCGCGGCGACTGGACGGGGTACGCGAGGCCCTGATCCCCCATGCGCGGGGCGACACGGCCGTGCCGGCACCCCCGCATCCGGAGTTCCCCGAGGCCGGCGGCGACTGCCACGTCACGGCCGGACGGCTGACCGTCGGCGGCACCTTCACCGTCAAGATCGCCACGCAGTTCCACCGCAACGCCGACCGCGGTCTGCCCGCGCACCACGGCCTGGCGTGCCTCCTCGACGCCCGTACCGGACGGCCACGCGCGATCCTCGACGACGACGGGCCGCTTCCGCCCTGCGCACCGCCCCGTCGGCCGCCGCCACTGCCGTGAACTCCTCGACGAGGAGTCGATGCGGGCCTCTCGACGCCTCCGCACCAGGCCCTCGCGAACCGTCCTCGTCGTCAGTCCTCGCCGCGCAAGATGTTCCACTCCGGGTCCCCCTCGGCTCGTTCACGCGTCTCCGGGCTGCCCGACTCCACGATCGTCTCGACCGACCGAGGCGGCCCGATGACTGCCTCGGGCGGAGAGCCGGGACCCACGTCGGGGCGTCGGAGCTGAGCGCCCCGGGCACGTTCAGCCGGGTCCGGACGGTCCGATGCCGGCCCCGGCCTGCCCCCGACTCGCCGCGTCCGGGCGCGTCGTCCGCCCTGCACGGCGTGCTCCCGGTGGCGGGCGGCGCAACGAGGGTTGAAGCTCGCACCGGGGGAACACGCCGGGATGAGAGCCCCTGGCACCGGGCTCCGACCGTGATCCACCGAAGGAGTACGTCATGCCTGCCGGATCCAGCCCCAAGCGGGAGCGCCAGTACGAACACATCAAGGAAAGCGCCCAGAAGCGCGGCGCGTCGGCCTCGCGCGCCAAGGAGATCGCGGCGCGCACGGTCAACAAGGAGCGGGCACGCGCGGGGGAGTCCAAGAGCGCGAGCAAGACGTCCACCCAGGACCGCAAGTCGGCCTCGCAGCGCGGTGGCGAGCGGTCCCACCAGGGCGCGCAGGGGCCGACCAAGGACCAGCTCTACGAAGAGGCCAAGAAGAAGAACATCGAGGGACGCTCCTCGATGAACAAGGACGAGCTGCGCCGTGCACTCGGCCGCTGACGACTCCGGCGGGATGCCGTCGCACCTTGTCTCCGCGCGGGTCCTCCTTGCCTGGCGATCGCCGCCCTCCTGCGACCAGGCGGGCGGTGATCAGTGCCGTCGGGCGGCTGCCCGCCGCCCGCCGTACGCTCGAAGGGGTCCGGGTGAGGTGTGTGACGGCCCTCGCCCGGGCGCCCGCCGCGACTCCACCATGGCGCCGGCAGGCAACATGTGGCATCCCTCCACCCGGCGCTCCTCGGACGGCCGTGCGGCGTCCGCAGCGCCCCCCGCTCGGCCGCACGGCGTGCCTCGCGCCGTCCTGAATCTCACGGAGTGCGAATGCGCCGAGGGGGAACCCGCTGGACCGAGCGGCCCGGAGGGCCGGGGAAGCGCTCGGCAGAAGCCGGGCGGGGACGAGGAACTGGGGGCGGAGTGCCGAAGGAGAAGGAACTGTCGGCGCGCGAGATCGCGGTGCTGGACCAGATCGAAGCCGGCTTGCGCACGGAGCGGCCGGGCCGGAGGAGCTCCGTCGGGCGCGAGGTGCTCGTCGTGGCCGCGGTGGCGACGGCCACGCTGGCCGGTGTGCTCTTCCTGTGGGCCGCCGCCACCCGGTCGTCCGAGATCGGGCTGGCCGCCGTGGGCGTGTGGGTGACCGCCGTGCTGCTGGTCTCCCGGCGCCTGGGGCACGGCCCGGGCGCGCTGCGGCGCTCGGGGCTCTTCCCGTACCGGCCGTGGTGACGACCGGGCCCGAGCGCGGGGGACGGACCCAGCGGTCCCGCGACGTCAGTCGTCGAGCGGGAGGACGTCCGGCACCTGGGTGCGCAGGAGCTGACCGTCCGCGCGGACGTTGCACTCGTTGATCGTGCGGGAGACCTCCCGGACGAAGCCGGTCCTGCTGTGCAGCCGCAGCGTCACCGTCACCTCGCCCAGCCCCCGGCGCGGCCCGTCCGCCTCGGTGAAGGAGCGGTACAGGGTGTTGGGCCAGCGGCTGGAGTCGTCGTCCTGCCAGAGCCGCACGGCCGGGTCGCTGAACCGGCAGGGCTGGCCGCCGTGCGGCTCCTGCAGCAGCGAATGGCTCAGGGGCAGCGTGCCGAGGAGCGGGACCAGCCGGGAGCGCAGTTCCCGGTTCTCGATGAAGCGGTACTGCTGCCACTTCCTGCCGGCGGGCACGGTCATGCGCAGCGTGACGAGCAGGAAGGGATGCCCGTCCGAGGACGACTCCGGGGAATCCGGACGCCATTGCGGCCATGATGTCGACAAGGCCACCGTTGCCTTTCCCCCGCCTTCTCGGCCGTAGCGCCGCCCCTGTTCGGTCTCCACTGCTCGGATTATGTCATCCCGTCATGTCCGTGAGACCGGCCGATCCGGGTCCGCCGCCCGCCATTCCGGGGCGAGCACCGACCAGATCTCCATGTCGTGCCGCTTCCCCCGGTACGGGTAACTCTCGCGCAGGACCCCCTCCTTGGTCATCCCCAGCCGTCCGGCCACCGCGATACTCGGCTCGT
Source organism: Streptomyces sp. HUAS CB01 (assembly GCF_030406905.1). Classification (NCBI taxonomy): domain Bacteria; kingdom Bacillati; phylum Actinomycetota; class Actinomycetes; order Kitasatosporales; family Streptomycetaceae; genus Streptomyces; species Streptomyces chengbuensis. The sequence continues at coordinate 7,745,468 of NZ_CP129137.1, forward strand.
TGTCCGACGACACCCACCACTCGACGCGGTGGATGCCCCGCTCCCTGACGGCCCAGTCGATGAGCACCCGGGCGGCCCGGGTGACGAGCCCGCGGCCCACGGCTGACGGCTCCAGCCAGCAGCCCGCCTCGGCGGTGCCCTCCGCGACGTCCATGGTCCGCAGGATCACGGCGCCCACCAGTTCGCCGTCCAGCCGGATGCCGCAGATCCGGCCCGTGTCGGCCGCGGTCTTCTCCGCGTACGCCCGCAGGAACGCCCTGCTCGACTCCAGGTCCGTGACGACGTCCGGCAGCCCGTTGAACCGGCCGATGAAGTCCCGCCCCCGGTCGATGTGGGCCAGGAACTCCTCGGCCTGCCACGGCTCCAGGGGCCCGAGCTCCGCGCCGTCGTCACCCAGGGATATCGCGTACATCGTCACCTTCCACCGCCGGAACGGGCACCTGCCAGGGGATCTTCGCACGGCCGGCATCGCGGCGGGCCCGGACGGGTGCGACGGGGCCCTCGCCCCGATCCGGCCGGTCACCGCGAAGACGCCGCGGGGATCGCGCCGGGGAGGGGTACGCCCGGCGGCCGTCCTGGGACGCGGGCCCGGAAGAGGATGCGCGCGCCAGTCCCGCGCGAACGCCGGAGGCGGTCCCTCTCCGGAGACGAGGACCACGACCGGCAGGTCGCGGGCCGCACGGGCGAGGGCGCCCGGTGCGGTGCCTGCGTCGTGACCCGAGGGCGGGCGGGAGGCGCAGCCGGCGCGGACCGCGGCCCGGACGGACTCCTCGCCCGCGACGACGAACGGCGGCCCGCAGGTCGGCGACCCGGCCGAAGGCGACCGCGTCGCCGTGGAGCCGGTCCGTGACTCCGGCCAGCAGCCGGTACAAGGCGTCCAGCGGAATCCTGAGGGTGATCGCCGCATCGGCACCCTGACGCCGGGCAGGTGCGGGACGGTCCGCACGGGATCCTCGTGGATGTGGTCGACGACGACATCTGCGGCCGAAGCGGCTCGCCGGTTAGGCGTAGGGCACCGACTCCACGGCGAGGACGGGACCGGTACCGCGCAGCCGGCAGCCGATGGCCGCGGACAGCGCACGGCCCCGGGCGGACACTGCGACGGTCTCACCGAACGCGAGTTCCGCGTGCTCGGCGGGGACGAACCCCGTCGACAGCATGTCCGTCGCACAGCGTGTCTGACGGCCGATCAGATTGCCTTTAATCGGCGCCGGATTGGCCGGCGCGCGCTGCGCACCACGTATTCTCCGCCAGATTTCCGTCGGCCTGTACGGTGAAAACGGCACCACCCGTGGGGCCGTCCGCCGCACTGCGACGAAGCCGCGCTGGGAGACTCGCACCGGAAACAGGGGGGGCACCCCCCTCACGGCCACGCGCTCCCCCGACCGTCGACCGCCGAACCGGGGTAACGCCCACCGCCTCATAGCTCCGGTCACACCGGGGGCAACCTGCATCGCCCCCCTCGCGGTGTGCACGTCGGACGTGCCCGCCATCGCCGCGGTGGTCCGGGCGGCCTCGTCGGGGCCCGGTTCGGGTATCGGTTCGTCGATACGGCGACTTCGCCGACCCGCTCCAGCACGAATGCCTTCATGATCTGTGACCGCCTCCGGGTGATTCCGGGCCGCGGATTCCCACGGGGGCGGGGTAAAGTGGGAACGTATGCGCTGCTTTGGGCGGAGTGCCCGGCGGAGTTCCGGGTGGAATTGCCGGCGGAATTAACGGCGGAGTCAACGGCGGAAATGCGGGCGGAATTCCCGGGGGCGCGCCCGGCCGACGCCGGCCGTTCGCGGTCCGCATTCCGTTTTCAGCTTCGTCCGCAGCCGCACCCCGCGCAAGGTCCTGGAGTCCGCGATGCGTGAACAGAGGCAGACCGGAGCCGTCGAGGGGACGATCGTCCGGCGGGGCGACGACGGTTACGAGGCACTCCGCACCGCGATGGTGTGGAACGGCCGGAAACCCGATCGCTTCCCCGAACTCATCGTCCGCGCCGCGTCCGAGCGCGACGTACCCGCCGCCGTGCGGCTCGCCCGCTCCCTCGGCCTGCGGATCGCCGTACGGTCCGCGGGCCACAGCTGGTGCGGGTCGCCCGTGCGCTCCGACAGCATGCTGCTCGATCTCTCCGCGCTCCGCCGGTACACGATCGACCCCGGAGCCGCTACCGCCCACGTCCAGCCCGCCGTCACCGGACGCGCACTGGCCCCGGCACTCGCCGGGGCGGGCCTGGCCTTTCCCGTCGCGCACTGCGGCACGGTCGCCGTCGGCGGATACCTTCTCGGCGGCGGACTCGGCTGGAACTCCGGCGCGCTCGGCCCGGCCTGTCACAGCGTCGAGGAGATCGAGGCCGTCACCGCGGACGGCGAGACCGTGCGCTGCAACGAGCGGGAGAACTCCGACCTGTTCTGGGCCGCGCGCGGCGCCGGCCCCGGCTTCTTCGCCGCCGTCACCGGCTTCCGTCTGCGTCTGCACCCCGCGCCCGGGACCATCACGACGACCACGTACGCCTTCCCCCTCGCGGACGTCGACGCGGTCTGCCAGTGGGCGACCGAGATCTCGCACGAGCTCGAACCGACGGTGGAACTCGCCCTCACCCTCGCGACGGCCGCCCCGTTCATGACGGACGCGACACCCCGCCCGAAGGTCGTCACCGTCGCGGCGACCGCCTTCGCCGCCGACCTCGAGCACGCCGCCGACGCCCTGCGCCCGCTCGGGCACTGCCCGTTCGCCGACGGCGCCGTCCACCACCGGGAACCCCGGGAGACGTCCTTCGCCGACCTCTACGAGACCGCGGACGGCCTCTGGCCGCCCCGGCTGCGCTACGCCGCCGACACCCTGTGGTCCGACGCCGAACTCGCCGCCCTGCTCTCCCGGCTCGGCGACGCGATGCGGGAGGCTCCCTCCGACCGGTCACTCGTCCTCGCGCCGTTCGCCCCCGCCTCGCACGACGGCGACCTGCTCCGCGACATGGCCTTCTCGGTGCTCGGCGAGACGTACGCCGTCCCCTGCGCCGTCTGGGACGGCACTTCCGGGGACGAGGCGAACATCCGATGGCTGCGCGACGCCATGGCCTCCGTGGAACCACTGGGCACCGGCCACTACATCGCCGAGGCGGACCTCACCGCCGATCCGGCCCGGGCCGAGCGCTCGTTCAGGGCGAACGACTGGGAGCGGCTGCAGAGCCTCAGGGCGCGCCACGACCCGGACGGGCTGTTCCACGGCTACCTGACGCCGTGACCGGCCCGGCCTCCCCGGACGGGAGACGGCCGGGCCCGACCGGCTCCGCCCGGCCGACGAGGGCTACTCCCCGGCGGCGGGCCGGTAGACGCACACCTGCGCCCCCGTGCCGCTGGTGACCGCGGAGACCAGCTCCAGGGTGTGCTTGCCGCCGTCCTCGGGGAAGATCGTCTTCCCGCCGCCGAGCAGCACCGGCATGATGATCAGCCGGAGTTCGTCGACCAGACCCTCGCCGATGAGGGTGCGCGCCAGGGTCGGGCTGCCCATGACGAGCAGATCGCCGCCCTCGGAGTCGCGAAGTTCCCCGATCCGGGCGACGGCCTCGTCGCCCGGGATGCGCCTGGTGTTGTGCCACGTCAGCTTGTCCTCGCCCAGCGTCTGCGACACGACGTACTTGGGGAGCGCGTTCATCCTGTCGGCGAACGGGTCCCCGGCCCGCTCCGGCCATGCGCCCGCCATCGTCTGCCAGGTACGGCGCCCGAACAGCAGTCCATCCGCACCTCTCAGCGCCTCGTCGAACGCACCGCCCACCGTCTCCGGGTCGAAGAAGGGGTGCGTCCAGCCGCCGTGGGCGAAGCCGCCGTCGGTGTCCTCCTCGGGGCCACCCGGTGCCTGCACGACGCCGTCCAGGCTGATGAACTCGGTGATCACGATGCGCATGGGAGGTGCTCCTCTTCTCGCTCCGGCGGACTACGGCAAAGGAGACGGTGCGCAGCGCGAAAAGTCATCGCGTGCCCTCGGCCCCACAGGGGTGACGTGGAGCACACTAGTGGCGTGGACGGGAGCTCCGCGCCCCGGGCGGAGCGCCCGCCGGAGCCGTGCGGCGCAGTTCAGGCGTGGTCGGCGAGTTCCGCGACGCCCTTCTGACGGGCGCAGTGCGCACAGCAGTAGAACTGCCCGTCGGCCTGCAGCCCGTGACCGAGGATCCGGCACTGGCAGTTCTCGCAGATCGGTGCCATCCGCTGGGCCGCGCACTCGATGCTGTCGAACGTGTGGACCGCTCCCGCGGCATGCACCTCGAACGACATCTCGTAGTCGTTGCCGCAGACTTCGCACTTGGCCATGGCTGTGCCCTTCGAGCTCCGGGGGTACGTGCCTGGAACGTAGCGAGCGGGCCCTCCCGGACCCGCCGACACGGACGCACGCACGGCCGACGGGCCTACACGCACCACCCGCCCGGCCCCACCCGCCCGCGGCGCCGGCGCGGACGTGATGCCCGGCGCACCCCGGAACGTTCGTGTGGTGCGCGCCCCCGACCGGGCACCGGGACGCGGGTCCCGCACGTGTCGTACCGGACCGCACGGGGGCGACTGGTATGCCTGTGACTGGTTTCTTCAGCTTTCGTACCGCCGGGGAGGCGGTGGGGCGGGACCGGACGAGAGGGTAAGTGTCATGGGTGAAGCGCATCCTCCGGCCCGCGGCGCCGCGGGGCGTACCGGTACGGTGCTGGCCGCCGCGTTGGTGGCGACGCTGGCCTGGACGCCCGGTGCGTACGCGGCCGATCCGTTCGGCGGGGGCGGCGGCGCCTTCGCGCAGGCGTGGGGCGACAACGAGGACGGCCAGCTCGGCACCGGCGACAACGCCGACAGCACGGTGCCCGTCGCCGTTCCGGAACCGGGCGGGATCAGAAGCCTCGCCGCCGGGTTCGAGCACAGTCTGGCGCTGCTGAAGGACGGCACCGTCTGGGCCTGGGGGGACAACGACAACGGTCAGTTGGGCAACGGCACCGAGACCGACAGCAACGTCCCCGTCCGGGTCCTCGGCCTCACGGGTGTGAAGGCCGTCGCCGCGGGCGACGACTTCAGTCTGGCGCTGCTGCGGAACGGCACCGTCTGGGCCTGGGGGGACAACGACAACGGTCAGTTGGGCAACGGCACGCTCGCCGACAGGTCGCTTCCCGGACAGGTGCAGAACCTCTCCGGTGTGAAGGTCCTCTCCGGCGGCGACGACCACGCGGTCGTGCTGCTGCGGGACGGCACGGTCCGGGCGTGGGGCGACAACGACAACGGCCAGCTGGGCAACGGCACATTCGACGACAGCACCATCCCCGTCCAGGTGCAGGGCATCACCCGGGCCCGTGCGGTGGCCGCGGGCGGCGACCACAGCCTGGCGGTGGCGCGGGAGGGCCGGGTGTGGGCCTGGGGCGACAACTTCTCCGGGCAGCTCGGCAACGGCACCAACATCGACAGCACGACTCCGGTGGAGGTGCAGTCGCTCACCGGTGTGAAGGCGGTCGCGGCGGGCCTCGGCCACAGCCTCGCGCTGGCCGGCGACGGCACCGTGCGGGCCTGGGGCGACAACGCCTCGGGGCAGCTCGGCAACGGCAGCACGACCGACAGCACCGTCCCCGTGCAGGTCCAGGGGCTCACCGGGGTGACGGTCATCGCCACCGCCGAGGACCACAACCTGGCCCTGACGTCCTCGTGCGGCTGCGGCGACGCCGGCCGTCCGAGCCCGTTGTCCTGCCGCTGCGACGACGGGACCGACGGGGCCCTCGGCAGCGGGGAGGACGATCCCGGGGACGAGCCGGACGGCCCCGGGAGCGTCGTCCACACCTGGGGCGAGAACGGCGAAGGGCAGCTCGGCAACGGGGCCACCGCCGACAGCAGCGTGCCCGTGTCGGTCGCCACCACGATCAGGAAGGCCACCCTCATCGCGGCCGGCGGCGAACACAGCCTCGCGGGCTGAGCCTGGCCGTCGAGGCGCCGCGAGCGCCCCCTCGTGCCCGTGCCGGTCTCCCCCGGGGAGACCGGCACGGTCGTCTCCCGGTCGCCGTGGGCCGGGCCCGGCCCACGGCGACCGGCTCCGCCGGAGGTACCCTCCCTCGCATGAGCAGCCGTCCCCGTCGTCGTGCACGGCCCCCGCAGGTCGGGGAACCCCCACCCCCCGCCGACCTGGCGCACGACGGAGCGCTGCAGATCACCGAGACCGACTGCGAACGCTGCGGCACCCGTCTGTCCGGCCTCAACGGCCGTTACGCGTGCGGTGTGTGCGGATGGACGAACCCGTGGAACGACGGGCACCACGATCTGCCGAGCGCCGAGGAGGACCCCGACTACCCGCGCCGGCGGTAGTGCGCGGACCCGCTCCACCGGGACCGCCCTCACGGCCCGCCCCGGGCCGGAGCCGATCCCCGGCGGGCCCGCACGGAGGCGGTCCTGACCCGTGCCTGCACGTCCGCGCCCCGGCGGGACCGTTCAGACCGGGACGTGGCCCTCCCGGGCTGCCCCCGGCCGGGGAGCGGGGTCGAGCAGCACGCCCGGGTTGAGGATCCCCGCAGGGTCCAGGGCCTGTTTCGCGGCCCGCAGGGCGAGCGCGAACGGCCCGGGACGCTGCCGGTCGTAGCCGGGCCGGTGGTCGCGCCCGACGGCGTGGTGGTGGGTGACGGTCGCGCCGAGGTCGCCGAGCACCTGGGTCGCGGCCGACTTGATGTCGTCCCACACGGCGACCTCGCTGCCGCGCCGCGCCGCGACGACGACCGTGAAGTACGGTGCGGCGCCGTCCGGGTAGACGTGCGTCAGACGGCAGTTGACCATGGCCTCGGCGCCGGTCGTCTTCCTCACCGTCGCCCCGAGTTCGCGGCGCACGGTGTCGACGAGCAGGGGGAGCCGGTCCCAGGTGCAGGCGGTCTCGAAGGTCTCGCTGATCACGCTCATCCGGGCGAGCGCGTCGCGCAGATACGGCATGCGCAGGAACGCGGACCGCCAGGCACCCGCCGCCGCGTCGCCGCCCTCCCGGCCGGCGGGGGCCGGTACACCGCCGTGGTCCCGGGCGAGCCCGACGAGTTCGGCGAGCCGTCCGTCGACGGGCAGCACGGCCGACTCCACACCGAGGACGAGCGCGCTCCGGCCGCCCTCGGCCACCCGGGCCAGGGCCGCCTCCCCGGGGTCGAGCAGCCGGCAGTTGGCGGGGTGCAGTCCGGACTGGGAGATCGCCCGCACCGCGTGGAGCGCCCGGTCGAAGTCGTCGAAGAACACGGTGGCCGAAGCCTTGTGCCGAGGGCGGTCCTGCAGCCGCATCCACGCCTCGGTGATCACTCCCAGTGCGCCCTCGGAACCCAGGAAGAGACGGTCCGGCGAAGGGCCCGCGCCCGAACCGGGGACTCTCAGGGACTCGTTCACCCCCGCCGGAGTCACCACGCGCAGCGACTCCACGAGATCGTCGATGTGGGTGTGCAGTGTGGCGTAGTGGCCGCCCGCCCGGGTGGCGAGCCAGCCGCCGAGCGTGGAGAACTCGAAGCTCTGCGGGAAGTGGCGCAGCGTCAGCCCGTGCGGCCGGAGCACGTCCTCCAGGGCGGGACCGAGGACACCGGCCTGGATCCGTGCGGCACGGCTCACCCGGTCGACCTCCAGCACCCGGTCCAGCCCGGTCAGGTCCATCGACACCACGCCCCGGTGCGCCCCGGCCCGGTACTCGACACCGCCGACGACCGAACTCCCCGCCCCGTAGGGCACGACGGCCACATCCGCGCCCGACGCCCAGTCGAGGACGTCCGTGACCTCCCGCTCGGTCCGGGGGCGGGCCACCAGATCGGGCGCGGGCCGCAGATCGCCGTACAGGGCGCGCACGACGTCGCGGTACGCCTTCCCGTACGTGTGGCCCGCCCGTTCCCGCGGTGCGTCCGACATGAGGTGTCCGAGCGCGGGCGGCGGGGCGACACGCGACGGGGGCAGCTCCAGGTCCCCGACGGCGGGCACCGGGAGCGGGGTCTGCGCCGCGCCGGGCACCAGCGCGCCGAGGTCCGTGCACTCGCCGTCCGGCAGGGCCTTGTCCTCGGTGCCCCAGCCCCACCAGGAGCGACGGGGCGAGGAGCCGGTGGCCGAGGAGGAGGGGCTGAGCCGATCCATCGATCTTCCCTCTCAGTAATTTACCGCAGGGTAATTTACCGCAACGTATAGTCCTGGCCATGGGAACGGCAAGAGGCCCGGCGGCCCCCTCTTCCGGGGCGGGACGCAACGGGCGCATCGCGGGGACGAGAAGCGACGGCCGCACCGCCGGGACGAAGGGCGTCCCGCGTGCCCGCCGCGAGGAACAGATCGTCGCCGCGGCGACGGAGGAGTTCGGCCGCAGTGGTCACGCCACCGCGTCCATGGCGGCGATCGCCCGGCGCGTGGGTGTCACCAAGCCGATGCTCTACACGTACTTCGGCTCCAAGGACGGCCTCTATCTGGCGTGTCTGGAACGTGTCGCCGGCCGTCTGCTCACCGCGATCGAGGACGCCATGACCGGGGGCCGCCCACCCTCCGGCGCGCCGCTCGCCCACGCGGTCCTCACCGCGCTCTTCACCACCCTGGAGGACGAGCGGCACGCGTGGTTCGTGCTCTACGACCGGACGCTCCCACCCGGTTCGGAACTCCGGTCGGCCGCGCAGCACCACCGGGCCGCGGTCGACGACCTCGCGGCCGAGGGCACGGCGGCGCTGCTGCGTCGAGGAGGCAACGCGGACCCGCTCGACGCGGACGCCCTCAAACACGTGTGGACCGGCACTGTGAGCGCCCTCGTGGGGTGGTGGATCGCGCACCCGGAGCAGTCCGCCGAGGACATGGGCGCCCGGTGCGCCCGACTGCTCGCGGCGATCAGCGACGGCGCGTCCTGAGCCCGGGCCGGGCGGGAACGGGCAGCCGTCCGCCGTCCCGGCCCCGCGCCCGCCCCACCCTGAACGCCCGCCGGGCCGGCACGCTTCGCGTGTGCCGCCGACGGCGGACCGCACGGGAGCGCGCCCGGCCCGGACGCCGTGCCCGGCTCAGAACGCCTGCGGGTGACGGAACATCCGCCCCGGGTCGTACGTCTTCTTGATCCGGGCCAGGCGCTCGGCGTTGGCGCCGAAGTACGCCCCGCGCCAGTCGCGCAGTTTCGGGTCGGTGTAGTTCTGGTACGCCCGGCCGCTCGCCCACGGCCGCATGGCCGCGTGCGTACCGTCGAGCCACGCCTGGTGGCGGGCCACCGTCGTCGCGGACGCCCGGTCCGGCCAGGACACGATGTACTGCGCCAGGAACAGCGCGTCGCGGTGGACGAACGCCGTGGCGGCGGGCTTGACCCGGCCCACCGCACCGCCCAGCGCGTCCAGGGCGACACTGCCCGCACCGCCCCCGGTGAGGGAGGCCAGCCGCTGCACCCGGTCGAGCAGCGCCTTGATCCCGTCCGCCGGGATGCGCTTCGTGTAGAAGTCCGAGCGCGCGGCGTACGATTCGCGCGCCACCCGCCCCTGCGGGTTGCTGCCGGGCAGTGTGCCCTTCTGATGGGACTGGGCGATGGTGAAGCCCGAGACGCCGCCCATCACCTTCATGGCGTCCATGAAGGGCCGGGTGCGCACGGACACCGACCTCGCCGGCGCACCGACGGCGTCGGCGAGCCGGTCGAGCCGGTTCTCCAGGTCGCCCCGGCTCGTGAGGGCCAGGCCGCCGACCCGTACCGAGCCGGGCCTGCCGCCCGCCGGGGCGGACAGATGCAGATTGGCCCAGATGCCGTCCGGCGCGGTCGGGGCCCACTTCTGCCACTCACGCACCACGGCGGCGGCCCGCGACCAGGGCCAGCTCAGGAAGAACGTCGTGCACCAGGGTGCCGCGTGGGTCCGCATCCGCAACTCGGTGACCACGCCGAACTGCGCGTTGCCGCCCCCGCGCAGGGCCCAGAAAAGGTCCGGGTCGTGCGTGGCGTCCACGGTGCGTATCCGCCCGTCGGCGGTGACGATCCGGGCGCCGACGACACTGTCGCTGGTCAGGCCGTACGCGCGGCTGACCACACCGATGCCGCCGCCGAGGGCCAGCCCCGACACCCCCACGGTGGGACAGGACCCGGCGGGGACGGTCCGCCCGCGCGCCGTCAACCGGTCGTACACGTCGATGAGTTTGGCCCCCGCGCCGATCGTCGCGGTCGTCCCCGACAGCGAGACGCCCGCCATCCGCTGGACATCGACGACGAGCCCCGGACCCGAGGACCAGCCCGCGTAGGAGTGACCGCCGCTGCGCACCGCGACCGGCACCTGGTGACGCTTCGCGAACTCGAGGCAGGTGCGGACGTCCTCCGGCCGGGCGCAGTACGCGACCGCGGACGGCCGCAGCCCGTCGAAGCGGGGGTTGAACAGCTTGCGTGCCGCGTCGTAGTCGCGGCTGCCGGGCCGTACGAGCGTCCCGTCGAGCCCACGGGCCAGGGCCGTCCAGTCCCCGGCGCGGGGCGCCCCGGCCGCCCGTGGCGCCGGGACCGCCGCCGGTGGCGCGGCGGAGGCGCCCGCCGCCGCCCAACTGCCCGCGGCGACACCCACGCCCGCGGCGAGCCCCGCACCCAGGACGCCGCGCCGGCTCGGCGCACGCCCCCTCCCGCCGTCCGAGCCCGTCCGCTCCCCGTCGCTCCACCGCACCACGCCGTGCCCCTCGCCCTCGTTCGACTTCCGCTGGGGAGGATGACGAGCGGGCCGCGGAGGTTCCGCCCCGACGGGGCGCGTTCCGCACTCGGGACGGGGCGAGCACAGGACGGTCCCGGCGCGGGCGCCCCGCCCTCGCCGGGACCCTGCCGCGGACGCGGACCCGTGACGCGGCGGGCCTGCCGCGGGGCGGGGGTGCGGCCCGCGGCAGGCCGGTGCGTCAGCCGACGGAAGCGGCGCGGGGCACTGCCTCACGCCGGCGCCGGAAGGGTCAACTCCCAGGTGTCGACGGCGAAGTCGAGGGTCATGCCGTGGCCCTCGTACAGGGCGAGGGCCCCACTGCTGTTGTCCGTGTCGACGCCGAGGCCGATCCGGTCCCGTCCCAGCGCCGCGTAGTGTCCGAAGGCGTGGCGCAGCAGATGGCCCCCCAGGCCCCGGCCCCGGGCCTCCCGCAGGACGCCGAGATTGCCGATCCAGCCCGAGGAGGAACGATTGTTGTGCGTGCGCACCACCGCCGCGTCCCCGACGCCGTCGACCTCCGCGATCCACACGAGCGACCAGTCGGCCCGGTCGCCGTCGATGTCGTCCGACCACTGCTCGTACGTGCGCGGCTGGAAGTCGAAGTGGTCGGCGAACGACGCCTGGAGCAGGGCGTGGGCGCGTCGGCGGTCCTCCTCCGCGGTGCAGGCGCGCAGCGTCACACCGGGCGGGGGCGCCGGCACCGGGTCGGCGGTGGGTGACAGCGGGCGGGTCAGCACGTTGTAGCGGCGGACCGGGCTCCAGCCCCGTGCGCGCAGGGCGTCCAGGTCCGTCGTGGGTGTGATGTTGAGATGCATGTGCACCACGGCCCGCGACGCACCGTTGTGCGCCGCACGCTCCACGGCGCGGGCCTCCATCAGGTCGAACAGGTGCCCGGAGGGCTGCTGTTGGTCGGGGAGCGTGTACTGGTCCATGTCGATCCGCTCGTGGCCCGAGTCGTCCCAGAGCAGCCCGTACCCGACCAGCCGTCCGCCGTGGAACACCAGCCACGAGTCGCGTTCCAGGTCCACCTCGGGATGCTTCAGATCGGCTTCGACCTCCGTCAACGACGTGTCGGCACGGCCGATCTCCAGCAGGTCGATCTCGTTCATGAGGGCACACACCGCGTCCGCGTCGTCGAGCGTCGCCGGACGCACGGTGATACCGGGCGGCGGGGTCAGGAGGGTGGTCATGGGCCAACTGTCGGCCGCCCGCGGCCCGGACCGCAACGGAGTTTCCGGTGCCTGCCCGTCCCGCCCGGACTCACATCAGCGTCTGCTCGGTCCAGATGGTCTTGCTGGTCGGGGTGTGCCGGGTGCCCCAGCGCTGGGTGAGCTGGGCGATGAGATAGAGGCCGCGGCCGTTCTCGTCGTAGGTGTGGGCGTGCCGCAGGTGCGGGCTCGTGCTGCTGTAGTCCGTGACCTCGGTGGTGAGTGTGGTGTCGGTGTGGATCAGACGCAGCTGGATGGGGGGCTTCCCGTAGCGGATGGCGTTGGTGACGAGTTCGCTGACGATCAGCTCCGTGATGAAGACGGCGTCGAGGAGTCCCCAGCCGGTGAGCTGCTCGGTCGTGCGGTGGCGGGCCTCGATGACGACCGCGGGGTCGTGCGGGAGCGTCCAGGTGGCGACGCGCTGGGGGAGGAGCGCCTTCGTACGGGCGACGAGAAGGGCGATGTCGTCGGTCGGCGGGTGGGTGAGGAGGCTCGAGAGAATGCGGTCGCACGTGGCCTCGAGGCCCGAGGAGGGGCGGGCGAGCGCCGTGAACAGCGTGTCCAGCGTCTGGTCGATGTCGGTCTCGCGCGGGTTGAGCAGACCGTTGGTGTAGAACGCGAGCAGCGTGCCCTCGTCGAGCGTGGTGGTGGTGGTCTCGAACGGGAGGCCGCCGAGGCCCAGGGGCGGGCCCGCGGGGGTGTCGAGGAAGTAGACGTCGCCGTCCGGGGTGGCGGCGGCCGGTGGCGGGTGTCCGGCGCGGGCGTGCGTCAGTTCGCGGGAGATCGGGTCGTAGATCGCGTACAGGCAGGTGGTACCGATTCCGGTGGTGGTGTCGGCGGACGCGGAGGACTCGTCGGTGGACAGATGGAGGACGAGGTCGTCGAGCCGGGTGAGCAACTCGTCCGGCGGCAGGTCGACATCGGCCAGGGTGCGGACCGCGGTGCGCAGCCGGCCCATGGTGGCGGACGCCCGGATGCCGTGACCGACGACGTCGCCGACGACGAGGGCCACGCGGGCGCCGGACAGCGGGATGACGTCGAACCAGTCGCCTCCCACGCCCGCCTCGGTACCGGCGGGCAGATAGCGCGTGGCGATGTCGAGGGCGGGCTGGTCGGGCAGCGTGTGCGGCAGCAGGCTGCGCTGCAGGGTCATGGTGGTGGTGCGCTCACGGGTGAAGCGGCGCGCGTTGTGGATGCCGGTGGCGGCGCGATGGGTCAGCTGTTCGGCCAGCTGCAGATCGTCCGGGGTGAACGGCTGCGGGTTGCGGTGGCGGGTGAACAGCGCGACCCCCAGCGTCGACCCCGCCGTGAGCATGGGGACGGCCATGAGCGTGTGCGTGCCGGCCCGGTCCAGCCGCGCCGCCTCGGGATCGGTGGCCCTCCACTGTACGAGGGACGGGTCGTCCATCCGGTACACCGCGCTGCGGCCCGTCGTCAGGCACCGGGTCATCGGGGAGTGCGCGGGGTGGGTGACGGGCTCGGTCCCGGCCGCCGGCGGAGTGCCCGGCGGATGCGCACGGTAGGCGGTACGGCGCAGGGGGAGGGGCCCGGTCGGACGGCTGTGGCGCGGGGTCTCGCACAGGTCCACGGCCGCGGTGTCCGCGAGCCGGGGCACGGCGGCGTCGGTCAGTTCCTGCGCGGTGCGCTCCAGGTCGAGGGTGGTGCCGATCCCGGAGCCCGGGTCCTCCAGCAGCATCCGCTGCCGGGTGAGGTGGTGCTCGGGCTCGTCGGTGCGGGAATGGGCGGCCACGCACACGGCCCGGACGCCGCCGTCGTCGCCCGTCAGCGGGGTGACGGTGGCGGGGCGTCCCGCCTCGGAGCTGTTGCCCGTCGGGCGCAGCGCCGTGGGGGTGGGCTGCGCCCGGCCGGTGCGGAACACCAGGCTCATCGTGCGTTCGGTCTCCTCGCTCACCGGGTCGGGGACGATGTCGGTCAGCCGCAGCCCGCGCATCCGCCCCTCGGGCAGCGACACGGCGCGTTCCATGGCGGCATTGGCCCGCAGCAGCCGCAGTTCGGCGTCGAAGACCGCGAGCATGCACGGGGACTGGGCGAACGCCCACGCCCCGAGCGCCTCGTCGGTGAGGGGGCCGGGGGTCGGCCTCCCGTCGGCGGGGGTGGCGGGGTGCGGTGGCGCGACCGCCGCGGTGCCGGGGGGCGGCGTGGGATCGGCGTACGGTGCCGTTCCGGCCGGGGGTTCCGCCGCCACAGGTCCCGGGGCCGGTGCCGCGGGGCCCGTGGCCTCGCCGGCCGGCGCCTCGCCGCCGTCCGCACCGGGATCGAACGCATGGACAGCCGACGCCTCGGGGGCCGGTGTTCCCCGGACCGGCGGTCCGACGGCCGGGGTCACGGGGCCCACGGCCGCCTCGACGGCCGGTGCCCCGGTGCCGGCCGCAGGGTCCTGCGGCGAGGCGGTGCCGGCCTGGGGCTCCGCCGCCGCGGTGCCGGACGGGGCCTCGGCAGCCGTGGTACTCGTCACGAGCCATTCGGTGACGCCGCTGGTGGTGGTCCGGCGGGTGCCGTTCAGGGTGAGGGCGAGGTCGTGGCCGTCCCGGTGACGCAGGACCAGGGTGGCGCTGACGTCCGCGGGCCACGCGGCGGCGGGTGCGACCGCACCCGCGCCGTGGGCCAGGAGACGGGCGGCGGGGCGTCCCATGACCTCGGCGGGGGCATAGCCGAGCAGCCGGCGGGCTCCCTCGCTCCAGCCCGTCACGACGCCCTGCTCGCTGACGACCGCCGTCGCGGTGGGCGGGAGACGCCCGGGGGCCGGTCCGGCCACGTCAGGCCGGTCGCCGGGGATCGTGGCGGGCGGTTGTGCGAGGTCGGGCCGGTCGCCGGCCGGGGCGGGCTGCGCGGTGCCGGGAGGCTCGCCCGGTGAGGTGGGAAGTCGTTCCATCGCCGCTCATCTCGCCCCTTTGCTCGTGCCGTGACCGGAAGGGTGCACCGGCTCGCGACGCCCTGCACGACACCTCGCCGCGTTGTCGCCCCACCACGTCCGGTACGAGGGCGATCCTCCGCCTTGCGGAGCACCGCACCGGACGCCGCGACCTTCCCGGCGGAACTTCCCGTTCACCGCACTGGTCGGCCCGTGGCCTTGGCTGCTGCCGGGGGGCCTCACGGCCAGGGCTCTCGTCACCAGCATGATCCTGGGCGGCGCGGAACACCAACGCGGACGCCCTCCCGGCGTGGCCTCCCCGCGGGCTCCCGCTGCGTGCGGTGCGGTGCGGTCGGCCGTGCCGCCGGCCCTGCCTTCCGGCGAGCGCGGCCGACGCGTGGGCGTCTACGCCGTCGTCCCCGGGCCCCGGCTGTTGGGGCATCTCACGGCGAGGGCCGCGATGTCGTCGTCGAGCCGGCCGCCGCTGTAGCGGAGCAGGTCCCGGTGGAGCCGGTCGAGCAGGTCCCGCGGCGCCGCCGGGCCGTTCCGCCGCATCCACTCCGGCAGCGGGAAGAAGTCGCCGGCGCGGTCCCGGGTCTCCGTCACGCCGTCCGTGTACAGCAGCAGGTGGTCGCCGGGGTCGAAGGAGACGGTGTCCACGTAGTAGTGGTCGCCGATGAGCGCCGCCAGATTCAGCGGTGGAGAAGGAGTGGACGGCTCCAGGACGCGGATCTCACCGCGGTGGACGAGCATCGGCGGGGGATGGCCGCAGTTGAGGATCCGGATGGCGCCGCCGTCGTGCGGGATCTCGACGAGTATCGCGGTGGCGAAGCGCTCGGGCAGTTCCTGGGTGGGGAACGCGGCGCTGTAGCGGGTGATGCTCGTCTCCAGCCGCCGGGTGATGCCGCGGAGGTCGGGCTGGTCGTAGGCGTTCTCCCGGAAGCAGTTGATCACCGCGGAGGCGGCGCCCACGGCCGACAGGCCCTTGCCCCGTACGTCACCGATGAGCAGGCGCACGCCGTACGGGGTGTCGGCCACCTCGTAGAAGTCGCCGCCGATCCGGGCCTGCTCCTGGGCCGCCAGGTACAGCGACTCGATCTCGACGTCGTTGATACGGCTCGGCAGCGGCCGCAGCAGGACCTTCTGGGCGGCGTCGGCGACGAGCCGCACGTGGAACAGCGCCTCCTCCCGCTGGATCCGGACGTGGCTCGCGTACGCGGCCGCCAGTGTCACCAGGACGATCGCGGCCGCCGTGTACGGCGTGCCCAGATCGGTGTAGAAGAAGCTGAGGCTGATCATGACCAGCAGGCAGAAGCCCCCCAGCAGGACCGTGGGGAGCACGGGCCACATCGCCGCGGCGAGGGCGGGTGCGGCGGGCAGGAGGCGGCTGAAGGCGATCTCCCTCGGCGTGGAGAACGCCAGCGAGGAGATGAGGACCGTGAGGATCGCCGGTGACAGCAGCACAGCCTTCCACCGGGCTCCGTAGAAACGACGAGGGCGCCGCAGCCGACCGGACATGATCACAAAATGCATCATATCCGGGCAAAAGGCTTGCCGAGATTCGGCCGGGACGGACCGACGGTCCCGCACGGGTGGTCGCAACCGGGCGCTCGGCGTCGGACCGGCCCGCGAGGCATGGGGGGCGGGTCTGACATGCTCATGCATTCGTGCAGGTGCGGTATGTGAACGGCCTTGCGGCCCGCGTGGCATCCTGTGGTCACCTGCCGGACGTGAGAGTGCGAGGAGCCCACCGTGACGTCGAACCCGGGTCTCGAAGTACGCCCCCTCGCCCCCGGCGACCGGGAGGCCTGGGAACCGCTGTGGCAGGCGTACCTGGACTTCTACGAGCACACCCTTCCGCCGGCGGTCACCGATCTGACGTGGACGCGGATCGCCGACCCGGCCGAGCCGGTGGGAGGACTCGGCGCGTGGGCCGGCGGCGAGCTCACCGGCATCTGCCACCACGTGCTGCACCGCTCGACATGGGCCGCCGGCACGTACTGCTACCTGGAGGACCTGTTCACCGCCCCCGGCGCCCGCGGCCGCGGTGTGGGCCGGGCCCTGATCGAGGCCACGGCCGCCGCGGCGCGCGAGGCCGGCGCGGAGAAGCTCTACTGGCAGACGCACCGGGACAACGCCACCGCACGCGCCCTCTACGACCGGCTGGCCCGCCACGAGGGATTCCTCGTCTACGAGCGTCCCCTCGACTGATCCGGGCGTCAGTCCCTCCGGGCCACCAGGCGGTAGGCGTTGCACAGCCCGAGACGTGCCGAGAAGGGCGCGACCGCCTGGTCCAGGAGCGCCGCCGCCACCAGCGCCGGGACGCCCGCCAGCAGCGCCGCGCCCCGCAGCGCACGGTGCAGCCGGCCGACGGGCGGGAGCCATGGAAGGTCGTCGCGCGGCGCCGCGCCCTCCAGGGCCAGCCACACCGCGGCCACCAGGTCCACCGGCTCGTGCGCCGACCGGTGCTGCTCCGCCACCACCGTGAACCCCAGCTCCACCAGCGCGTCCCGGAGATTGCCCACCGGCACGAGGTGGAGGTGCTGGGGCTGGAGCCAGGGGAGCCACCAGTGGCCGAGCAGCCGCGCGTACCGGCTCTCCGGGTCCGGTACCTCCACCACCAGGTGCCCGCCCGGGCGCAGCGACGTCCGGGCCGCCTCCAGCTCCCGGCGCGGTTCCGTGCTGTGCTCCAGGTAGTGGAACAGGCTCACGACGTCGTACTCGCCCGCGAGGTCCGGCGCCAGTTCGGTGAAGCCGCCCCGGAGGCCGCGTTCCACCCGCCCCCGCCGCTCGGCCAGCTCCGCCCCCTCGGAGCGGTCGAGCCCGTCGAACACCACCTCCGGCAGGACGGTCCGGGCCACCTCGCAGAAGTGCCCGTGCCCGGTGCCCACGTCGAGCCACCGCTTCGCCCCGCCGAGAAGCGGCCGCACGGACTCCGCGCGGCGCCGGTAGGACGTGGTGCGCCCGCCGAACATCCCGTCGAGCTGCTGCTCGCCCAGTCCGTCGTAGAAGTCGCGGTAGTAGAAGGCGAGGCCCCGGTCGTTCAGCCGGGGGTTCTGGAAGAGATGGCCGCAGGAGTGGCAGCGGTCGACCCGGAACCGGCCCGGCTTGTGCTGCAGCAGGTCCGGGGTCCGCAGATGACCGCCGACGCGGGCCGACCCGCACCAGGGGCAGCTGTGGCGCAACGGCTCGAAGAACGCCTGTGGGCCCTCGGCCAGCTCGGCCGCGTACTCCGGTCTGAGTCCCCTCACCGTCTCCCGCCGGGCCCGGCGTCTGCGGGAGCGCTCCTCGCGCCTCGTCATCCCTCCTCCTTGTCCTGGAGCTTGTCCTGGAGCTCGCCGGCAAGCAGCTGCTCGAGATGGTCCGCCGCGGCCGCGGCCCCGCCCGCCGCGCGCAGCGCCGACCCGACGGCACGGGCGGCGGCCCGGTGGCCGGGATCGTCCAGCACGGCTTCCACGGCGGGCCCGATACGGGCCGCGGTGGCCCGGCCGAACCGGACACGGACCCCGGCCCCCGCGTCGCAGACCTGCGCGGCGACGATGGGCTGGTCGTCCCGGATGGGCGCGACGACGAGGGGAACCCCGTGCCACAGGGCCTCGACCACCGTGTTGTGACCGGCATGGCAGACGACCGCGTCCACCCGCCTCAGCAGCGCGAGCTGCGGCACGGCGGGGAGGGCGAGCAGATCCCCGTCCGGCCGTACGGAGCCGGGCCCCGGCCCCGTACCCGTAGGCGGAGCCGTCCCGTCCGGTCCGGCGGCGCCGAGAACGCCCTCCGGGTCGACGACGACGGCCTGCAGCCGGTCCGCCCGCGCCCGCAGGGCCTCGGCACACGCCGTCAGGAACCGCCCTCCCGCATCCGTGTTCGCCGTGCCGAGCGTGACCAGGACCGTCGCCCGCCCGGGGTCCAGCCACTCCCACGGGAAGCCGGCCGCGGACGGACGGGCGGCCAGCGAAGGGCCCACCCACCGGATCCCGTCGCCGCCCCGGGCGGGCCGCCCGGCCAGCTCCGGCGTGGTGAAGGCCAGCACCAGACGCGGGGAGAAGCGCGGATCCGCCGTGCCCTCCGGATCCCCGATGCGCAGCCGCAGCTCCCGCAGGAGCGCGTCGTTCCACGCCGCGACCTTCGGCATCGACGCCAGCGCGTCGGTGAACTCGGCCGGCGTCGTCGCCGACGTCGCCCACGGCACGCCGAGGCGCTCCGCGACCAGCGCCCCCGCCGGCGCCTGCTGGTCCGCCACGACCACGTCGGGCCGGAACTCCAGCACCGCGTCCCGCACACCGTCGGCCATCGCGTCCGCGAGCGGCACCAGGAACCGCTCCCACAGGAACCGCAGCGCCTCGGGGCCCCGGATGTCCGGCGGCCTGGCCGGACGGTCCGCGTCGGCCCAGGACACCGGGGAAGGGAAGACGTGCGCGTCCGGCCCGGCGAGACGGCGCACCAGTTCGGGCACCCCCGCCCACGCCACGTCATGGCCCCGGGAGGCCAGTTCCGCGGCGACGCCCACCAGCGGGTTGATGTGGCCGACGAGCGGCGGTACGACGAACAGGCAGCGGCTCACGGGACCTTCACCTCCACGGGCACGGCCGCCACCCGGCCGCCGCCCTCGTCACTGCTCTCGCCGCGGGTCCCGTCCCGGCCGTCCGCCGAGGCGTTCTCCGCGATCCACCCCAGCACGAGGTCGCGCACCCGGCCCGGCGCCTCCACCAGCACCGAGTGCTCGTGGCCCGGCACCAGCACCGTCCTGCACCGCGGCAGCAACGACCGCAGCCACGAGGCCTGTTCGCAGAGGTCGGAGTCGGCCCCGTAGACGGCGAGCACCGGGCGGTCCAGGGAGCGGAGCGCGTCCTCGGTGACGAGGTCGCAGACGGTCACCTCCGCGGCGATCGCGGTGTCGCGCACCAGCCGGCCGGCGGCCCTCGCCAGCCGGGCCGTGTGGCGCCCGCGGTGCGTGGCGATCCAGTCGAGCGCCTCGGTCTCGTTGGCGGTCATCTCGTGCCGTACCCGGTCCAGCAGGCCGGCGATCTTGCGTGCCCAGGAGGCCGTGGCCGGCTCCGACTCGACGACCGAGATGCTCGCGACCCGGTCCGGGTGGCGCAGGGCGTAGCCGAAGGACACGGTTCCGCCGAAGGAGTTGCCGACGAGATGCACCGGACCGTGGACCTCCAGCCGGTCGAGCAGCGCGCCGAGATCGTCCACGAACCTGTCGAGACCGTAGCCGCCGACCGGTCTGCCACTGCGGCCGTGCCCTCGGTGGTCGTACATCACGACGTCCAGCCCCGCCGCCGCGAACGCGGGGGCCACGGTGAAGTAGTAGCTGGCCAGGCTGTCGGTGAGCAGCCCGTGCAGCAGGACGACGGTCTCCCGCCCGGGCCGTCCGTCGCCGGGGCCGAGGCGCTGGACGTGCAGGCGGGCTCCGGCGACATCGATGATCGCCATCGGTCAGGCCGCCCCCGCGCTCTTCAGGCACCGCGCGACGTGCTCGACGAGCCGGCCGACGGTGAGCTCGATGATGTCGTCGAGCTCCATCGACGCCACGAACTCGGCGAAGTTGACGTCGCGCCCGTACCGGGCCTCCAGATGACCGGCCAGCGTGACCAGGTCGATGCTCTCGAACTCCAGGTCCCTGCTGAACCGTGTCTCCATCCCGACCTCCGCGTCGTCGAGGCCGTCGTCCTCGAGCACCTGCGCGATCATGGCCGTGATGTCGGCGAGTATCGCGTCCTCGTCCGCCCCCGACGGACCCGTCGGCCGATTCGTGGTCAAGTCCCGTCCTCCTTCTTCTCCGTGCCCGACCCGCCCCGTTCCGGTCCCTCGGTCCACGCCACGACGTACGAACGCGCGGGCAGCCCCGGTGGGTTGTCCACCTCTTCGCACCGGACCGGGTACGTGCGGACCGGAGTGCCCGAGGTGTCCCGCACCTCGACGGTGAGCCGGTCCCCGGACGCCGCCACGACGGCGAAGTCCTTGGGGCGGCCGCCGAAGCCCGTTCCCTCCGCCTTGGCCGCCGCCTCCTTCGCCGCCCAGAACCGGGTGAACCAGAGAGCCTCGGAAGCGCCCGGGTCCACCCCGGTGTCCGTGCCGCTCCGGGTGCGACAGGCCGTCAGCAGCACGCGTTCGCCCGGATCCAGGGCGGCGGCCAGCGTGGCCCCGGACGGCTCGGCGATCTCCTCGATGTCGATGCCGGGGCCGGTGACCGCGCCGCCGACGGGATCCGGGCCGCCCGGGCGCACGATCGCCACCGCCGCCTCGGCCCGGTGGGCGAGGGACACGGCCAGCGGTGGGAGGGCCCGTCCGTGCGTCCCGGCCACCCGGGGGCGTCCCCGGTCGTCGTTGTCGACCGCCAGCTCGGCGGGGAAGACCGGGCCCTCACCCCGCTGCCACAGCCACTGCCGCACGGCGTCCTTGGCGGCGATCCGGCCCAGCAGCCACTGCCTCCGCCCGCGCGGCGACTGCCGTTCGTAGACGGCGCGTTCGGCGCCACCCAGCATGTTGCGCATGATCAGGTCGCGTGACGCCAGGTCCGGCCAGCGTTCGTGGACCAGCACCCAGCCGCCGGGGCGGGCCATGGACAGGGTGTGGCGTTCCGGGAAGCGCTCGACCGGACGCGTGTGCGGATCGTTGTCGAAGCGGCGGTCCTGCCAGCCGTGCAGCTCGGCCCAGACCCGGCCGCCGTACGTCAGCAGGGCGTCCGCCTCGAGGAGATCATCGGTGAGCGAGGTGACACGCACCAGGCACTCGACCTCGCTGCCGGGCAGCGGGGCCGGGCCGAAGAACCGCATGCGGCGCATCCGGACCGGGAACACGACCGTCCGCTCGGAGGCGGTCGCCATGATCCAGTAGCCGAGGACCTGCCCCACGTTGTCCAGGAGCGCCCCGGGCGCCGGCGGTGTGGTCAGCACCGCGCGGACGTGCCGCCCGCCGATGCCGCGCAGTGCGGTGACCCCTTGGTACGCGGGGCCGTGGAACATCCAGCGCTCGTCGTACAACTGGGCCGCCGAGTGGTCGGGGACGCGCTCGTCACGGAAGTCCGCCGGATCCCGGGGAGGCGGGGGCGCCGGGTGGTTCGCGGCGACCTCGACCACCGCGCGTGCGTGCGGCCCGAACGAAACGGCCACCCGTCCCGGGCCCGCGGGGGTGCCGGTGACCGTCACGTCCGCCGGCTCGGCGGCCGTCAGCCACCGGTCGA
The DNA here is from genome assembly GCF_030406905.1 of Streptomyces sp. HUAS CB01. Lineage (NCBI taxonomy): Bacteria > Bacillati > Actinomycetota > Actinomycetes > Kitasatosporales > Streptomycetaceae > Streptomyces > Streptomyces chengbuensis. The sequence goes on from NZ_CP129137.1 coordinate 7,767,349, forward strand.
ACCGGGCGTCGTGCACGGCGATCGCACGCATTCCGGGTGCGCTGCGCTCGGCCGCCTCCATCAGGTGGTGGACGATCGTCGTGGCCGGGACGACGGGCCAGCGGTCGGCCACGTCGGGCCAGTCCGCCCGCTGCCGGAAGAAGCAGTGGTCGAGCAGGTACGGCATCGCGTCGGTGCCCACCCGGACCGTGTGCACGGAGCGGACGGGTGGGGTCGCGGCGGGATCCGGCCCGGTAGGGGTTCCGTGGGGACGGGCCGCGGGCGGGGTCCGGAGGGGCCGGGCCGCGGGACGGTGTGTCGGGGCGGGACCGTGGTGGCGCCCCGTGCCGCCCGGCCGGGGCACCGGCGAGGGCCTGCGGCCGGCCGCCTCGATGAGCTCGGCGGCCGTGGCCGCCGTCTCCCGCATCAGTGCGTTGAGTTCCGCCAGTGCCGGGAACCGGTCAGCCGGGTCCCCGGCCCCGGTTCCGGCAGGCTCGTGCGGCCGGCCGCGGACGGCCGACGGTCCCACGGCACCTCCTGCCACGGCGTGTTCCGCCGTACCGTCGCCCGCCCGTCCGGGCCCGGCAGGCGCCGGGGCGTCCTCCGTCGGCGTGCCCGTACCGGCCGGGGAGCGCCCGTGCGCCGTGAGCAGCGACAGCCGCAGCTCGGAGAGCACGTCCGGGGCCAGGGACACCAACCCGCCGCTCAGATCGAGCCGTACCGGAGGGCGCGACGGCACGTTGCCACTGCCACTGCCACTGCCACTGCCACTGCCACTGCCACTGCCACTGCCACTGCCACCGCCACCGACCGGTCCGGAGGCGGGCATCGGCGTCGTGGCCGGCGCCACCGTGCGCGCGGGGGAGGTCCGGACGCCCGCCGCGCCGTCACAGCGGTCGATCACGTGCGGATCGACCGCCGCACCCTCCGCCCACAGTGCCACCGCCACCCGTCGCAGCTGCGCCAGGCCCGGGCGGTGCGGAGTGTTGGCCGCGACCACGAGATGGTCGCGCCCCGCGAGGGTGTCGCCGATGAGCGACCCGAGGGCTCCCGTACCGACCTGGACGAAGGCCCGGAACCCCGCCGCGTACAGTGCCTCGGTCAACTGGCGGAAGCGCACGGGCTCCAGCAGATGGCGGACGAACAACTCCCGTACGGCGGCCTCGTCACGGGGGAAGGGCGAGGCCGTCGTGCCCGACCAGACCGGCACGGTGGGCGTGTGCAGGGCGAAGCGCTCGGCCGCGGCACGGAACGGTCCCAGGGAGGGTTCCAGCATGGGCGTGTGGAACCCGGAGCGGAACGGCAGCACGCGGCACAGCACCCCCTCCGCACGGAACGCGCGGGCGAAGTCCTCGACCGCGTCCGGCGGTCCGCACACCATCGACTGGCGCGGCGCGTTGTCGTGGGACAGCGTCACCGGGAGTCCCAGGGCGTCCAGCCCCGCCCGTACGCGGTCCGCCGACGCACCCACCGCGGCGAACGCGAGGTCCGGCACCTCCACCGAGTCGGGGTCCAGCGAGGCCATGAAGTCGTCCACGGCGCGCTCGGCGTACAGGCCCGCGACCGCCATGGCCGTCCACTCGCCGATGCTGTGCCCGGCCACCGCCTCCGGTACGACGCCCATCCGGCGCAGCGCCGTGTACAGCAGCCTGCCCACCGCGACCACACCCAGCCCGTGCCGGCCGACGTCCCCGACCCGGGCCGCCGATCCGCCGCCCGACGGCCCCGGCGGGGGAGACCCGAAGCGGTCGGCGACATCGTCCACGCGCGGTTCGAACTCGCTTTCAAGTCCCGGGAAGACGAAGGCGATCCGGCCCGGACGCTCGCCGGCCAGCAGCGGGCACGGGGCGAACCACACGTCGCTTCGGCCGCGCCACGCCCTGCCCTTGGCGGTGACCCGGCGGGCGAGCGCCAGCCGCTTCGGTGTCGGACCGACGATGCCGAGACGGACCGGCCCCGCACTGCGGCTCGCCGGGGCGGCGAGCCCCGACGCCAGCACCGTCGCGTCATCGGCGTCCAGCGCGGCCGCGAGGTCCTCCGGCGTCCGGGCGGTGAGCAGCAGGACGCGCTCCGGCTCGATCACCCCGGCGACCGCGACCGCGCCTCCGGAACCGTGCCGCCCCTCGGAGGTACCGGCCGGGAACGCGGCGGCCGGCTGCTCGGGGGCAGCCGTGAACGGCGCCGCGTCCGGGGCCCGTTCTGGGACGTCCGGGGCGCTGTCGGGGGCGTGCCGGGCGACGTTCGGGGTGCCGTCCGGGGCGTGTCCGATGGCGACCGGGGCGTGGTGCGGGGCGTGTCCGGCGACGACCGGGGTGCTGTCCGGGGCGTGTCCGATGGCGACCGGGGCGTGGTGCGGGGCCTGTCCGGCGACGACCGGGGTGCTGTCCGGGACCTGTTCGAGGACGACATGGGCGTTGACCCCGCCGAACCCGAAGGCGTTCACCGCCGCCCGGCGCGGAGCTCCCCCGGGGCCGCACTCCCAGGGCGCCGCCTCGGCCAACGGGCGGAAACGCGTGCCGGCGAGCGCGGGATGGGGATCGTCGCAGTGCAGGGTCGGCAGCAGCGTCGCGTGGTGCACGGCGAGAGCCGCCTTCACCAGTCCGGCGACTCCCGCCGCAGGCATCGCGTGGCCGATCATCGACTTCACCGACCCAATCACCGCCCCCCGCCCGCCCGCGCCGCCGGCCGCGCGACCGTCCGGCGGCCCGAACACCTCACGCAGCGTGCGCAGTTCGGCCGCGTCGCCGGCGGGAGTGGCGGTGCCGTGGGCCTCCAGCAGACCGATCGACCCCGGCTCGGCGGGGTCCAGCCCGGCCGCCTCCCAGGCCCGCCGCACGGCACGGATCTGGCCGCCGGGGTCGGGGCTGACGAGTCCGCCCGTACGCCCGTCGCTCCCGACCGCCGTGCCCCGGACGACCGCGTAGACCCGGTCCCCGTCCCGTACCGCGTCCGCCAGCCGCTTCAGCACGACCACGCCGGTGCCCTCGCCGATGAGGATGCCGTCCGCGGCCCGGTGGAACGGGCGGATGCGCTGGCTGGGGGACAGGGCGCGAAGCTGGGAGAAGACGCTCCACAACGTGATGTCGTGGCAGTGGTGCACCCCGCCGGCGAGCATCAGGTCGCACCGGCCCGACGCCAGCTCGCCCACCGCCTGGTCCACGGCGACGAGCGAGGAGGCGCACGCGGCGTCCACGGTGTAGGCGGGACCGCGCAGATCGAGGCGGTTCGCCAGCCGGGAGGCGGCCAGATTGGGGACGAGCCCGATGGCGTTCTCCGGCCGGTCCGGACCCAGGCGCTCGGTGAACGCCTCCCGCACCCGGTCCAGCTGCTCCGCACCGATGTCCGGCAGCAACTCCCCGAGCGTGCGCACCAGCTGGGCCGCCGTGCGCACCCGCTGGTCCAGGCGGACCAGCCCCGGCGTCAGATAGCCGCCCCGGCCCAGCACGACACCGACCCGCTCCCGAGCGGGCAGCCGTTCCTCGCCACCGGCGTCCGCGAGGGCGGACGCCGCCACCTGGAGCGCGATCAGCTGGTCGGGCTCGGTACCGGACACCGAACTCGGCATGATGCCGAAACGGGTCACGTCCACGTCCGCCAGCGCGTCCACGAAACCGCCGCGCCGGCAGTACACCCGGTCCGCCGCGGCCGGGCCGTCGGCCGCTCCCGGGCGGTAGTACGCGGCGTCCCAGCGGCCCTCGGGCACCTCGCCGACGGCATCGACCCCGGCGACGAGATTGCGCCAGTACTCGGACAGGTCGCGGGCTCCCGGCAGGAGTACGGCCATGCCCGTGATGGCGACGGGGACACCGCGCCGGCCGCGGCCGCCTTCCGCGTACCCGTCCGCCGTCCCCCCGCCGCCGTCCGGCCCTCCGGCGGTCATGTCACCACTCCGAGGCGGTGTGGACGACCGCCCCGGCCGCCGGGTCGCCCCAGGCGAGCTCCCTCAGCAGCGCCAGTGGTCCTTCCTCCGGGTCGATCAGGGCGATCCCGCGCCGGGCGTACTCGCGTGCGAGCTCCGGGCCGACCATTCCGGAGTGGAGTCCGTCGGGCGCCCAGGGCCCCCAGTGGACCGTCAGCACCCGCCGTCCGGTACGGGCCCTCCACTGCTCGCCCAGGTTCTCCAGGGCGTCGTTGGCGGCCGCGTAGTCCGACTGCCCGCGGTTGCCGTACACCGCGGACACGCTGCCGAACAGGACGACGAACGACGGTCCGCCGTCGGGTATTTGGTCGAGCGCCGAGAGGAGCGCCGCGGCGCCCGCGACCTTGGTGCCGTACACCCTCTCGAACGACTCCACGGACTTCTCCGCGATGAGCCGGTCGTCGATGACCCCCGCGGCGTGGACGACCCCGTCGATGCGCCCGTGGTCGGCGTGGATCTCCTTCACCGCCTGCAGCACGGCCGCGGAGTCGCGGCAGTCGACGCTGCGGTAGCGGACCCGGCTCCCGGCGGCTTCGAGTGCCGCCAGGGTGGCGGCTATCTCCCGCTGGGCGAGGAGCAGTTCGGCCGCCCGGTCGATCTCGGCGGGGGAGCCGTACCCGCCTCGCGCGGCGAGCACGCGGCGCAGGGCCGCCCTGTCGCCGGCCGCCGCCGTCACCGGATCCTCCGGCCCGGTCGGAGCGGGCGTCCTGCCAAGGAGTTCGAGGCGGCAGCGGGAGGCACGGGCGAGCGCGACGGCGAAGGCGGCCGTGATGCCCCGGGCCCCACCGGTGAGCAGGACGACCGAGTCCCGGTCGAGCCCGAGCGCCGCAGCTTCGGCCGCCCCGTCCCCGGCGGGACCCGCGCCGGTGACCGCCGTCAGCCCGAAGGGCGCCTCGACCGGCTCCCATCCGTGCCGGCCGTCGGCGTCGCGCACCACGACCGGAGCCCCGCCTGCCCCGGACAACTCCTCGACCACCGCGGCGGCGACACCGTCCGGGCTGCGCAGCCGGCCCGCCCCGTCGCCCGGGTCGAGGTCGACCACGGTGGGAGCGGTGTCCGGGCACTCCAGGGCAATGGTCCGGAAGAGCCCGCGCAGCCCCGCCGAACGTTCGGCCACCCGGCCCTCCTCGACGAGTCGTACGGCGACGAGACGTGCGGGTCGAGCTTCCAGCACGGCCCGGACCGCCGGAAAGACGCCGGGCAGGACGGGCGGCCCGGAGGCGGCCAGCGGGTCGAGGAGGACGACGCCCTCCAGCGGCCCATGGCCGTTCTGCGACGGCAGCGGCTCCCCGGCGTCGAGGAGGACGGGCACGGCACCCTGCCGTTCCAGTGCCGCCGCGAGGGCCACCGCGACGCCCGCGAGCTCACCGTCCCCGTCGCCGAGCAGCGCGAACCGCCGCCCCTGGAGGGCCGCGGGCCCGGCGGCACCGGTGGCATCCGAGGCATCGGCCAGGGGCGCCTTCCGCAGCACGAGACGTTTCGGCGCGACCACCCGAAGGGCCGGCGCGGCCCCGGACGCGCTGACGACCCCGTCGTCCGCGGAGTGCGACGACCGTGCGGAGTGGGACTGCTGTACGGCCCCGGCCCCGGCCCCGATCGCGGACGCGTCCGGGTGCGGGTGCGACCCGCTGCCGTCCGCATCCGGGACGGGCGCCGGCGCTGCGGCGGGCAGGTGCCCCGGCCCTGGCGCGGGAGCCTCGGCCGGGGCACCGTCCTGGTCTCGCCCGGCACCGGGCAGCAGGGCGCAGATCCCCGCGGCCAGGGCCTCGGCCGTTCGCGCCCGGGACAGCTGCTCCATCGCGGCGTCGTCCAGCGAGCCGGTGCCCGCCGGCACCGCGCCGGCCTCGATCAGCCGCCCGGCCAGTTCACCGACGATCTCGGTCCGCTTGATCGAGTCGATGCTCAGATCCGCTTCCAGGTCGAGACCCGGCTCGACCATGTCGGCCGGATAGCCCGTGCGGTCACTGATGATGTCCACGATCATCCGCAGGACGTCGTCACCGGACGGCGGCGCGGCGGAAGCGGCGGCGTCCACGGGCGCGTCCGCCCGGCCCGTATCCGGCACCGGGCCGGCTCGGAGAGCAGAACCGGCCCGCACATGCGTGCCGCCCGACTCCGCGTCCCGCGCGTCCCGTTCCTCCGCCTGCCGTGCGGGCAGGAGCGGAGGACCCGCCGGGGCGGGCAGCGGGTCGCCGGGCGCCCGGCCGCCGAAGTACGTCAGCAGGACATCGCGCTGGGCCGCCACCATCTCCCGGCTCGTGCGCAGGAATTCGGCGATGAGTGCGTCCTGGCCGGTCGCGGCGCCCTCGGCCGCCCGGCCCCCGTGATGGCTCGTCACAGTCGTCTCCACGACACGTCGGGCCGGTGCCAGCGCACCGGGCAGGAGTTCGCCGGACGCGGTACGGACGAGATGCCCGTCGACGGTCCAGCCGGGCCGCCGGCCGCCCCCGGCCCGGCTCGGGTCCACCGCGTCACGTCCCCGGAACATCCAGTCGGTGGTGACCGGCAGCCCGGCCACCGCCAGCCGGGCCAGCGCGTCGAGCAGCTCGGGGAGTCCGCTCCCCGGCCGGGGAGCGCACGCGACGGTCCGGTGCGGCCGGTCGCCGAGGATGCCGGCCACCAGTCCGGTCAGCACCCGTCCCGGCCCGCACTCGACGAACACCCGGGCGCCCGCCGCGTACATCGCCTCGATCTGCTCGGCGAACCGCACCGGCGCACCGATCTGCGCGGCAAGCTCCGCACGGATCCCCTCGGGAGTGGAGCGGTACGGCTCGGCCGTACGGTTCGACCACACCGGGAACTCCGGTGGACGTACCGGGTGTTCGGCCAGCGCGCGCGCGAATCGCTCACCGGCTCCCGCGACCAGCGGGCTGTGGAACGCGCATGCCACCGGCAGCCGCTTCGCGCCGAGCCCGGCGTCTCGCAGCAGCCCCAGCGCGGTGTCCACCGCGGCGGTGGGGCCGGAGATCACCGTCTGCCGCGGTGCGTTGTGGTTGGCCACGACGAGTCCGCCGCGAAGGAGCCCGCGGGCCCGGGTGCCGCCGGCGTCGCGGTGGCCCCCGCCGGTGCCGTGGGCTGCGCCGTCCCCGCCGGGGTCGCGACGGCCTGCGCGGTTGCCCTCGCCGTCGCTGTGGCTGCGGCTTTCGCCGTCGCCGTCGCCGTCGCCGTCGGGTCCGGGGTCCTCCCCGCCGCTCCCCGGCACCCCCAGCACCCGTTCGACGTCCGCCGCGGACGCGGCCACCGCCGCCATGGCCCCGGGATCGTCCCCGGTCGCCGCCAGGATCGCCGCGGCCCGCTCGGAGCTCAGCGTCAGCAGGGTCTCCGGGTCGACGGCCCCGGCGGCGCCCAGCGCGACCAGTTCCCCGTAGCTGTGGCCCGCCGCCATGTCGGGCACGACCCCGGCCCGGGTCAGCAGCGCGTGGGCGGCGAGGTCCACCATGCCGAGGGCGGGCTGGGCGGCCCTCGTGTCGGTGAGCGCGGCGGTGCGGTGCCCGCGCACGGCCTCCGTGAACGCGGCCGGGGGATGCAACGCCGCTGCCGTAGCGCGGTCCAGTGCGAGGAGGTGCTGAAGGTCGGGGAAGGCGGAGAAGAGACCGGCGAACATGCCCGTGCGCTGACTCCCCTGCCCGGGGAAGAGGAAGGCGACCTTGCCTCCGGTACCTCCGCCCCGTGGCCCCTCCTCCCCGGTGCGGGTGCCGGTGCCGCCCGGAGTGCCCGCCGCCGGCACCCCCTCGTCCGCGAGATGGATGCCCGCAGCCGGATCGTGCTCACCGTCCAGGGCCCGCCGCAGCAGCCCGCACAGGCTCTCGGGATCCTTCGCCACGACGGCGATCCGCACCGGACCGCGGTCCCTCCCGGCACGCCGGGAGGCGGCGAGCGCCAGATCCCGCAGCCGCCACCCCTCGGCTCCGTCGGCGGCCGCCGACGCCGCCTCCAGCAGCTCCTCCGCGGCCCGGCGCGCGGCCGCCGGGTCCGCGCCACGGAACAGGAACAGCTCGGCAGGCCACACGTCACGCCCGTGTGAGGGCGGCACCTCACCGCTGTGGGCGGCCAGCACCACATGGAAGTTGGTGCCACCGAACCCGAAGGCGCTCAGGCCCGCCACGCGCCGTTCGGGCGGCGCCGCCCACGGCAGCGCCTCGCGGTGGAAGACGAACGGGCTGCGGTCCTCGTGCCAGGCGCCGTTGGGCTGCTCCAGATGCAGGGTGGGCGGTCGGACGCCGGTGTGCAGGGCCAGGACGGTCTTGATCAGCCCGGCCAGACCGGCGGCGCACTTGGTGTGCCCGATCTGCGACTTCACCGACCCCAGGACACAACTGCCCGGCCTCGCACCGGCGGCCTCGAACACGTCGGTGAGGACGTCCAGTTCGGTCCTGTCGCCGACGACGGTGCCCGTCCCGTGCGCCTCCACCAGCCCCACGTCCGCCGGCGACGTGCCCGCGTTGCGGTGCGCCCGCTCCAGTGCCCTGCGCTGGCCCTCCGGGCGCGGCGCGGTCAGCCCGAGGGACCGGCCGTCGCTGGAACTGCCGATGCCCTTGACGATCCCGTAGACACGGTCGCCGTCGCGCTCGGCGTCGGCCAGCCGCTTCAGGACGACGCACGCCACGCCCTCGCCGAGGGCGATCCCGTCGGCCGAACCGTCGAAGGCCCGGCAGCGGCCCGTGGGGGAGAGGGCGTGCACCGAGGAGAAGAGCACGTAGTCGTTGATGCCGTTGTGCAGGTCCGCGCCTCCGCACAGCATGATGTCGCTGGTGCCCGCGACCAGTTCCTTGCAGGCGACGTCCACCGCCGCGAGGGAGGAGGCGCAGGCCGCGTCGACGGTGAAGTTCGGACCGCCCAGGTCCAGCCGGCTCGCGATCCGGCCGGAGATCACGTTCGCCAGCATCCCGGGGAAGGAGTCCTCGGTGAGCGGCGGCAGCTGCTCCTCCAGGCCCTTCGGCACCTCGCCGAAGTACGAGGGGAGCACCGCCCGGAGTGTGGTCGCGTTCGACAGGTCGCTTCCCGGCTCGGCGCCGAACACCACACCCGTCCGCATCCGGTCGAAGGTCCGGCCGCCGTCGCCGAGGCCCGCGTCGTCCAGCGCCCGCCGTGCCGCTTCGAGGGCCAGGAGCTGCACGGGCTCGATGCTGCCCAGCGAGGCGGGAGGGATGCCGTACCGCAGGGCGTCGAAGGGGATCGGCGGCAGGAACCCGCCCCAGCGGGACGTGACCGTACCGCCCGCGTCGACGCCGTGCACCCCGGGATCCCAGCGGTCACGGGGGACTTCGCCGACGGAGTCCACCCCGTCGAGGACGTTGGCCCAGAAGGAGGCCAGATCGGGCGCGCCCGGGAACATGCAGGCCATCCCGACCACCGCCACGTCCAGGGGCCGCGGCGGCTCCGGTTCGGCCGCCGTCCCGCTGTCGCTGCGGAGCCCGGGGCGCGAAGCGAGGACGGCGGCCCGTTCGGTGAGGAAGCGCGACGCTCCCTGGGAAACGGCGGAGTGGAGCCGTGCGACGGTGGTGGTGGCGGATCGCAGCACCGCCACCTCACCGGCCATGAACATGCCCTCGTCCAGCTGGCGTTCCTCGTCCACGGGCCCGAGCGCTCCGCCGTCGGTGCGTTCCACGCCCTTGGCCGCGATCCGCAGCCGGCCGACGTTCAGTCGCTCCAGTCGCTCCCAGACCTCCCGGTCGGCCAGTCCCTCCTCGCGCAGTCCGGCGGCCAGCGTGCCGAAGGCGTCGCTGAACGGACTCGGCACACAGCGCGTGGCATGGCCCGGCGCCGTCTCCAGAAGTGCGGTGCGCTCCGCCGCGAGCACCCGTCGCTGGAACAGCGGCCGGACGGCGCCGTGTGCGACGGCTTCCTCGGTGAACAGGTACGCCGTGCCCATCAGGGTGCCCACCGCGCAGCCGCGCGCCGTCAGCGGCGCGGCGAGCGCGGCCGCCATCGCGGCGGAGCGCTCGTCGTGGATGCCGCCGGCGAGGAACACCTCGATCCGCTCGGCGGCGGCCCGGGCCGCCGCCTCGTCCGACCGGCGGGCGAGCCCGTCGAGGAAGTCCTCCAGTACCGCCAGCTGGGCCTCCCACAGCGGAAAGCTGTTCCGGGGGCCGACGTGGCCGCCGCATTCGGCGCCCTCGAAGACGAACCGGCGGGCCCCGGCGTCCAGGAACTGCAGCAGCAGGCCGGGCGAGGGGACGTGGAGGAACGCCTTGATCCCGGCGTCCTCCAGCACCCGCGCCTGGGAGGGGCGGCCGCCCGCGACGATCGCGTGGGTGGGGCCGGCCGCCCGGACCGCGGCCAGCTGGGCGGTCCTCGTCTCCTCGGGGGCGAAGCCCAGGATCCCGACGCCCCACGGCCGGCCGTCCAGGACCTGCCGTGCCTCCTCCAGCATCGTCCGTGACCGCTCCGCGCCGGCGAGGGCGAGGGCGATGAAGGGGAGGGCCCCGTCGTCGGCGACGGCGGCGGCGAACGCTGCCCCGTCGCTCACCCGGGTCATCGGGCCCTGGGCGACCGGCAGCCGGGTTCCCAGGGCGCGGCTCATCGCCGAGTCCGGCCGCAGCGCGCGTACGGCGGTGCCGTCGGGTTCGGCGTCCCGCACGGCGGCGCGTACGGCACCGGTCACCGCGCGGACGGCACGGCCGGTGTCGCCCCAGCGGTCGGCGAAGCGGCCGGCCAGAAAGGCGTCCTGACCCACGGCCAGCGGTGGTGGGCCGGAGGCGTCCCCGGTGGCCTCCCCGGCGGCCGGGGAGCGTCCCGCCGGGCCGCGCCGGCGCAGCGTGCGGTGACCGCCGGACACCACGGTCTCCGAGCCGTCGGCCGTCCGCAGCAACGCCGCGATCGCCTCGGGCAGTTGTGACTCGGCCAGGAGCGCGAGCTGGGTGTCCAGCACGACGCCGGCGGCCCCGCCGACCACGGCGGCGGCCGCGGTGCGCGGCGCGATCCCTCCGCACGCCCACACCGGAACGCCCAACCCCTCCGCGTCGAGGAGTTGTTGGAGCAGGACGAAGGTGCTGAACTCCCCGACCGGGCCGCCGCATTCACTGCCCCGGGCGATCAGACCGCCGGCGCCCGAGGCCACGGCCCGCCGGGCCTCCTCCAGACCCGTGACCTCCACGAGCACACGGAGCCGGGCCTGCGGCGGTATCGCGGCCGTGTCCCACGCGGAGTCCGGCGCGAGCACCACCGTGTCCGGCCCGGCGGCAGGTACGTGTTCGGCAAGTAAGGATTCGGGGCCTTGTGCGCAGCGCGGGCCGATCCGTACGCCGTAGCGCCCGGGCGCCCACCGGCGCAGAGCCGCCAGGGCCTCTCTCGCACTCCGGTCCCCCGAACCCAGGTCGAGCACTCCGAGCCCGCCGGCGCGGCTCACGGCGGCGGCGAGACGGGCGTCCGGTTCACCGAAGGGGGTGATTCCGATGACCAGGTCCACATGGTGCTCTACCGAATTCATCATTCTCCGAAAAGGCTTTGGTGTTGCCCGGAGGTTAATTTCGGTCGATCGGTGGCGCAGGACGTGCAGGATGTCGCAATGCCCGCGGAAATCAATTCGCGTCATGCGCGCAGCGGCTTGAAGATAGCGGCAAGTTACTCAAGGGTCAACCATCGGTCAATGGCGTCGATTGGCCTGCCGCGACGGCTGCGAGGAAGGGGTGGAAAATGCGGGCATGGCGAAATGGGGCGGCAAGCCGGAAGGCCGGCAACCCAAGGACGCCACGGAATTTCGAGAGGAGGGAGGAGTGGAAGGCGCGGGGGAAGAGGTGGGGGATTCCGGCGGCGCGGCCCGCCATCCTGACGCGTCGGTCATGCGGTGTCAACATGATCGTCGGGATTTTCTGACGGTTCAAAAGTCAACATTGGCTGATTGTGGGTGCCTGTCGTCCGGAGCATTCCCGTACGGGGGTGAGCGCTTTCCGTGAGTTCACCTGGCAGAGCGTCGGCGGGCACGCGAACGGACGGCCCGCGGGCGGCAATTCCGGAATGAATGCGTCCGGCCGGATCGCGCCGACGCGGCCCCGCACGCGGAACAGGGCGGGCCGCCGGCCGAAGGACCGGGACGGACCGCCCTGCGCGCGTGCCGGGCGCCGGGGGAGGACACCGCCTGGCGCGTGCCGGGCCCCCCGAAGGGGACACCGCCTGCGTGTGCCGGGGTACCTCGGAGGGTGACGGGCAGGCGCCGCCTGCCGCCCACTCCGCCGGCCGGGGCTCACACCGACAGCCACACCGCCGTGTCGCCGGGCAGCGCGCTTCCGTCGAGCGGACCACTGGCGAGCAACACCTCCGAGTGCGGAGGCAGTTCGACCGGCTCGTCCGTCAGATTCACCACGCACCGGAAACCGGGGGAGCGGCCGAAGGACAGCACATCGTCCTCCGCTGCGCTGTCCCACGTCATCGTGCCGTCGCCGAGGGCGGGGTGGTCGCGCCGCAGCCGGAGCGCCGCTCGGTACAACTCCAGCATCGAGTCCGGATCGCCCTCCTGGGCCTCGGCGGTGAGCGTCCTCCACGCCTCGGGCTGCGGGAGCCAGGGCGCGGCGGCCGCGCCCTCGGGGCTGTAACCGAAGGGCGGGTGCGCACCGCTCCAGGGCAGCGGCACCCGGCAGCCGTCACGGCCGCGGTCGGTGTGGCCCGAGCGGCGCCACGTGGGGTCCTGCAGCACCGCCTCCGGCAGGTCCTCGACCTCCCACAGGCCGAGTTCCTCGCCCTGGTAGAGGTAGGCGCCGCCGGGCAGCGCGAGGGTGAGCAGCGCGGCTGCCCTGGCCCTGCGGGTTCCGAGCGCGAGGTCCGCCGGCCGGCCGGCGAGCTGTGCGAGGGAGCGCAGGGGACCGTCCGGCTGCGGCCTCGCGTAGCGCGAGACGTGCCGGGCGACGTCGTGGTTCGACAGCACCCACGTCGCCGGGGCGCCGACCGCCCCGAGCGCGGCCAGCGATGCGTCGATCACGCCGCGGAGCCGCGGAGCACGCCAAGGGGCCATCAGGTAGTCGAAGTTGAAGGCCGTGTGCAACTCGTCCGGCCGTACGTAGCGGGCGAGCCGTTCCGGAGCCCCGGCCCACGCCTCGGCGACGAACGCCCGCCCTTCGTACGAGTCGGCGACCGCCCGCCAGCCCCGGAAGATGTCGTGCACCTCGTCGCGGTCCCAGTGCGGATGGTTCTCGCCGCTCGTCCCCTCCATCAGCTTGCCGTCGAGGGACCCCAGGTCGGGCAGCCCCGGCGCCTTGACCAGGCCGTGCGCCACGTCGATGCGCACCCCGTCGATGCCGCGGTCGAACCAGAAGCGGAGGATCGACTCGAACTCGGCACGGACCTCGGGGTGGTCCCAGTCGAGGTCCGGCTGCTCGGGGTCGAACAGATGCAGGTACCAGGGGCCCGGCGTGCCGTCGGGCTCGGTGATCCGGGTCCAGGCGGGGCCGCCGAAGACACTGCGCCAGTCGTTGGGCGGGAGCTCGCCGTCGTCCCCGCGGCCCGGGCGGAAGATGTACCGCTCGCGTGCCGGGGAGGACGGCCCGCCGGCCCGTGCCTCACGGAACCACACATGGTCGGACGAGGTGTGGTTGGGCACGATGTCGATGAGGATGCGGATCCCCAGCCGGTGTGCGTCGTCCACGAGGGCCCGGGCGTCGTCCAGCGTGCCGAACGCGGGGTCGATGTCACGGTAGTCGGCGACGTCGTAGCCGCCGTCGGCCATCGGCGACGGGTACCAGGGGTTCAGCCACAGCGCGTCCACGCCGAGCCCGGCGAGGTACGGCAGCCGCCGGCGCAGACCGGCGATGTCGCCGATGCCGTCGCCGTCGGCGTCGCAGAAACTGCGCAGGTACACCTGGTAGATGACGGCGTCGCGCCACCAGGCCGTACGGGTCGGTGCGGAGGGCATGCGGGTCTCCCGGGAAGGTCGGAGGGTGCGGTGCGGAGGTACGTGCGATCGACGGTGGGTCATTTCACGGCGCCCGCGGTCAGGCCGGCGATGATCCTGCGCTGGAAGACCAGCACCAGGACCAGCAGCGGTACGGTGACCACCACCCCGGCCGCCATCTTGGTGCCGTAGGGGATGTCGAAGCCGGTCGCGCCGCCGAAGCGGGCGATGGCGACGTTCGCCGTCTGCATGGACGTCTCGTTCACCATCGACACCGCGATGATGAACTCGTTCCAGGCCGCGATGAACGTCAGGATGGCCGTCGTGAACAGCCCGGGTGCCGTCAGGGGCAGGATGACCTTGCGGAACGCCTGGCCGGGCGTGCAGCCGTCGACCATCGCGGCGTGTTCCAGCTCGCGCGGCAGTTGTGTGAAGAACGCGTTGAGGTTCCACACCGCCAGCGGCAGGGCGAACGACATGGAGGGCACGATCATCGCCTGGTAGGTGTTGACCCAGTGCAGGGTGCCGGCGAACAGCTTCAGCAGGGGCACGACCAGCGCGATGCCGGGGAACATCGACGTGGCGATGACCACGGCGAGCACGGCGTTCTTGAACCGGAAGTCGAGCCGGGCCAGCGCGTACGCCGTGAAGACCGCGATCACGAGGGTGACCACCGTGGTGACACCGGCGACCACCAGACTGTTGAACAGGGCGCGCCCGAAGCCCGTCCCCGGCTCCAGCACGGCCCGGTAGTTCTCCAGCGACCACGGCGACGGCAGCGGCGACTTCTCGAAGAGGTCCGAGCTGCGGCGGAAGCTGGACACCAGCATCCAGTAGAACGGTGCCAGGCAGTACGCGACGAGCAGGGCGGTGCCGAGCACGCCCAGGACGGCCCGCGCTCCGGGTGTGCCGGACCGCTTCGGGCGCACGAGCGCGACAGGGGGAGCGGTGCTCATGCCATCGCCCCCTCGGCCGTCGTCGCACGCCGCGAGGGCACCTTCCCACCGGACCTGTCCGTGGAGAGCAGATCGGCGCCCAGCAACCGGACGAAGACGAACGCCACCACCGCGACGTACAGGAAGAGGATCACCGCATAGGCGGCCCCCGGCCCGTAGCGCGTGTTGGCCGCCTCGTCGAACGCCAGCATGGACAGCGTCTCCACCGACTGCTTGTGCGGCCCGACGAGGACGAACGGCAGGTCGAACATGCGCAGCGCGTCCAGAAGCCGGAACAGTACGGCGACCACCAGCACGGGCCTTACCAGCGGAAGGGTGATCCGGATGAGCTGCTGCCAGGCGCCGGCGCCGTCGATGCGCGCCGCCTCGTACACCTCGCCCGGGATCAGCTGCAGACCCGCGAGCACCAGCAGCCCGACGAACGGAGCGGTCTTCCAGGTGTCCGCCACGATCACGGCCACCGTGGCCTGGAAGCCGTCCGTCGTCCAGAGGACCTCCCGTCCCAGCAGGGCGTTCGCCGCGCCGTCGGCCTGGAAGATCCACTGCCAGAGGAGGGCGGAGACGACGGTGGGAATCGCCCAGGGGACGAGCACGCCCGCCCGCACCAGGGCCCTGCCCCGTATCGCGCGGTGCATGACCAGTGCCATCGCCACACCGAGGACCGTCTCCAGCACCACCGTCGTGACCGTGAGGAACGTGGTGTTGGCGAAGGCGTTCCAGAACCGCTCGCCGGCCTCCCCCTCGAAGACGGCCGCGTAGTGCCGGAGGCCGACGAACCGCTCACCTTCCTGCACGAACCCGGAACTGTCCAGCCCTTCCTGCTCACTGAACAGCGACTCCCGGAACGCGGCCAGCACCGGGTACCCGGCGACCAGGGCCAGCACCAGCAGCGTGGGGGAGACCAGCAGCGCGGCGAGGCGGCCTCCGGGCCGGCCGGGGCGTCTGACGCGGGGTGCGGGGCCGGGGGGAGCGGACGTCGGGGACGGTTGCGCCGTCAGGACGGTCATGGGTGATCACCTCTGCGGGAGGGACGGTACGGGGAGGGGCGGGCGGGACCGCGCGCCGGCCGGTGGGGGAGAGGACCGGGCGCGCCCCCGCTGCCGGAACGCGAGCTGCTGCCGAACGGCCGCTGGACGGACGTGTATTGACGATTCGTCAGGACTTGGTGATCCGCTCCAGCTTCTTCTGGAGCTGCGCCAGTGACTCCTCCGGCGGGACCTCGCCCTTCAGCGCGCGGTACGCGGCGTCCTGGATCGCCGCGGTGGCGTCCCCGTACCGCACGACGCGCGGCCGCGGTACGGCACTCAGGATCGACTTCTTCAGCACCGGCAGGTACGGGTACTTGGCGATGAGCTCCTCGTCCTCGTACAGCGCGGCGGCCGTCGGCGCGTTGGAGCCGAGGAGCAGGTTCTCCCGCTGCAGCCGCTCGTCGGTCATGAAGGTGACGAAGTCCAGCGCGGTCGCCTTGTTCCGTGCGAACGAACTGACCGCGAGGTTGTGGCCGCCGAGACTGGAGACACCGGGCCCGTCGAGCCCGGGGAGCGGTGCCACCGCGAACTTCCCCGCCACCTTCGACGAACCGTCCTCGGCGTTCGCCAGGGACCACTGGTACGGCCACTGCCGGTGGAAGACGAGCTCTCCCTTCTGGAACGCCTGCCGGCCCTCCTCCTCCTTGAAGGTGATCGCCTTCTTGGGGATCAGCCCGCTCCGGTAGGCGCCGGTGAGGAACTCCAGGCCCTTCAGGGCCTCGGGCGAGTCCACCGTCGGTGCGCCCTTCCCGTCGACGACGGAGCCGCCCGCGCTCTCAACCATTTCCGCGAAGTTGACCGTCAGCCCCTCGTACTTCTCGAACTGCCCGGAGTAGCAGGACATGCCCTCGGCCTCGGGCAGCGCGAGCACCTTCTTGCAGGTGGCCTCCAGCTGGGACCAGGTCGTCGGCGGCTCGGCCTTCGCCTTCGCCAGCAGATCGGTGCGGAAGTAGAGCATCCCGCCGTCGGATGTCCACGGCGCGGCGTACAGGCGACCGCGGTACGAGGCGCCCGCCAGCGTCGGTGCGAGGTAGGTGTCACTGTCGAACTTCGCCCTGGGCAGTTCGTCGATCCAGCGGTGTCCCGCGAACTCGGCGGTCCAGACGAGGTCGAGATTGAGCACCGAGAACTCCGGCGACTTCAGCTCCGCGTTCTGGATCATGCGTCGGCGCTGCTCGTCGGGCGAGTCCGACAGTTCGATGACGCGGACCTTCTCGTCGGGGTGGGAGCTGTTCCAGCGGCCGACGATCCGGGTGAGGGTCCCGGAGTTGTCCTTGCCCGTGGCCAGCGTGATCGGGCCGCGGCCCGTGAAACCGCCCCCGCCGTCGGTGTCCGTCGTACCGGAGCCCGTACCGCACGCGGTCAGCGACACCGCGGTCACCCCCGCGGTCACCCCCGCGGCGCACGCCCGGAACAGCCAGTGCCTCATGCCGTGCCTCCATCCTGTGGCTCTCGGCGGGTCCGCACCGCCGAAGTGCCAGGAGAGTACGCAGCCGATCGCAAGTAGGTCTACCGTTGCGTGCAAGATTGACGACAAAAACTGTGCAAGAAGACGTCATTCCTAGGGAGCTGAGGCGATCAGGCCATGCGGAAGGGGCGGCACCCGAGGGTGCCGCCCCTTCCGGCGGACACGTGTCAGTGCTCGCGCATCAGCTCTCGCGCAGCACCGCGGTGCTGCCGCGCACCACCAGTTCCGGCTCGAAGAGCAGTTCCTCGTCGGTCTCGCTCTGACCGCTCATCCGGCTCGACAGGAGCGACACCGCCGCCCGTCCCATGGCCTCGACCGGCTGACGGAGCGTCGTCAGCGGGGGATTGACCAGCGGCATGAACGCCGAGTCGTCGAAACCCACCACCGAGACGTCGCGCGGCACGTCCAGGCCCATGCGCTGGAAGGCCCGCACGGCTCCCAGGGCCATCACGTCGCTGGCGCACACCACGGCGGTCACCCCGCGCTGCGCGAGCCGCTGCGCCGCCGCGGCGCCGCCCTCCAGCGAGTACATCGTGTGCGTGATGAAGGGCTCGGCGTCCGCGGTCCCGCAGTGCTCCCGGACGGCCGTGACGAACGCGGCCTTCTTGCGGACCGCCGGCGTGTGGTCGGCGAACTCGCCGAGCGCGAGCCCGATCCGGCGGTGCCCCAGCGAGGCCAGGTGGCGTACGGCCAGCTCCGCGGCGAGCGCGTCGTCGGTCGACACGCAGGGGAACGTGAGGTCGTCGACGATCCCGTTCACCCCGATCACGGGGACTCCCCGCTCCAGCAGCCGCCCGTAGTGCGAGTGGTCGGCCCTGCTGTGCGAGTGCAGCCCGCACACGAACACCGCTCCGGAGATCTGCTGCTCCAGCAACATGTCCACGTAGTCGCTCTCGGAGACACCCGCCATGGTGCGCGTGCACAGCACGGGGGAGAAGCCGCGCTGGGCCAGTGTCGAGCCGATGACCTCGACGAACGCGGGGAAGACGGGGTTGATGAGGTCGGGGGCCACGAGGGCGACGAGACGCTGGGTCTTCCCGCGCAGCCCGCGGGGGCGCTCGTACCCGAGGACGTCGCAGGCGGTCAGCACCGCGGTCCGGGTGCCCTCGGCGACCCCCGGCTTCCCGTTGAGGACGCGGCTGACGGTCGCCTCGCTCACCCCGGCGTACTCCGCCACCTCGATCAGTCGTCTCACCATGCCGACAAGGCTACGTCATATCTTGCATCTGCTTGCAAGGATCTGCCGGGAACCCGGCAGGATGGTCGGGCGGGCGGGTACGAGCTCGTCGAGTGGGGCCGACAGCGTCGACGCCGGGTGTTCGCGCCGGCTGTTCGCCCACGGGGCGGGAGTCACCGCGCGGGAGTTCACTCGTCGGGCAAGGTGAGACGCAGGACGATCTCGCCGTCGTCGATGTCCCCGGTGGGCTCGAAGCCGAGCTTCCGGTAGAAGGGCCACGGTTCGCCGTCGCCGGGCTCGTAGCTGGTCAGCAGCTCCGTGCCGCCGTCGGCGCGGACCAGGGCGGCGATCTGGGCGAGCGCCTCCCGGCCGACCCCTCGCCGCTGGTGCCGCTTGTCGACCAGGAACCGCCAGAGGAAGTGCCGCCCTCGGTAAGGACCGCCCGGCGGTCGCCACGCCAGCATCACGAATCCGACCGGCTCGTCGTCACGGTAGACGGCGCGGAACCAGGGATGGGCCTCGGGTGTCTTCGCCGCCTCTTTGAGCGACTTGGACACGGAGGCGACGAACTGCTTCTGGTCACGTCGGACGCGCAGGGCCCGGACGGCGTCCCGGTTGTCGTCGGTGATCTCCCGCAGATGCACATGTGGGGATCGCATGCCACACCCTTCCTGCCCACGGTGGCTCCGCCGTCCGGGCCGGCCCGTGGGGCCCGCCGCCGGCGGGTGGTAAGTCCCGGTGGCTCGCGCGGTGCCCGGGCGGCCGGGCGGACGTCTTCGCAGCGTATGCGACACCGGCGACCCGGAGCGGGACGGGCGCGCCGGTCGGTGACCGTGCCCGGGGCGACTCCCGGACAGAGCGAGGGCCGGACCCTCGGCGCGAGGATCCGGCCCGTTCGGGGCCGCGGACGACCGCCCGGCAGGCGGGCCTTCCGGGGCCCGGGCCGCACTGGTTCCCAGGGCGGCGGGGTGCGGGTCAGCCGTTGAGGCAGGCGTTCCCGACAGCCGGGTTGAGCAGGCTGATGACACCGAGCGAGTTGCCGCAGAGGTTCAGCGGAACGTGGAGGGGGACCTGGATGACGTTGCCCGACAGCACACCCGGGCTGCCGGCGGCCGCGGCCTCCGCGCCACTGTCCGCCACAGCGCTGCCGGCGCCGGCGAGGACACCGGCCACGGCGAGGGCGGCCACGGTGGACGCGATTCGCATGCGCATGATCTCTCCTAGAGGGGTCTCGACGAAACGAGTCGGCCACGATCACACCGGACCGGCACCGCCGACCCCGGGCATTCGGCGGCTCGGGGGCGTGTCGGAGCGACCGCGACATCCGTTCGGCCGACGTCGAACCGCTGTGCGTACCCCGGCTCAGTCGTCCCAGTCCCAGGCGTCGAAGTACGCCGTCACGCCCGTGCGCCGGGCCTCCATCACGGCCCTCAGCCGCGCGAAGTCCCGCTCCGGCATGTGCGTCCGCCACTCCTCCAGCGACAGGACCCGCACCGTGTCGTGCTCGGCCGGGTCCAGGGCGATGCCCGCGATCCGTTCGGCGGTCAGCCGGCCGCCGTCGAAGACGAACCCGACCGTGCTGTACGGCCACTCGGCACCCGGCAGGCCGTACACGGCGGCCAGCAGCCGCGTGGGCCCCTCGAGGACCATGCCCGTCTCCTCCCGGCACTCGCGAACCGCCGTCTCCCACGGACGTTCGCCCGGGTCCATGGTCCCGCCGGGCCACTGCCACGGATGCGCCTGCGAGTACACCGCCCTCAACTGCACCGGCCGGTCGTCCTCGTCGGTGAAGAACAGACATGCGAAGGCGGTCGCCTTCATCAGCGTCTCGGCGTACTCCTCCGGCGGCAGCCAGGTCGCACTCACGACACCCTCCCACCGCACTGTGCCGAGAACCGGGCCGGCAGCCTCCCACCGCACCGTGCCGCGAACCGGGCCGGCGGTTCGTGTACGGGACCGCCTGTCGGTCCGGGCGTCGCGCACGGGGGCGGCGCGGGGAGGGGTGCCCCGGCTCTGGGGCGGGCGGTCTCACGGGCGTCGACGGTGGCGCGGGGTGGGGTCACGGTGCGGCCTTTCTCACGGCGTCGAGGACGGGGCGGCGGCAGGGACGGGTCAACCGGGGCTGCCGTACGGGGCGTTCACGGCGGCCTCGGCGGGACGGTGGCCCGGTGTGTCCGGGGCCGACGATGCGCCCCTGACGCGGCCCGGGCCCGCCCCGCAGAGATCAACGACGGGGACCGGCAGTTCGGACGGCCGGTTTCGGACGTCGTCGGAGCGGCGGGTCGGGCAGCCGGCGACGAAGGGGCACGCGGGACACGGCGGCCCTCGCCGCGCGGCGGGCACGGCCGTGGCCCCGGATGGCCGAAACGCCGAGCCCGCGCCGAGTCCTTCGCCGTGAGCCCGTGCCGTGCCCGTGCCGTGCCCGTGCCGTGCCGCGTCGAGCCCGTGCCGCGCCGCGTCGGGCCGTGGCCGCCGCACCCGCCGGGAGTGTGCGCCGCGCCCGCCGAGCGCCCACGCCGGGCCGCGCCCCGCGCGGACGGAGTGCTCCGCGGTCGGGGAAATCAGAGGCGTTCACACGGCCCCGAGCGGTACCGTCCCCGGATGCATGACGAGGACGGGTACTTCGGAGAGAAGATCGCGGCCAGGTACGACACGTCGTCGGCGGACATGTTCCGGCCGGACGTCGTGGATCCGGCGGTCGGGCTGCTCGCCGGGCTCGCGGGCGACGGCCGGGCGCTCGAACTCGGCGTCGGCACCGGCCGGATCGCCCTGCCCCTCGCCCGCCTCGGGATTCCCGTGCACGGCATCGACATGTCCCGGGCCATGGTGGCGCGGCTGCGCGCCAAGCCAGGCGGCGACGGCATCGGCGTGACCATCGGCGACTTCGCGACGACACGCGTGGCGGGCGACTTCGCGGTCGTCTACCTGGTCTTCAACACCATCAACAACCTGACCACCCAGGACGCGCAGGTGGCCTGCTTCCGCAATGCCGCGGAACACCTGCGGCCCGGTGGCTGCTTCGTCATCGAGGTCGGGGTCCCCGAACTGCGCCGGCTGCCGCCGGGACAGCAGGCGGTGCCGTTCCACATCAGCCCCACGAAGTGGGCGTTCGACACCTACGACGTCGCCACGCAGCAGATGAGTTCGAACTACGTCACGGTCGTCGACGGACGCGCCGAGTACTGGTCCCTTCCATTCCGTTACGTGTGGCCCTCGGAGCTCGATCTCATGGCGCGGCTCGCCGGGCTGCGGCTGCGCGACCGGTGGGAGGGCTGGTCAGGGGAACCGTTCACCGGCGAGAGCACGAAGCACGTCTCGGTCTGGGAGAAGCCCGCCGGCTGACGCCGTGCGGCCGCCCGGCGCGCCCGGCGCGGCGGAAACCGCCCGGGCGTACTCCCAGGGGCGGGCGGAACGTCACCGGTCACGCGTCGGGCCGTACGGCGACGAAGACGAACTCCCTGCCCGGCCGGTCGGGGGCGTCGCGTACGTCCTCCACCGTGTACCCCTCGGCGGTCAGGTCCGCCTCGACCTCCTCCCGCTGCCGGAACCTCAGGGTCGACTCCGACGTCGTCGTCCGCCCGTCCGCGGCGAACACATAGCTCCACCGGAACGTCACCAGGGGCCCGTCGACCTCGATCAGGTCGACCCAGCTCTCGACCGTGCCGACGCCCGGGACGTCCGTCACACCCCAGGAGGCCTCGCGGTTCCAGCCCTCCCAGGCGCGCCGCGACGGATCGCGGGACTCGAACACGAAGTGCCCACCCGGGCGCAGCGCCTCGTGCGCACCCCGCAAGGTCCCCCGCCACACGCGCGGATCCACGAGCTCCTGCGCGGCGTTGGCCGTCATGGTGGCCAGGTCGACCCGGAGCGACGGGAGCGCGGTGGCGTCCCCGCAGATCCACCGGACCCGCTCGCTCCCCGGTTTGGCCCTGGCCACGTCGACCGACGCCCGTGCCGGGTCGACGCCGACCACCTCGAGCCCGCGGTCGGCCAGCAGCAGCGCGAACACCCCCGTACCGCAGCCGATGTCCAGCACCCGCCGGGCGCCGAACTCCTCCGCGATCGCCAGATAGGCGGCCAGGTCGCTGCGGTCGGGGTCGAGCGCGTCGTAGAGGGCCGCGAGCCGGGGATGCCGGAAGCATTCATCAGCCATCCGCCGAAGGTACCGGCTCGTCCCCACCGCCGCCCGTGGCCGGCCGCCGTCGCGTCGGCAACGGCGCCCGGGCGGTCCGCAGTTCGTCCTCGGGGCACCCGGGACGTGCCCCGGGAAAAGCGGCTGACGGCCCCGCAGGGACGGCGCTACGATCACCGCGATGACCTATCAATCTGCTCAGAGATTGGGGGACCCGTCCGCGCAAGGTGAGTGCTGATGCTCACTCGGATCGCGAACGGGGATGCCCGTACTTCCTTCTGGCCGCGCGTGCGGGAGTTCGCCGTGCCGCCGTCCATGATCGAGACCGCCACCGCCCGGCGCCGGGCCGGTGACTGGGCGGGGGCGTGTGCCGCCGCAGGCATCGACGTGGACCTCGATCTGCGCGCCGCGGCCCGCGGCCACGGCCGGGCGCTGGCCGCCGAAGTCCGCTCGGACCTGCGGCACCTGGCACCCGACCTGCTGCGCTGGCACATGCCGAGGATCGCCCCCGACGGGCTGCTGCGCCCGGGACTGACCATCGCGCTGGCCCGGTACGACGTGGCCGCCCGGGACGATTCCCGGTACGACGCGGTGTCCCGGGGGAAGCCCCGGCACGGCGCCGCACATGACGGCACGTACCCGGTGCACCTCGTGGTGCGCACCGCACCTGCCTGGGCGGACGCCGGACAGCGCATCAGCCTCGCGTTGTGGGACGGTTCCCGTCGCGACGCCGCCGCCCGACGCCATCCGCATCCCCACCCGAGCCGTCGGTTCCGCCTCGACCTGCACCGCCACCTGTGGGACGCACACAGGGCCGATGAGCTGCGGACCCGGTCCGGGGCCGACAGCCCGCCCGGCAACGGCGACGGTCGGACCGACCCGGGGCTGCTGGCGGCGGTGCCGCCGGGACACCCCTGTGCCGTCGACCGCTGGGCGGCCGAGGCGGGGATCCTGCTCCGCTCCGAAGGGCGGCCCACGGGCACGTTCACTGTTCGTGTCGGCCGAAGACGGCTCGTTCTCGAACTCGTCACGGCCGCGGATGGGGACCCGCGCGGGGGAGGGCTCGAACCGCCCACCGCGCGGGTGACGGGTACGACCGCGGCCGGACGTGTCGCCGGGCTGCCGGTGCTCCCCGACGCGGCAACCTGGGTCCTGCCCGACCTGGAGCTGCTGCGTGCCGGTGCGATCGATCCGGACCGGCTGCATCCGCTGGTCGCCTCGGCACTCGTACCGGACCGCGCGCCGGACGGTCCGTCAGGGACCGTCCGGGGCCGCTCGGTCCCGGACAAGTCGGGGGGACCGCGCCTCGTGGAATGCCGGGGAACCCGGCACCGGATCGGTGTGGTCGACGGGGTGCTCGTCCCGCTGGACCACGAACCGGCCGAGATCCGCCGGGAGGAACTGCTCGCCGCGCTCACCGGTACGCCCCTGCCCTGCCTGCGGGCGATCGACGCGGCACACCGGCGTCCCGACTCCCTGGCCGAAGTCCAGGAACGCCTCGACCACGGCGACACCGCCGGCGCCCTGGCCGTCGTCGAGCGTCTGCTGGGGCCCGACGCACTGCTGCGCACCGGCGCCCTGCGGGACGAACTGGAAGAGGCGGCGCGACGGCGGATCAGTCACGGGCTGTTCCGGGCCGGCCTGGACGGACCCGGGCCCGGCCGAGTCCGCCCGGGCGGCGCCCGGCCCCGTGACGGCCGCGGCCGGCCGCGCCACGCCACGACTCCCTGACGCCGGACATCCGTCGGTCCGCGCCACGTGACCACGCCCTGCCCCAATCCGTCCGCGCCACGTCACCACGTGACCCGAGACATCCGTCCGCCCGTGCCACGCGAGCCCTGTACCCGCCCGGGCACCCCGTCCTCCTCACGCTCACATCCACCACGCATCCGCACGCGCGTTCCACCACGACCCCGAAGGTGATGCCCCATGACCACGTACCCCCACTCCACCGCCGCCGTCGACCCGGCCGACCCCGCACACGCCTCCCCACTCGACGTCGCGGGCCGACTCCTGTCCCTGCTGGGCGAGACGACCACCGAACCGCGCCCTGACACACAACTGGAGGCGCTGACCCTCGCCGTGGCCGCCGACCTGCCCGTCCTCCTCTGGGGCGAGCCCGGCATCGGCAAGACCGCGGCACTCACCCAGCTCGCCGCGTCGCTCGAGCTCCCGCTGACCACGGTCATCGCCAGCGTGCACGAACCGTCCGACTTCTCCGGCCTGCCCGTCGTGGGAGACGACCCCGCCGTGCAGGGGGTCCCCATGGCACCACCGGACTGGGCGGTACGCCTGGTGCGCGCCGGCCGGGGACTGCTGTTCCTGGACGAGCTGTCCACCGCGCCACCGGCCGTTCAGGCCGCCCTTCTCCGCCTCGTGCTCGAACGGCGGATCGGCGCCCTGCGCCTCCCGCCCGGTGTGAGGATCGTGGCCGCGGCCAACCCGCGGGCGTCGGCCGCCGACGGCTGGGAGCTGAGCCCTCCGCTGGCCAACCGCTTCGTCCATCTCCCGTGGGCCCACGACCACGCCGTCGTCGTACGCGGTCTCGGCGGGACCTGGCCCCGTGCGACGCTGCCCCGCCTGGACGCGGAGAAGTTGCCGGAAGCGGTCGCCCACGCCCGCCGCGCCGTGTGCGGGCTCCTCGCCGCCCGCCCCGGACTCGTACACCGGCTGCCCACCGGGGAGACCCGCCGTGGCGGTGCCTGGCCGTCCCCCAGGAGCTGGGAGTCGACCCTGCGGCTGATCGCCTTCGCGACCGCGGCCGGTTCCTCCCGGGAGGTACTGTCCCTGCTGGTCCGGGGCGCGGTGGGCGACGGGCCCGGGCTGGAGTTGCTGGCGAGCCTCGACCGGATGGACCTCCCCGATCCGGAGGAACTCCTCGCCGACCCGGCGGGCGCCGCCCTTCCCGAGCGCGGGGACCTGCGCCAGGCCGTGCTCGACGGAGTCGTCGCGGCGGTCCGCGAACGCCCGGAGAGGTCCCGCTGGGACGCGGCGTGGGCCCTGCTGGTACGGGCCGTGGAGACCGGAGCCCCCGATCTGGTGGTCGTCCCCGCCACCACGCTCGCCGCGCTGCGCCGGGAGGACTGGGACGTCCCGGCGTCGGTCGAACGGCTCACCGGCGTCGTGTCCCTGTCCCGGCGGGCCGACCACGTGGCGGTCCGGACCGCGGTCGCCGCGAAGGCCGGCCGGTGAACGCGGGCGTGCGCGGCCGTCCGGAAGCCGTACCGGGACGACTGGACCTCGACAAGCTCTACGCGGCCCGGCTGCACGCCGCCCGGGTCCGGCCGTATCTGGCGACGGCACTGTTCGCCCTCGGCACCGTCGAGTCACGGCGGGTACCGACCATGGCCGTCGACCGGCACTGGCGGTGCTACGTCTCACCGGCGTTCGTGGACCGGACCCCGGTGGAGGAGCTCGCCGGAGTCTGGGTGCACGAGGTGTCCCACCTGCTGCGCGACCACCACGGGCGCAGCGACCGGGTCGCGCGGGAACGCGGGCTGACCGGACCGGCACAGCGGCTGCGGATGAACATCGCCGCGGACTGCGAGATCAACGACGACGTGTACGGCGACGGGCTGGCGCTGCCCGAAGGCGCCGTCCTGCCCGCGTCGTTGGACCTGCCCGAGGGCGAGCTGATGGAGGACTACCTGCGCCGGTTCCGTCTCGGACCGCACACACAGGACTTCGCCTGGCTGGACTGCGGGAGCGGCGCCGACGGACTGGCACGGGAGTGGGACCTCGGACCGGACGGAGCGCACGGCCTCAGCGCGCAGGAACGGGACGCCGTCCGGTTCCGCGTCGCCCAGGGCATCACCGGCCGCCCGGGCAGCGCTCCGAAGGGATGGCGACGCTGGGCCGAGGAGGCGTTCCATCCGCCCCAGCCCTGGCGGGAGTTGCTGGGGGCGGCGGTCCGTTCGGCCGCCACCGGCGCCGGAGGGGGCGACGACTACACCTACGGCAGGCCTTCCCGCCGCTCGGCCGGAGTCCCCGGCGCCGTGCTGCCCGGCCTGCGCCGCACCCCGCCCCGTGTCTCCGTGGTCATCGACACCTCCGGGTCGGTCAGCGACGCCGAACTGGGCAGCGCGCTCCTGGAGGTCGCCGCGATCTCCCGGGCCGTCGGCGGCCGTCGCGACCTGGTCACCGTGGTGCCGTGCGACGCGGCGGCCCGAGCCGTGCACCCCCTGTGCCGTGCCGAAGGCATCCCGCTCGTCGGCGGGGGCGGTACGGATCTGCGCACGGGCTTCGCCAAGGCGCTGCGAGCGCGGCCCCGGCCGGACGTCGTCGTCGCCCTGACTGACGGGCAGACCCCCTGGCCAGACACGCGGCCACCGTGCCGGACGGTGGTGGGTCTGTTCCCCCGGGAGCGCTCGTCCCGGTCGTGGGACGAGGACGATCCCGACCACGTACCGGACGCGCCGCCGGAGTGGGCCCGCGTGGTCGTCATCGGCGGCCCGGGAGGTCCTTCCCGGTGAGCCTCCGAAGCTGCGGCTCCCGCGGCGGCGCCATGGGGTCTGGGCACCCGGTGGCTAGACGGGCGGCTCGTTGAAGAGTTCCCTGAGCCACCGCACGCGCTCCTCGGTGCCGGTGCCGGTGCCGGTGCCGGTGCCGGTGCCTTCCGGCGTGCCGGCCGCGGACGGGAACAGCCGGCCCCACGAGCAGGCGCGTCCGAGAGCGCTCAGACGCCAGGCGAGGCTCACCGCCCGTCGGAGGTCCGCGGTCGTGTGCCCGGCGCCCGTCCAGGGTTCCAGGTAGGCGTCGCGCAGCCGGGGCAGCACCTCGTGGCCGTAGCGTTCCACCGCTCTGCGGGCCGGGACGAGCAGACTGCAGAAGGGATGGGAGACGGCGGCGTCGCCCCAGTCGAAGAAGGTGAAGCGGCCCGGCTCCCGGACGAACAACTGGGCGTCGTGCAGGTCGGAGTGGTCCAGGGAGTCGGCGACACCGACGGCCGCGAGTTCCGCGCACCAGTCAACGAGCAGCGGCCGGAGTCCCTCCAGACGCCGGCGCTCGTCGGGGCGCGAGGCGGTGTTCTCCGCGACCAGCCTGTCGAAGAGGCCGGGCAACGCGGCGGTACGCGCACCGGGGACGCCCAGTTCCTCGATCTCCCGCGCGTGGGGGACCAGGGCCCGCTGCATGGTCGCGTACTGGCGAAGGACCTCCTCCCAGGTGCGGGGCTCGACCGCTTCCCGTTCGAGTACGTGGCGGAAGAGCTCGCCGCCGTCGGGCAGCAACGTCCAACCCCGCCCCGGATCCACCGCCAGCGGCTCCAGCACGTGCTCCGGCACCCAACGGGTCAGCCGCGCACTGAGCGCGCCCTCGAAGGCACTGGCCGGTGGATTGGCCTTGAACCAGACGGCCTCGCGCCCGTCGACGGGGACCCGCAGCAGGACCGACCAGGGCCGAAGCCGTACCTGCCACCGGCCCGCGGCCCGCAGACCGTGCGCGGCCAGCGCGTCCTCGACCCAGCCGACGGCGGCGCCACGCCATGCCTCCTGCTCCCAGGGGGTCACCGCGTCCTGGTACTGCCCCCGGTCCACACACACTGACGGATCCTGCATCGCGCCATTCCAGCACCGGGACCGGAGCGGGTTCCACCGGATTACCCCGTGGGCGGTGGTGCGGGCTTCACCGTGGCCGTGGCGGGGGCCCCGGGACCGCCGGGTCTGGAAACCGGGAACGGGGGCATACGGGCACCACGTCCACGGAACGAGGGAGCCACGCCATGCTGGGTATAGCCGCCGCCGTACTGTTCTTCATCGCCTTCCTGATCAACGCAGCGGACATCGCCACCAACCAGGCCTTCGCCTCGGGGAACGTGATGCTGCTCGGCCTGGCCCTGCTGGCACTCCATGTCGCGGGGGTCGGGGCCGGCTGGCGGACCGGACGGGCGCGTCGCCGCTGACGGCGACGCCGACGGCGGCGAACCCTCGGGGCCGGATGCCGTGACGGGGCGTCGGTCCGCCCGAGCGGGGTAGACGCGGGGCACGACCTCGAACGTCCCGTGCCACCGGGCGCGAGGCGGGCGCATGGACATCGGCGCCGGATTCGCCCACGCGAGCGGCGGGGTTCGGCGCCCTCAACCGGGGAGCGGATCGCTCCCCGGGACCTCACCACCAGGAGGCCAGAATGACCTCGATCGTGACGGCCGCGGCCGACGCCTCGACCGCTCCCGCATGGCTGCATCTGACGGTCATGGCCACAGCGCTGCTCGTCCTCGTCTACAGCCTGGCCAGGCACAGCAACTGACCGCCGGCCCGCAGTCGGCGAACCCGAGCCCCTCAGTCGTCGGAGTCCCCGCCGCGCCCGAGACCCCAGCTTCGGTTCCGCCGTCCGGCGCTGCTGACCAGCTCGGCCGCCGCCAGGGTCACCGCGGACACGATCCGCGTCCAGCGCGGGCCGCCCCGCGCCGCCCACACCACGCAGACGCACCCTCCGACGGCGAGGGCGATGACGCCGGACAGGACGAGCAAGGCCATGAGTGTCCCCGTTCTCTTGCGGTTCTCTTGCGGTCCGGTCATCCTCCCAGTCGGCGGAGGCGGCCGACGCGCGGGTCAGGGCGCGGGCGTCGCGGTCGCCACCGCCCGGTGGACGGCGCGCGCGAGACGGGCACCCCACAGGGAGCGAGGGCCGGCGAAGGGGTGGATCTCCTCGCCGTGACGAGGAACGCGTGCGGCGACACACACGGCGTCGGTGGGCGTGCCGGAGCAGTCGTACCCGGCCTCGATCAGGGCCTGGACCTTCGCTTCGGTGGCCGTCGCCACCGCGTTGACCAGGGCGGCGTCGGTGAGCGCCACCGGGACCGCCGCGACGATGTTGATCGTGCCCGGTGCCGCGAGGGCGACGCTGCCCTCGTCCGCTGCGGCGGCCCAGCCGCGTACGGCGATGCCCACCGTCGCGACGGCCTCGACGCCGCCGTCGCACGCCTGACCGTTGCGGGAGACATCGGCCGCCGTCATCAGCCCGACGCCCGCGCCGCGCAAACCGAAGTCATCGGCCAGATGGGCGAGATGCCTGTCCGGGTCCTCGCGACGGTAGCCGTGGGCGACCTGGGCGTTGACGACCCAGGCGCGTTCGCCGATGCCTCCGCCGAGCACGGCGTTGCTGATCATGCGCCATCCCGGGCCGGCGGCCCACGTCAGGACGGGTAGCCGCTCGCCGTCCTCGACACGGGTGCAGAGACCGGCGGGCAGCAGGCCCGTGGCGGTCCGGGGCGATGGTACGAGGGCGGGCAACGAGGGGACTTCCTGTGGGCGGGCGACCGGCTGATCCTACGCGGCGGGGACTACAGCCCGGGCGGCGAGGTCCGCCGAGACGCGCCAGGCCGTCCCCACCGCGGTGGGCGCCGGGGACCTACGCGCTCGTCGCCCGTGCAGGCCGCCCGATCGCACGGTTGTCCCCCGCGGATCACGTACGCAAGGGCGGTGAACGCCCGCCATGGGACGTCGGATTCGGCTCGTGCACCGCGGACCGAGAGTTAGGGTGTGGCTTCGTCTTGATCTTCTTCGACTTCGGTCGGGTTGGGGGCGCCGGTGGCGGTGGTGACGGGTTTCGACGAGAGCGAGCGGCTGATCTGGGCAGGACGGGCCGACGCCTACGCGGGCGGGTTCGCGAAACTGTGCGCCTACACCGTGCCGCGATTGCTGGACGTGGCGGGAGTCGGGCCGGGAACGCGGATGCTGGACGTGGGAACAGGGCCGGGCACGGCGGCCGCCGCGGGCTGCGACCGGGGCGCGTCGGTCACGGCGGTGGACGCGGAGCCCAGCATGGTCGAGCTGGCGCGGAAGGCCGCGCCGGCCGCCGACGTCCGTCTCGCCGTGTTGCCCGAACTCCCCTTCATTGACGGGACGTTCGACGTGGTGGTGGGGAACTTCGTGCTGAACCACGTCGGCCGTCCCAGGGCTGTCCTGGCCGAGCTGCTCCGCGTCGCTCGGCCGGGCGGACGGATCGCGCTGACGATCTGGTCGGCCCCGCCCGCCCCGGGACAGGCCCTGATCGGCCGGGCGATCGGGGCCGCCGGTGCCGTACGCCCGCCGCATCTGCCCGCGGGGCTCGCCGCCGAGGACGACTTCCCCCGTGACGAGAGCGGTCTGGGGGCCCTGATGGAGTCGGCGGGGCTGCGTGAAGCGGCCTGCGAGACGCTGCGCTGGGACCACCGGGTCGACGCGGAGGAGTGGTGGAGCCGCGGTCCGGCGGCCGGTGTGGCGTTCGGCGGGGCCTTCGTGCAGAGCCAGACGCCGGAGATCCGAACCGAAATCAAGCGGCATTTCGACCTCTTCGGCGCCGAGTTCGCCGACGGCAGCGGTGTCCTGTCACTCCCGCACGCGGCCCTGCTCGCGCACGCCCGTCGCTGACTGCCGGATGCGGAGGATGACCGGCTGCAAGAGAGGATGACCGGGTTGCACGAGCCGTAGTGCGCCGGATGTGCCGGGCCGGCCTCCGGTAGGGCTCGGGGGAGTGCGGCGCAGTGACCGTTCGGTACCGGTGGCCTCGCACATGAAGGGCCCGCCGCACCGGGCGGCGGGCCCCTCCTTCGTGGCCGAGGCAGGATTCGAACCCGCGACCTCTGGGTTATGAGCCCAGCGAGCTACCGAACTGCTCCACTCGGCTGCCTCGAGAGTAGAACGCCAAGTCGGCCCGCGGCGACCGAATTCCGGCGTGCGGCGAGGCGCGCGCACGACCTGCGGGAAGGGGGCACGGGCGGCCGCCCGCGGATGAGTACGCGGGCACGTACGGGCTGAGTACCTCGTCCGATGCCACGCGTGCCGCGCGCTGCTGGAATGACGCCATGAACGCCGACGCGCCCCGCAGCCCCCGTATCCAGCAGGTCACGACCACGGGCACCGCCCTGGCCGCGGCCCTGCTCCCGCTGATGGTGGGAGTCCTCGTCGCGAAGGCCCTGGGTGCCGACCCGATGGCGCCGGTGAACGCCCTCATCGCGGGTGGCGGGCAGCGCCCGCGCGTCTGTCCGGCCCAGCTGCGCGGCTGCGGCCGCAGCGCACTCCTGCCCACGACGTACGTCCGCGGCCTGAGCCGGGCCGGGGGCCGGCAGCGGGTCCGGAGCCTGGGGCGGGGGAGCGGCACGGTCGCGCCGCGCCCGTGACGTCGGCGTCTGCCGACGCGTCACCGCGTCCGGACGGGCGACACCGACCGGCACCCTGCACCGCGCAGCGGCGTCACGACCTGCAGAGGCCGGCTGTGCTCCGGGTCCTCCCGGCCCGGGCCCCTTCCGGACGCCCGTCCCTGACGCCGCCGGCCCGTGCCGAGCGCGACGGCCCTCCGGCGTCGACACGAGCACCACCGACGGCACCCTGTCGCGCAAGGCCGGGAGCTCGCGTAAGGCCGGGAACTCGCGTAAGGCCGGGAACTCGGGGAAGACGGACGATCTACGAGAGGAGCGCACCGTGCCCGTGACCTTCCGCAAGAGCTTCCGCATATTCCCCGGAGTCCGCCTCAACATCAACCGCAAGTCCGTCTCCCTCACCCTCGCCAAGGGGGACGGTGCCAGGCGCACTTACTCGTCGACGGGCCGGCGCACCACGTCGATGGACCTTCCCGGCCCCTTCGGCTACCGCAAGACCACCACGCGCCGCAGCCGCCGCTGAGCGCGGCCCGGGCGCGACGTGCTGCCGTCGTGACCGGGTGCCACGGCCCCCGCTGCCGCCCGCCCAGTGAGTGACGGGGCCGGCGGCAGCGGCGCGCCTCAGACGCCGAACTCGGCGGGAGAGATGCCGAGGGCGGCGCAGGCGTCGCGGACCGCCTGCTGCTCCGACGGCTCCACATGCCCGTCGGCACCCGCGATGACCATGCCGGTCTGAACGACCGCGCGGGCCTCCTGCGGCTTCTTGGCCGCCTTGGCGATCTCCTTCAGCGCTTCCGCCTTGCCCAGCTCGAAGTTGGCCGTCAGCCGGTCCACGTTCTGGTTGAACCGCTGGCGGAGCTGGTCCGCGGGGAAGTTCTGCAGCACCTCGTTCGAGACGATCAGCTCCTCGACGCGCTGGCGCTCCACGGGATCGACGTGCCCGTCGGCCGCGGCCACCAGCGCGCACATCGCCATGCTGGCGTCCCGGTAGGCGCCGCTCTTGAGCTCGGTCTTGACCGACGCGAGCTGGGACTTGAACAGTCCGATCAACTGGGCCTTGGAGCCGCCGGAGGACGACCCCTGTCCGTGACCGCCGTGCTGTCCCTGGCCGAACGGGCCGCCCCCCTGTCCGTGCGCGCTGCCTCCCCGAGCGCCCTGGGACTGCTGGAGGTTCTTGGCCTGCTCCTTGAGCCGGTCCCACATCGCCACTGGTGCCACCTCGGCTTCTGCTGTCGGTCTGTTGCCGGTCGTCGGCCGCGCTTGCGCGCGGGCCGTACCCGGTCAACGCCGCCCACGGGGTCCAGGTTCCCGAATGGCAAAGTAAACGCAAAATAGGACCGCCTCGGTCCGGTCGCAACGGACGGTGGTCACGGAGCCCGCCCCGCGCGGGCCGGCGCTGTAGGCCCGGCCTCGCCGGGCAGCACCTCGGCCTCCTCCACGAGCAGGAAGGCGGGCGGCAGGTCCGGCTCGCCCGCAGCGGCGAGACCGTGACGTCAGGGCGCCCGCTCCCGCGGAGACTCGGGCGGTCATGCCGGCATCTTCCCCTCGTTCGGAAACCGCAGGCGAGGCGGCCACCCGGAGTGCGGGGGGAGCGTGAGGCCGGCCGCCCGGCCCGCGGGGGAGCGTGCCGCCGGGCAGCGGCCGCACCCGCCCCGCCGCCCGGCAGCGGACACCGGCCGCGTCCCGGACACAGGTCCGGACATCGCGGCACACGGCCATGATCGCCCCTGTCCCGCACCGCCGCATCCGCCGGCGGGCCCCCGCCCCGGCCCCACCGCGGCGCCGCGGGAACCGCCCGCCCTCCACGGGCGCCGCCCACCCGCCTCGCCCCGTGCAGAGGCCGGATCGCGCGCGGCACCCGATGATGGCGTGGTGAGCGCAGGCCCGACACCCCTGGCCTTCCTGGGGCTGACCAAGTGGAGCCGTGACACGCGGTCGCCGCTGCGGGACTTCCTGCGCACGGAGACCGGCAGCGCCGCGTTCCTCGTGACGGCCGCCCTCGCCGCCCTGATCTGGGCGAACGTGGCCCCGGCGGCGTACGAGGCGCTGTGGCGGACGGAGCTGTCCGTGCACCTCGGGGCCCACGGCGTCGACCTCGGGCTGCGGGAGTGGGTCAACAGCGGCCTCATGGCGCTCTTCTTCTTCGTGGTCGGTCTCGAGGCGCGCCGCGAGTTCGACATGGGCGAGCTCCGTGAGCGCCGGCGCACGGCCCTGCCCCTGATCGCCGGGCTCAGCGGCATGCTCGTCCCCGTCTGCGTGTACCTCGTCGTCAACGCGGGAGAGCCGTCCGCGGCCGGCTGGGGGGTCGCGATGTCCACGGACACCGCCTTCGCGCTCGGCATGCTCGCCCTCATCGGCAGACGTATGCCACCGGGCCTGCGCGTGTTCATCCTCAGCATCTCGGTCGTCGACGACTTCGTCGCCCTGGCCGTCATCGCCGTCGTGTACAGCGAGCGCCTGTCGGTCCCCGCCCTGCTGTGGGCCCTCGCGCTGTTCGCCCTGGCCCTGCTGGTGCACTGGGCCGGCGTCCGCCGGGGAGCGGTGTACGCGCTGCTGGCGGTGGCGCTGTGGGCCGTGCTGCTGGAGTCGGGGATCGACCCGGTCGTCACCGGGCTGGCGATGGGCCTCATCTTCGCCGCGTATCCGGCGGCGCGCGGCGAACTGGAGCGGGCGAGCGACCTGTTCCGCTTCTTCCGCGAGCAGCCCACCCCCGAACTCGAGGCGACCGTGCGGCGCGGGCTGGCCTCGGCGGTGTCGCCGAACGAGCGGCTGCAGCGGCTGTACCACCCCTGGACCAGCTTCGTCATCGCACCCCTGTTCGCCCTTGCCAACGCCGGGATCCAACTGGGCTCCGAACAGCTCAGCCGGGCCGCGACGTCCCCGATCACCCTGGGAGTCCTGCTCGCCTTCGTGATCGGCAAGCCCCTGGGGATCCTGGGCGCGTCGGTGCTGACCACGCTGCTGAGCGGCCGCCGGCTGCGGCCTCCCGCGGGCTGGGGCGCCGTCGCCGTGGGCGGCACCCTCGCCGGCGCGCCCTTCACCGTCTCCCTGCTGATCGCGACCTTCGCCTTCGAGGGAGACCGGCTCGCCGAGGCGAAGCTCGGCGTCCTCGGCGCGGTCCTGTGCTCCTTCCTCCTCGGCCGGCTGCTGACCGGCGTCCTCGGGCTCCTCCCCAAACCACTGCGGCTGAGGGCCCTGCTGGGCCGGGCCGAGACCCTCGTCGACCTCGCCGTCCCCGTCGATCCGGAGCGCGACCACGTGCGGGGCTCGCCGACCGCCCCGGTCACGCTGGTCGAGTACGGCGACTTCGAGTGCCCGTACTGCGGCCAGGCCGAGGCGGTGGTGCGCGAACTCCTGCGGGACTCGGGCGACGTCCGCTACGTGTGGCGGCACCTGCCGCTCGACGACGTCCACCCGCACGCGCGGAGGGCGGCGGAGGCGTCGGAGGCGGCCGCCGAGCAGAACCGCTTCTGGGACATGCACGACCTCCTGATGGTCCACCAGGGTGCCCTGCGCACGACCGACCTCGTCCGCTACGCCGAGGACCTGGGACTGGACACCGAGCGGTTCCGGCGTGACCTGCGCAAGCGCAGGGGCGCCGCACGCGTGGCGGAGGACGTGGACTCGGCCGATGTGAGCGGTGTCTCCGGGACGCCGTCGTTCTTCGTCAACGGCCGCCGCTACCACGGCGCGTACGACGTCGAGGGGCTCAAGGCCGCCGTGAAGGAGGCGCGGGCCCGGGCGTTTCTGACGTCCTGACCGGGACGCGCGAGGTGGCGGGAGTCCGCCGCGGCATGATCACGCCGGCCCTCCACCCGCGGTGCTCGGACCGCCGCCCGACGTGCGGTGCCCCTCCGTGCGTCGGCAGGAGGGGCAGGGCCGGGTGTGGGGCAGGAGGAAGGAAATGCGGCTCCCGCCGCGGGCGGGAGCCGCTGGGGCGTCAGGTGTGCGTCCGGCGCCGGTTGGTGCGTCCGGCTTCGGGGTGGCCGAGACGCATGACGGCGAGGACGGTGTCGAGGTCGTCGCCTTGGTGCGGGTCGTCGGCCATGCGGTTCCTGCGGCGGGTGCCGCAGCCGGTGCATCGGTGGACGATCGTGTAGCCCTTGGCGGAGTGGTGCTCGACGGCAACCGGGCGCATCAGCGCGCGGCAGTCGTCGGCGCGGTCGCCGGGCGAGATGTCCACGTGCAGCGAGTGCAGGCAGTACGGGCAGTGGTTGCGGTGGCTTCCGTTGACCAGCGCCGCGACGGCCCTGCCACAGTTTTCGCAGGTGAAGCCGGTGTTTTCGGTTGTTCTGCTGATGGTGCCGCTCCTCGGCGAGTCGAAGGGGTCTTCAACTCGGAGGCGCAGGGTTCCGTTCGTTCTCCCCCTGCCGGAGCAGGGTTCGCAGGCTTGACGGGTGAGTGACGCGGTTCACCGCCGCTGAGGGCGATTACTTCCGGCTCCGGCTTCGCCGGAGTGCGTTTGCGACTCCGGATCCGGACCACGACCGGGTTTGTGTCTTTGTCCCAGCCACTGTCACGCGGCTTGTTCCACGTGCCGCCGGTAGGTGTCGGTCCCGTCCCACTGCCGTCGGCGTCGTCCCCCGTCAGGCAGCGCCGGCAGCGGCATGCTTCATCGTGATCACGCCACCTCCTTGGCTCTCTCGGCTTCTCCGTGGCCTGTCGGTGGGGCCCCGGAGATCCTTCTCCACCCTGGCCGTGGGCTCGCAGCCGTCGTAAGGAACGCCGGTCAGGCGACTTACGACGGGGGCTGGAGCACCTGGTCGACGATGTGGACGACGGCATTGCTCGTGGCCACGTCGCCGCACAGGATGGCCGCGGAGTCGTTCACCTTGAAGGAGTCCCCGGACCCGGACGTGGTCAGTTCGGCTCCTTCGAGGCTCTGGAACCGGCCGTCGGGCAACTGGTCCGCGGTGACCTCCGTGCCGACGACGTGGTACGTCAGGAGCTTCTTCAGCTGCTCCTGGTCGTTGAGGACGGCGTCGAGTTGGGCTTGGGGAATCTTCGCGAAGGCATCGTTGGTGGGCGCGAACAGCGTGATCCCGTCGGCGTTGTTCAACGTCTCCACGAGCCCGGCCTTCTTCACGGCGGCGACCAGGGTGGACAGCTCCGGCTGCTGCGAGGCAGCGGTGGCGACCGGCTGGTCCGCCATGCCGGCCGGGCTGCCCGCACCACTCGTCGGCAGCGCGGCGCAGCCGGGCCCGAAAGGCTCAGCCGGGGGACCGGCCTGGGCCGTGGGAGCGAGGGCGAGGAGCGGAAGCGGTACGAGGAGGACACCGGCGGCGGCGAGAGCGGCGCCCCTGAGGCGATCGGTTGTCATGAGCTTCACCTTTGCTAAGAGGGAGTCGGCGGGCCCTCCGGCTGCCCGCCACACTCCACTCTTCGCGGGAAGCCCGCTTCCCGGATGCCGCCGGGCGGCGCGTTCTCACGGGCCGGGGTGCGCTCGCCGCAGCTCGCGCCCGCGGCCCCTCGTCCCTCGCCACGGCGGCCGCAGCCGCTCGCCCGCACGGCACGCGGCTCCCCGCTCTCCGTCCGGCGAGCCGGGCCCCCATGGTTTCAGCGGGTTCAGAACGGTTCGAAGCCCGGCTTGCGCGGGCCGATCTCACCGGCCGCAACGAGCTCCTCCAGGTCCTCCGGTTCCAGGAACTCCAGTGCCTCGGGATCCAGGCCGTGGTACCGGTCCACGTCCCGCAGGCCCTCCACGAACGACGGCACGAACTCCGCGAACGGCCCGTCGAACGTCCGGCATCCGACCTCGTGCACCATGGTCACGACCTTCCACCGGTCGGGGTCCGGCCCGCAGGGCAGGAAGAAGTGCTCGTCCCCGCCGTGGTCGTAGCCCCAGGAGACCAGCCCGCCGGGCTCGGGGTGGAAGGGGTGCGGAATGTGCTCGAGGTCCCCCTCGGCCGAGGCCGCACGGCGCCGCGCGGCGAACATCCGGTGCGTGGCCTCCATGCGAGGCAGCAACGGGCTGGAGCCCTCGGGGTGGAGGACGACGAGTTCCCCGCACACGACCCCGCTGCCGTACGAGTCCAGGAAGGCCGTGAAGTCGCGGGGCAGCGCGGAACCGACGTACCGCTCCACTCCGGCCCAGCCGGCCGTCCCGTGGGACCGGCGCACGGGTGCACCGAGCAGCGCTTTCAACTCGGCCAGAGCCGACATGGACCACCCCACCACTCCGCCGCGGGCAACGGCCCGTGAGCCTACTCCCGCCCCGAACGGTCGGACCGAGTGCCCCCGCGGGCCGGACCGGCCGCCGACTCCCACGACGGCGACGCACCCCGGTGTGGCTCCGTCGCCCGCCGACGACCCGCCCGTACGGTGGCCACGCCGGGCGGGGGCCCGGACGCGGCACGGTCCACGGTCCGGGTACGGGAGTACCGCGAGTGCGCCCCGCGCCGCACCCGACATCCCGTGACGTCCCGGACCTCGGCGACGTCGCCGATGAGCACAGGAGAGCGCTGACGATGGAAGGCGAGTGGACCTCGACCGTGCCGGACGACGTCCTGCGCACACTGCCGCGCACGGACGCCGCACTCGCCGACCCCCGCCTGGCGGCGGCCGTGGACCGGCTGGGACGCAGGCTCGTG
The DNA here is from genome assembly GCF_030406905.1 of Streptomyces sp. HUAS CB01. NCBI lineage: Bacteria > Bacillati > Actinomycetota > Actinomycetes > Kitasatosporales > Streptomycetaceae > Streptomyces > Streptomyces chengbuensis. Next base: position 7,805,497 of record NZ_CP129137.1, read on the forward strand.
AAGGCGGTGGTGGCAGCCATGCAGGAACGAGCCCGCGCCGGCGAGTTCCCGCCCTCCGAGATCAACGACCGCGCACTCGCCGCGCTGCCGGACACGGCGTCCGCACTCCGGCCGGTGATCAACGCGACCGGGGTCCTGCTCCACACCAACCTCGGCAGGGCACCGCTGTCCGCCGCCGCCCGTGACGCGGCGCTCGCTGCCGGCGGCACCACCGACCTCGAACTCGACCTCGACTCCGGCCGGCGGTCGCGGCGGGGCCTTTCGGCGGTCGACGCACTGCTCCGGCTGGTGCCGCCGGCGGAAGCCGCCCAGATCGTCAACAACGGGGCGTCCGCTCTGGTGCTGGTGGCGACCGCGCTGGCGAAGGGCCGGGAGATCGTCGTGAGCCGCGGCGAACTGGTGGAGATCGGTGACGGCTTCCGCTTGCCTGACCTGCTCGTGTGCACCGGCGCCAGGCTCCGCGAGGTCGGCACCACCAACCGCACCGACCTCGCCGACTACGCCGCCGCGGTGGGACCCGCGACCGGGTTCGTCCTGAAGGTCCATCCCTCCAACTTCCGTATCACCGGCTTCACCCGCGCAGCCGGGGTCACCGAACTCTCCCGGCTGGCGGTGCCCGTGGTCGCGGACATCGGATCCGGTCTCCTGGCCCCCGAACCGGCACTCCCGGACGAGCCGGACGCGACCACATGGCTGCGCGCCGGCGCGTCCCTGGTCACGGCCAGCGGCGACAAGCTCCTGGGCGGCCCGCAGTGCGGGCTCATGCTGGGACGAGCCGACCTCGTGGAGCAGCTCGCCCGCCACCCCCTCGCGCGGGCGATGCGGGTGGACAAGCTGACGCTCGCCGCCCTGGAAGCCACCCTGCGCGGACCCGCCACCCCGGTCCACCGCGCGCTCCACGCGAAGCCCGGGCGGCTGCGGGAGCGCGCCGAGCGGCTCGCGGGGGAACTGCGCGGCCACGGCCTGGACTGCCGGGCCGTCGACTGCGAGGCGGTGATCGGCGGCGGCGGAGCACCCGGCGTCACCCTGCCGAGCGCCGCCGTGTCACTGCCCGCGTCCTTCGCGGCGCCGCTCCGCCGCGGGCGGCCCGCGGTCATGGGCAGGGTCGAGGGCGGGCGTTGTCTGCTGGACCTCCGTGCGGTCCCGGAGGAGGCGGACACAGCGCTCGCCGCGGCCGTGCGGCACGCGTGCCCCCCGGCCCCCGCCGGCCACGACGAGACCGGCGGGTGAGCCGTGCACGTCCTCGCCACGGCCGGGCACGTCGACCACGGCAAGTCCGCCCTGGTGCGGGCCCTGACCGGGATGGAGCCCGACCGCTGGGCGGAGGAACGACGCCGGGGGATGACCCTCGACCTGGGATTCGCCTGGACCCGGTTCGCCGGGGTGGGCGAGTTGGCCTTCGTCGACGTGCCGGGCCACGAACGGCTGGTGGGCAACATGCTCGCCGGCGTGGGCACCGTACCGGCGGTGCTGTTCGTCGTCGCCGCCGACCAGGGCTGGCAACCGCAGTCGACGGAGCACCTGGCCGTCCTCGACGCGCTCGGAGTGCGCCACGCGGTGCTCGCCGTCTCCCGCAGCGACCTCGCGGACCCGGCGGCGGCACGCGAGGAGGCGCTGCGCCGGATCGCGGAGACCTCACTGGGAACCGTGCCGTCCGTGGCCGTGAGCCCGGTGACCGGCGACGGCCTGGACGACCTGCGCACAGCCCTCACCGGGGTGGCGCTGACACTGCCCGCTCCCGATCCCGACGCGGACGTACGGCTGTGGATCGACCGGGTCTTCACGGTCCGCGGCCGCGGGACGGTCGTCACCGGCACCCTCGGCGCGGGCACCCTCCGCGAGGGCGACCGAACCGAACTCGCCCGGACCGGGGAGCAGTTGCGCGTGAGAGGGCTGCAGACCCTCAAGGAACCCCGGCCGGAGGTGAGCGCCGTCGCACGGGTCGCGGTCAATGTCCACGGGCCCGGCGCCGGCGCACTGCGCCGCGGGGACGCCCTGCTCACCCCCGGACGCTGGCTCGGCACCGACGTCGTGGACGTACGGCTCCACGGCGACCCCGCCCGCGACCTCCCCCGGCACCTGACGCTCCACGCCGGCTCCGCGGCCGTGCCGGTGACGGTGCGTCCGCTGGGCGACGACACTGCCCGCCTGAGGCTGGCCCGCGCCCTGCCGCTCCGGATCGCCGACCGGGCCCTCCTGCGCGACCCCGGCCGGCATCGCATCCCGGCCGGGGTGACCGTCCTCGACGTCCGCCCCCCGGCGCTCACCCGGCGCGGCTCGGCAGCCGCACGCGCCCGCGAACTGCGGGCGGTGAGTGAAACCCCCGACGGAGCAGGGGAGTTGCGCCGACGCGGCCTCGTGCGCCGCTCGGACCTGCTCGCCATGGGCGTCGAACCGCCCGTCGAACCGGTCGCCGGGGACTGGCTCGCCGACCCGGCCCACTGGACCGCATTGCGCGACCGGCTCCACCGGGCCGTGGAGGAGCACGCCGGACAACACCCCCTGGAACCGGGCCTGCCCCTGGAGGCGGCCCGCCAGGCGCTCGGCCTGCCGGAGCGCGCCCTGGTCGAGGCACTGCTGACGTCCGGCACCGGGCTGCGGCAGCGCGACGGGCGCGTCTACGGCAGCCGGAACCGCCCCGCGCTTCCGCCCCCGGTCCGGGACGCCGTCGACGCGGTGTGCGCCGACCTGTCCCGGGCACCGTTCCGCGCCCCGGAGACCGAACGGCTGCGGGAGCTCGGGCTGACGCCCCGCATGCTCGCCGCCGCCGAGGCGGCGGGCGTGCTGCTGCGGATCGGGGACGGCATCGTGCTGCTGCCCGACGCGGACGAGCGGGCCGCGGCGGTCCTCTCCCGGATCGACCAGCCGTTCACCGCGAGCCAGGCGCGCCGGGCACTGGACACCACCCGCCGCGTCGTCATCCCCCTGCTGGAACACCTGGACCGGCACGGCTGGACGGTCCGGCTGGACGGTTCCCTGCGGCGCTGTGCGGCGCACGGCGCCGGGGATCCCGCAGGACCCGGCCGCTGATGCCGGCGGGCCCCGCCGCGCTCACGCCGCCCGTGCGCGGCTCACCCCCGTCGCCCACCGGGGTACGGATGCTGAGCGGAGACGGACGGGAATCGAACCCGCCTGCCCGAGTTGCTCGGACACCTCGGTTTTGAAGACCGGGAGGGCCACCAGGCACCTGGACGTCTCCCCGCCGGAACCGCGCGCGTGGGCGCGGGCCGGCGGAGCGCCCATCGAACCCCCGACCCGGAGAGGCGTCAACGCGCCGCGCCGCCCGCCCCGTACCGGCTCGACCACGACCCCGCGAGAAGGGAACCGACGATGACGAGCACCACCCGCCGCAGCGACATCCGGCTCACCCAGTACGCCCACGGCGGCGGATGCGCCTGCAAGATCCCCCCGGGCGAACTGGAGGAGGTCGTCGCCGGACTCATCGGCCGCACGCCCCTCGCGGGCCCGGCCGCGGACCTCCTCGTCGGGGTGGACAGCGGGGACGACGCCGCCGTGGTGCGGCTGCCCGGCGACACCCGTGCCCGGGCCGTCGTCGTCACCGCCGACTTCTTCACCCCGGTGGTCGACGATCCGTACGACTGGGGACGGATCGCCGCCGCCAACGCCCTGTCCGACGTGTACGCCATGGGCGGCACACCCCTGGTCGCCGTGAACCTGCTGTCCTGGCCCCGGGAGGTCCTGCCCCTCGAACTGGCGCGTGAGGTGCTGCGCGGCGGGCTGGACATCGCGGCGGAGGCCGGCTGCCATGTCGGCGGCGGCCACAGCGTGGACGACCCGGAACCCAAGTACGGCATGGCCGTCACCGGCCTCGCCGACCCCGGCCGGCTGCTGCGCAACGACACCGGCCGCCCGGGCGTGCCGCTGTCGCTGACCAAGCCCCTCGGCCTCGGCGTTCTCAACAACCGTCACAAGGCCACCGGTGAGGTGTTCGCCGAGGCCGTGCGGACGATGGTGACGCTCAACCGCGACGCGGCGCAGGCCGCCCTGGACGGCGCCGCGGACTGCGCGACCGACGTCACCGGCTTCGGACTGCTGGGACACCTGTACAAACTGGCACGCGCCTCGGGCGTCACCGCCGTCGTCCACTCCTCGGCGGTCCCGCTCCTCGACGGGGCCCGGGAGGCCGCCCGCGACGGTTACGTCAGCGGCGGCACCCGCCGCAACCTCGAATGGGTCGCCCCGCACACGGACTTCGGCGGGACCGACGAACTGACGCGGCTGCTGCTTGCGGACGCCCAGACGTCGGGCGGCCTGCTGGTGGCCGGGGAGGTGCCCGGCGCACCCGTTGTCGGCGAACTCGTCCCCGAAGGCGAACACCGCCTGGTCGTCCGCTGACCCGGTGCCCGGCGCGACACGCCGGGAAGGGCCGTCCTCGGGGCGCGCCCGGCCGTGTGGCGTGCAGGTCGGGGTCGGAGCCGTGCCCGCACTGTGCCGCGGGCGTGGGCCCGGTGACCTGGCCTGTGCGCGGCTGCGGGGCTGCGGGGCTGCGGGGCTGCGGGGCTGCGGGGCTGCGGGGCTGGACCAGCTGTGCCTCATGTGCCGGTCCGGGGCGGGGCGCGCCCGGCCGGGCGGCTTCGGTCCGGGGCGCGGCGAGCCGTGCCATGACCCGTGGTCCGGGCCAGGCGAGCCGTGTCCTCGCGTGCCGGTCCGGTACGGGGTCCGGTCGTGCGGTGCCGGTCCGGCGCTGAACGAGCCGTGCGTGTTCCACAGTCCGGGTCAGCCGTGCCGTGTCTTCACGTGCCGGTCGGGGCAGGCCGTCCACCGCGGGCTCGGGCCCGGTGACCTGGCCTGTGCGCGGCTGCGGGGCTGGACCGGCCGTGCCCTCATGTGCCGGTCCGGAACGAGACGGTCCGGCCGTGTGGTGCCGGACGGCCGCTGAACGCACCCGGCCGTGTACCGCTCCTCAGCCGCTCCGGGGCTGAACGAGCCGTGCCGTGACCCGCACTCGGGTCGGTCGAGCCGGCCCTCACGTGCCGGTCCGGCCGCTGAACGCACCCGGCCGTGACCCGCGCGTCGGCGGGCCGTGCGCGTTCGCCACCCGCCGACGACTCGTCAACCGCGGTCGCGCCCACCGGCCCCCGGCTCCTCGGGCTCCTCCGGTTCCTCCTGTGCCCCCCACCGTTCCCGCTCGCGCTCGGCCGCCCGCAGTCGCTCACGCTGAGGGACCACGACGTACGCCGGATCCTTCGTGGAGGCGACACCCGCCTCGAACGTGCCGAAGCGCTGCAGGACGCTGCCGGCGAGCAGCGCCGCGCCGGCCGCGGCGGCGCCCCGCCTGCTGCGCCCGGCGAGTGTCAGCGCGGCAACGGCACCGCCCAGCGTGAGGTACTCCGAGGCCCGGCGCAGCCGATGCGCCCGCCCGCTGGTGTACGCCTTCGCCACCAGGCCGGGCCGCCGTTCCATGAGCCGGGACGCGACGAGTTCCGCCGCCGCCCCCGCCGCGCCGAGCCGCCGGGCGGGGCCGGCCTCGGCCACCGGGGCGACGAGCATTCCGAGACCGCCGCCGGAGGCCGCCGCGGACCCGGCGAACAGGAACGGCAGTTCACGGCGGGCGTCGTGCCACGCGGGCACGGCCGTCTGGGACAGCAGCACCGCCGTGTACGAGGCGACCGCCGGGGCGAGAGCCGCGGCCCACAGCCCCGCGGGCCGCGCCGTCGCCCGCAGCAGCCGGCCGGGCAGGGACGGACGCCCGCTGGTGGGCAGCAGTTCCGACACGGCCGCCAGCACACTCCCGGGCCCGAACGCCGTGAGGATCCAGGTGCCCACCGACATCGGCGACGTCGGCCTGGCGACCCGCAGCATGTGGTGGAACCGCTCGGGCCGGCCCAGATCCGCCACCAGCAGATACATGCCGGCCACCAGCGCTCCCGAACCACCCAGCCGGCACCCGCGGCACAGCGCCGCCCGCCCGGTGACATCGGCGCCCGCGGCCACCAGCGCCGAACCGGCTGCCAGCCCGCCCGTGAACAGGTACGCGGCGATCCTCCAGTCCCACACCGGTGTCTTCAGCACCTGCCGCCCGTAGTAGGAGCGGAACTCCGCGCGCGGCACGACGGTCCGCTCCCGGCTCCCGTCGCCGTCCCGTCCGGAATCGAACGTCCGTGCCCAGTGATCGGCCGCCCCCGCGTCGCTGCGCGGCTCCCGCGGAAGTCCGTCGTCCTCGGTCATCGCCGCCGCCCTCTGCCCAGGAACGCGGCGGCGGACGCGGCCAGCAGGGCCGAGGCCGCCATCCCCGCGCCCTTCCACATCGCGGGCAGATCACGCGTCGGCACCACCGGGTCCGGCGGCAGCCCGTACACCTCCGGCTCATCCAGCAGCAGGAAGAACGCGCCGTCACCGCCCACCCCGTCGTTCGGGTCGTGGCCGTACAGCCGGGCCTCGGCCACACCGGCCCCGTGCAGCTGCTCCAGCCGCTCCGCAGCCCGCTCCCGCAGCTCGTCCAGCGGGCCGAACTGGATGGAGTCCGTGGGGCATGCCTTCGCACAGGCCGGCTCCAGGCCGTCGCGCAGCCGGTCGTAGCACATGGTGCACTTCCAGGCCCGCCCGTCGTCGGCGCGCCGGTCGATCACCCCGTAGGGGCAGCCGGACACGCAGTATCCGCAGCCGTTGCAGATGTCCGGCTGCACCACGACCGTGCCGAACTCGGTGCGGAACAGCGCCCCCGTGGGGCACACGTCGAGGCATCCGGCGTGCGTGCAGTGCTTGCACACGTCGGAGGACATCAGCCACCGGAAGTCCTGACGGCTCTCCGCCCCCGCCGCGGCACCGGGCAGCTCGAAGGACGGAAGCCCCAGGTCCACCGGCGTGTCGCCGGGACGTCCGGCGTCCCCTCCGGCGTGGCGCGGCCCTCCGGCCGGCAGTCCGTCCCGCCCGTGGGTGCCGGAAGGGCCGGTGGGCAGCGCGGAAAGGCCGGCATCCTGCCGGCCCAGCGGGCGCTCCTGCTCGATGAAGGCGACGTGCCGCCACGAGTTCGCGTCGAGCCGGCCGGTGTTGTCGAACGACATCCCCAACAGATCGAGTCCGTCCTCGGGCACGCCGTTCCACTCCTTGCAGGCGACCTCGCACGCCTTGCAGCCGATGCAGAGCGAGGTGTCGGTGAAGAAGCCCACCCGCGGCGGGTGGTCCGCATGGCCGGCGTCCGCCGCGGGATCGTCGAGTGGTCCGGACAGGCTGTGGTCGTGCGTCATGGTGATCCCTCCGGCGGGCCGGGTTCGGAGTGCGGCGGCGGGTCGTCGGCGGCGCCGGACTCGTTGTCCGACGGGGGTTCCCCGGCGGCGCCGGGCTCGGCGTGCGACGGGGGTTCCCCGACGCCCGTGGTCACGATGCGGGTACCGGTCTGCGGGGTGATCCCGGCCCGCCGACGGAATTCCTCCACATAGGCCCGCAGCGCGGGACCCCGGGGCCGGCGCCCACGTCGGATGTCGCACGTCAGCACCTTGCTCTCCTGGATGAGCACATTGGGCTCGACCACCACGCCGATCAGGTCGTTCACCGTGTCGCCCGTGGTGAGCCCCGCGGTGCCCCAGTGGTAGGGCATCCAGACCTGATGGACCGTCCGGCCGTCGACACGCAGCGGCGCCATCCGGTCGGTGACGAACACACGCGCCTCCACCGCCGTCCTGCTGGTGATCACATGCGCCCAGTCCAGATGACGCAGTCCCCGCTCCGCCGCGAGCTCCGGCGACACCTCCACGAACAGCTCCGGCTGCAGCTCCGACAGATACGGCAGCTGACGGCTCATCCCGCCCGCCGTGTGGTGCTCGGTGAGCCGCGCCGCGGTGAACACGAACGGGAACACCTCACTGTGCGCCTCGGGCGGCGCGGGGTTGGACGGGTTGTCCGGACGCCCGTACACCTTCCGCACCGGGCTGCCCTGCTGGGCGTAGAGCAGGTTGCGCACGGGGGACTCGTGCGGCTCGTAGTGCGTGGGCAGCGGCCCGTCCGCCAGCCCGGCCGGTGCGAACAGCCACGCCTTGCCGTCGGACATCATGATGAACGGGTCGTCGCCGGCCAGCGCCGCCGGCCCAGAGGCGTCCCCGGGCGGCCGGTACCCCGGGGGCTTGTGCTTCTCGAAGTCCGGGATGTCGTGGCCCGTCCACTCGCCGAGCGCCTCGTCCCACCACACGAGCGCCTTGCGTTCGCTCCACGAGCGCCCCTGCGGGTCGGCCGACGCCCGGTTGTACAGGACACGCCGGTTCAGCGGCCAGGTCCAGCCCCACTCCGCCTCGTAAGGGCCCTGCTCGAACCGGGACTTCCTGCGTCGGGACCGGTTGACCTCGCCCGCGTACACCCCGCTGTAGATCCAGCAGCCGCAGGCCGTGCTGCCGTCCGCCCGCAGCTCGGTGTATCCGTCGACCGTCCGCCCGGTGCGCAGGTCGATGCCGTTGAGGTGACGCAGCACGTCCGCGGCGGACGGCTCCCCGTCCTCCACCTCGTAGTCCCAGGCCAGGTCCAGCAGCGGGCGGTCGCGCTCGTCGCGCGAACCGGCCAGCTTCTCCTTCAGCCGCCGGCCCAGGTGGTAGAAGAACCACAGCTCCGACCGCTGGTCGCCCGCCGGTTCGACGGCCTGGTCACGCCACTGCAGCATCCGCTGGGTCTGGGTGAACGTGCCCGACTTCTCCACGTGCGAGGCGGCGGGGAAGAAGAACACCTCCGTGCGGCAGCGCTCGGCGGCGATCTCACCCGTCTCGATCTCGGGGGAGTCCTTCCAGAACGTGGCGCTCTCGATCATGGCCAGGTCCCGTACGACGAGCCAGTCGAGGTTCGCCATGCCCAGACGCTGCAGCCGGCCGTGGGCCGAGCCGACCGCCGGGTTCTGGCCGAGGAGGAAGTAGCCGAAGACCTTCCCGTCGACCATGTCCATCGCCGTGCGGTACGTGCCGTGGTCGCCGTCGACCCTCGGCAGGTAGTCGTAGCAGTAGTCGTTCTCCGCCGTCGCGGCCTCGCCCCAGTACTCCTTGAGCAGCGAGACCATGTACGCGTCGGCGTTGCCCCAGAACCCCTTCTGGTTGCGGGGCCGGACGGAGTCCAGGTACGCGGCCAGCGTCCCGTGCCCCGTGTCCGGCATGGGCAGATAGCCCGGCAGCAGATTGAACAGCGTCGGCACGTCCGTGGAACCCTGGATGCTGGCGTGCCCCCGCAGCGCGAAGATCCCGCCTCCCGGGCGCCCGATGTTGCCCAGCAGCAGCTGGACGATCGACCCCGCCCGGATGTACTGGGCACCGACGGAGTGCTGGGTCCAGCCCACGCTGTACACGAGCGCGGTGGTGCGTTCCCGGCCCGAGTTCTCCGTCCAGTCGCGGCAGACACCCAGGAACAGGTCCCGCGGCACCCCGCAGATCCGCTCCACCATCTCCGGGGTGTAGCGGGCGAAGTGCCGCTTCAGCACCTGGAACACACAGCGGGGGTGCTCCAGCGTGGGATCGGCGGCGATCTCGCCGGCGGCCCCCTCGACGGACGGACCGCGGGCGCCGTGCTGGTACGCGGCGGCCTGCTCCTTCGCCCGGTGCCCGAGCCGCTGCTCCGCCTCGACGCTCTCGTACAGCCAGGTGGACGGGTCGTACGAGGCGGTGTGCGGGTCGTAGCCGCTGAACAGCCCGTCCAGGTCCTCGGTGTCCCGGTAGCGCTCACTCAGCAGGAACGGTGCGTTCGTGTACGCCCGCACGTAGTCCCGGAACTCCAGGCCGTGGGACAGGATGTAGTTGACGACCCCGCCCAGGAAGGCGATGTCCGTACCCGCCCGCAGCGTGACGTGCTGGTCGGCCAGTGCGCTGGTACGGGTGAACCGCGGGTCGACGTGGATGACCCGGGCGCCGTGCGCCTTGGCCTCCATGACCCACTGGAATCCGACCGGATGAGCCTCGGCCATGTTCGAACCCATGATGACGACGCAGTCGGAGTTCGCCAGGTCCTGCTGGTAGTCGGTGGCGCCGCCGCGCCCGAACGAGGCTCCCAGACCGGGAACCGTGGCGGAGTGTCAAATACGCGCCTGGTTCTCGACCTGCAGGGCCCCCAGCGCCGTGAACAACTTCTTGATCAGGTAGTTCTCCTCGTTGTCCAGCGTGGCTCCGCCGAGGCTCGCGACGCCCATGGTGCGCCGCAGCGTCTTCCCTCCACCGTCCGTGTCCTGCCAGCCCTTGCGCCGCGCGTCGAGGACCCGGTCGGCCACCATGTCCATGGCCGTGTCGAGGTCCAGGTCCTGCCAGTCACTGCCGTAGGGCGGCCGGTAGCGCACCTTCAGCTCACGCTGCGGTCCGGTGACGAGCTGCCTGGAGGCCGAGCCCTTGGGACAGAGGCGGCCGCGGGACACGGGGCTGTGCGGATTGCCCTCGATCTGGACGACCTCCTCGTCCTTCACATAGACGCGCTGTGCGCAGCCCACCGCGCAGTACGGGCACACCGAGTCCACGACCCGGTCCGCGCTCGCGGTCCTGGCGGTGAGTCCGGCCGAGCGTGCCGACTCGGCGGCCTTGCCCCGCCCGAGCCGGTCCGTCCCCGTGAGCTGCCGGTACACCGGCCATGCCCGCAGCCAGCGCCTCACGCCCATCCGTCCGCTCCTTCGTGCGGTCACGCGCGTCCGTTTCGGACTGTACGCCTCGGGGGTGCCACCGCAAGCGCGGGAAGCCGCCGCGGCAGGACCCCGGCGGGCGGCGGATCCGCTGCGGGGCGCGCGGAGGGCTCCGCTATCCGCGTGCGACGCGGTGGCGGCCCGGCGCACAATCTCCCGGTGATCCTTCTGCACCCCGTTCTGGAGGTCCGTGCCGCCCGAGGCTTCGCACTCTGGCCGGTCGCCGACGTCGGTGTCGGTCCCTACGACTTCCTGCCGCTCAGCGGCGCACTCCAGCCCGCAGAGGTCGGCACCGCGGTGCTGGCCATCGCCGAGTGCAACGATGTCGGAGCGGACGACGACGGCCCGCCGCGGCCCGCCGATCCGGTCGGGAGCGTCCTGCACGGACTGCTCACCCAGGACCCCCTCGCCGCCGCCGGCGGTCTGCGCGTCATCGACACCGACAGCGCCACCACCCTGCTGCCGGGCTGCTGCAACGGGCTGGAGGAGCGGCGGGACTGGTTCCAGGTCCTCGACGGCGACGGCCGGGCCTCCTTCGGGCACGACCCCGGCCCGTGCGCCGAACGCGTCGGTCACACCGTCCAGTTGACGGTCGACAACGACCAGGACGGCAGCCCGGTGATCGAGCTGCCCGTCACGGAGCTCCGCCGTCTGCTCGCCGGCGCGGAACGCGACCTGGGCGACTTCCACCGCCTGGCCACCGGCTGGGCCGCACGGCATCTTCCCGACCACGCCGTCGCCGTGTCCGCCGCCCTCGCACGCGCCCTGGACCTGCCGCCCATGCCGCCGAAGCCGTAGCGCAACCAGCAGGGCCGGCCCTCCTCATACGCCCGTACAAGGCGTACGAGGAGGGCCGGCCGTCCCGCCGATGCCCACCGGTCACGCGCCCGTGCCGGGGGCGGATCACCCGGTCTCCGTCGGGCAGCGGATCCCGCTCACCCGGTTTCCGGGCTCACCCGATCTCCAGGAGGAGGTCGCCCCCCTCCACCTGCTGGATCCGGTTGATGGCCAGCCGGCCGACCTGGCCGGCCTTCGGGGCCGTGATCGTGGCCTCCATCTTCATCGCCTCGATGGTCGCCACCGTCGCACCGGCCTCCACCTGGTCCCCCTCGGAGACCGCGAGCGTCACGACACCGGCGAACGGCGCCGCCACATGGCCCGGGTCGGAGCGGTCGGCCTTCTCGGTGACCGGTACGTCCGAGGCCGCCGCCTCGTCGCGCACCTGGATGGGCCGCAGCTGACCGTTCAGCGTGGCCATCACCGTCCTCATGCCCCGCTCGTCGGCCTCACCGACTGCCTGCAGTTCGATGAGGAGCCGGACGCCGGGCTCGAGGTCGACTCCGTACTCCTGCGACTGGCGCAGTCCGTAGAAGAAGTCCTTGCTGTCCAGCACGCTGGTGTCGCCGAACGCCTGCCGGTGGGTGTCGAAGTCGCGCGTCGGGCCGGGGAACAGCAGCCGGTTGAGCGTGGCCCGGCGGTTCTTCTCGAGTCCCGCCCGGTCCTCGGCCGACAGCTCCTGCACCGGCTTGGCCTCGGCGCGTCCCTGCAGCGCCTTGCTGCGGAACGGCTCCGGCCAGCCGCCCGGAGGCGTGCCGAGCTCGCCGCGGAGGAATCCGATGACGGAGTCGGGGATGTCGAACCGGTCGGGCGTGGCCTCGAACTCCTCCGGGGACACCCCCGCACCGACCAGGTGCAGGGCCAGGTCGCCGACCACCTTCGACGACGGAGTGACCTTCACCAGCCGGCCGAGGATCCGGTCGGCGGCCGCGTACATCGCCTCGATGTCCTCGAAACGGTCGCCCAGGCCGAGCGCGACCGCCTGGGTGCGCAGGTTGGACAGCTGCCCGCCGGGGATCTCGTGGTGGTAGACGCGCCCGGTCGGCGACGCCAGACCCGCCTCGAACGGCGCGTAGATCCTGCGCACGCCCTCCCAGTAGGGCTCCAGGTCGCCGACGGCCTGCAGATCCAGGCCCGTGGGGCGCGGGGAGTGGTCGGTCGCGGCGACGATCGCCGAGAGCGACGGCTGCGAGGTCGTGCCCGCCATGGACGCGACCGCGCCGTCCACCGCGTCCGCACCCGCCTGGATCGCGGCCAGGTACGTGGCGAGCTGGCCGCCGGCCGTGTCGTGGGTGTGCAGGTGCACCGGCAGGTCGAACTCGCGGCGCAGCGCCGACACGAGCGTGGCCGCGGCCGGAGCGCGCAGCAGACCGGCCATGTCCTTCACGGCCAGGACATGGGCGCCGGCGGCGACGATCTCCTCGGCGAGGCGGAGGTAGTAGTCCAGCGTGTACAGCCGCTCCGAGGGGTCCGACAGGTCGGAGGTGTAGCACAGGGCGACCTCCGCCACGGCCGTGCCAGTCTCCCGCACGGCCTCGATCGCGGGCCGCATCTGGCCCACGTCGTTCAGCGCGTCGAAGATGCGGAAGATGTCGATGCCGGTGGCCGCCGCCTCCTGGACGAACGCGTCGGTCACCTCGGTCGGGTACGGGGTGTAGCCCACGGTGTTGCGGCCGCGCAGCAGCATCTGCAGACAGATGTTCGGGACGGCCTCCCGCAGCGCCGCCAGACGCTCCCACGGGTCCTCGGCGAGGAAACGCAGGGCCACGTCGTAGGTGGCACCGCCCCAGCACTCCAGTGACAGCAGCTGCGGCAGCGTCCGTGCGACCGTCGGAGCCACGGCGAGCAGGTCCTTGGTGCGGACCCGGGTGGCGAGCAACGACTGGTGGGCGTCGCGGAAGGTGGTGTCGGTGACGCCGATCGTCGGCGACTCGCGCAGCCACCGGGCGAAGCGCTCCGGGCCGAGTTCGACGAGCCGCTGCCGGGAACCCGCGGGCGGCTCCCCGGCGGGCAGCGGCGGCAGCTTGGCACCCGGGTCGATCAGGTCGGGCCGCTCCCCGTGGGGCTTGTTCACCGTCACGTCCGCCAGGTACGTGAGCAGCTTCGTACCGCGGTCGGCGGAGTGCCGCGCGGTGAGCAGATGCGGCCGCTCCTCGATGAACGACGTCGTGACACGCCCGGCCTGGAAGTCCGCGTCGTCCAGCACCGCCTGCAGGAACGGGATGTTCGTGGCCACTCCGCGGATGCGGAACTCCGCCACAGCACGCCGGGCCCGGCTGATCGCGGCCTTGAAGTCCCGGCCCCGACAGGTGAGCTTGACCAGCATCGAGTCGAAGTGGGCGCTGATCTCGGTGCCCGCGTGGGTCGTGCCGCCGTCGAGGCGGATCCCGGAGCCGCCCGGTGAGCGGTAGGCGCTGATCCGGCCCGTGTCCGGACGGAAGCCGTTCGCCGGGTCCTCGGTCGTGATACGGCACTGCAGGGCGGCACCCCGCAGCGTGATGGTCTCCTGGGCCAGCCCGAGGTCCGCCAGCGTCTCACCGGCGGCGATGCGCATCTGGGCCTGGACCAGGTCGACGTCGGTGACCTCCTCCGTCACGGTGTGCTCGACCTGGATGCGCGGGTTCATCTCGATGAACACGTGGTTGCCGTCGCGGTCGAGCAGGAACTCCACCGTGCCGGCGTTGCGGTAGCCGATCCCGCGGGCGAAACGCACCGCGTCCGCGCAGATCCGGTCCCGCAGCGCGGGGTCGAGGTTCGGCGCGGGCGCCAGTTCGATCACCTTCTGGTGCCGGCGCTGGAGGGAGCAGTCACGTTCGAACAGATGGATGACGTTGCCCTCGCCGTCGGCGAGGATCTGCACCTCGATGTGGCGCGGATCGACGACTGCCTTCTCCAGGAAGACCGTGGGATCGCCGAAGGCGGACGCCGCCTCTCGGGACGCCGCCTCGATCGACTCACGGAGGGCGGACGGGTCCTCCACGCGGCGCATGCCGCGCCCCCCGCCGCCGGCGACCGCCTTCACGAACACCGGGAAGCCGATGTCCTCCGCCGCCCGCACCAGCTCGTCCACGTCCGTCGACGGCTCGGAGGAGCCCAGCACCGGCACCCCGGCGGCGCGGGCCGCTGCGACGGCCCGGGCCTTGTTCCCGGTCAGTTCGAGGGTGTCCGCGCTCGGCCCGACGAAGGTGATGCCCGCCTCCTCGCAGGCGCGGGCCAGTTCCGGATTCTCGGACAGGAACCCGTAGCCCGGGTAGACGGCGTCCGCCCCGGCCCGGCGCGCGGCGCCGACGACCTCCTCGACGGAGAGGTAGGCCCGCACCGGGTGCCCCTGCTCACCGATCTCGTAGGCCTCGTCGGCCTTCAGCCGGTGCAGCGAGTTGCGGTCCTCGTACGGGAAGACGGCGACGGTGCGCGCCCCCAGCTCGTAGCCGGCGCGGAACGCGCGAATCGCAATCTCGCCGCGGTTGGCGACCAGCACCTTGCGGAACATCCTGGATCCCTTCAGCCTGGTGGCGACATACCCCATGGTCTCAGCCACCCCAGTCCCTACCCAGCGGTAACGTCAAGAGTCCCGTGGTGATCGGCACACCGATACGGCGTTGCGTTGATCACGTCACCCCTCGCCGGGCCGCGCCCCAGGCCTGTCACGTGCTCCGCGACGGCCGTCCGGGCGGGTCGTGAGCCGCGGTCGGCGGGGGCGGCCCGGTCGTGGCGGTCCGGCGGGGGAGGGCGGTCACTCAGCGGTCCTGCGAGAGCCGCAGCAGTTCCGCGAACGTGCCCCCGGCGTGGACCAGGTCGTCGTAACGGCCGCGCTCGGTGATGCGCCCGTCTTCGAGGACCACGATGTGGTCGGCGAGCCTCGTGTTCTCGAGGCGGTGGGTCACCACCACGGTGATGCGGTCACCGGCGATGGCCTTGATCCTCTCGAAGATCCGGTGCTCGCCACGGGGGTCCATCTGCGAGGTCGGTTCGTCCAGGATGAGCAGCGGCGGCTGCCGGTACAGGGCCCTCGAGCAGGCCAGCCGCTGCCACTGCCCGCCGGACAGCTCGGCCCCGCCGAAGATCTCACGGGCCAGGAGTGTGTCCAGCCCGGCGGGCAGGGCCTCGACCGCCTCACGCATGCCGACCGCGTCGAGCGCCTCCCACACCGCCCCGTCGTCGAACGTCCGGGGCTGGCCCAGGGTGACGTTCTCCCGCACGCACAGCGGCCACTGGGCGAAGATCTGCGGCACGAGTCCCGTGTTCGCCCACACGGTCGCGGGGGCGACCTCGGCGAGATCCGCGCCGTTCCAGGTCACCCTGCCCTTGTCGGGCAGGGTGATCCCGGTCAGCAATCGCGTGAGGGTCGACTTGCCGGAGCCGTTCACGCCTACGATGGCGAGGATCTCGCCGCGTCGCAGCGTCAGCGAGACACCGTCGACCGCGGGCTCCTCCTTGCCCGGGTACCGGTAGCCGACCTCCTCGAGCCGGATCTCCTCGACCGGCCCGCAGACCGCGAGATCACCGCGCTCGGGGGCGCGCGCCGCAGCGTCGTCGAGGAACGTCTGCATGTCACCCAGGTACAGGCTGGTGTGGAACACCGCGGCGCCGTTGACGACGACCTGGGACAGTGCCGCCAGCGTCGTCTGGACGGCGACGACCGCCGTCGCGGCCACCGCGGGCCCGATCCTGCCGGTCACGGCCAGCCAGGCCAGCACCGCCCAGGTGACGACCAGGAACACACCGCCCGCCAGCGAGGACAGCAGCGCGATCCGCAGCGTCCTCGGAGCGGCCGCCACCGTCCTGCGGTCGCACCGATCGGACAGCGACCGGTACCAGAACAGCAGGTAGTCGGTCATCGAGTTCGCGCGGACCTCGTCCGCGTACTTGGGCATCGTCGCCCACCAGCGCATCATCCCGCGCACATTGCGGTCCGCGACGTTGCGGTAGTGGATCTCGTAGTCGACACGGGCCGTGAGGACGGCGCCCGCACCGGCGGGCAGGACGGCCAGGAGCAGCAGCGGCAGCATCAGGAGGTTCAGCACCGACAGCACGCCGCAGGCGGTGACCATGCGGATCAGCGCGGACAGGAACCGCTGTGCGTCGGCGACCATCACCTGCGTGCGGATCACCCCCATCTCCGCCGCCTCCTGCCGGTCGGCGAAGCCGTCCACCGCGTAGGCCGCGGCCTCCACCCTGCAGACCGCCTCGACCAGAGCGGTGTCCGTCCCCGTCGTGAGGCGCGGCGTGAGGCGCCGCTCGGCATAGGTGGCCACCGCCCCCGAGACCCTCGCCGCCGCGGCGGCGGCCGCCACGACGACCAGCGCCGGCAGAGCCTCGCGCAGCCGCTCGCCCACCGACCCGGCACCGAGGACCGGTTCCATCGCCCGCGCGGTCGCGGCGAGCAGCACGGCGGCGGACACGCCCGTCACCACCTGGCAGCCGACGAGGAGTTGCACCGCGCGCCGGTCGGTGCGCCACGAGAGCCGGGCGATACGTCCCAGCACGGAGGGGATCCGCGCGCACATCCCCCGGAAGGACACCTGGGCGAGCGGATTGACCGAGTACTGCCCGCTGTAGGTGATCTCCGCCGGTGGCGGTGGCGGCGGGACGGTACGAGAACGGGTGGTCGCGGAAGTCAACTGGTCCCCCTTGCCGGTCGCCTGGTGTGCGGTCTCGCCCAGGTCAACGAGGGGGAGCGGTTATCGAACACATATTTTTCGGACGCGACGGAAACCGCATGACCGAGCGAAATCCGGACGTTGGTGGATGCACCCACCCGTAGCGCGCGGGCGCCGCGACCGGAGACGGGATTGGCCGAAACGCCGTGGCCGATACGGATGTGACGGGTGGGTTTTGCGGACATCTGCCGACCCGGCCGTGTGGATGTGCCGACCGGCCGGGCGGGTCCGCGCACCGGGCCGGGCGGGTCCGCGCACCGGGCCGGCGCCTGTGCGAACCCTGCCGGAACGGCGAACGGCGCCCCCCACGTCCCGAGGGGTGCGCCGTCCGCAGCCGTCAGGCGTCCGGGCCCGCCGTCGCCGGCGGGCCCGGACGCCGCGATCAGACCAGGTCGAACCGGTCCAGGTTCATGACCTTGTCCCACGCCGCGACGAAGTCCTTCACGAACTTCTCCTTCGCGTCGTCGCTCGCGTACACCTCCGCGAGCGCGCGCAGCTCCGAGTTCGACCCGAACACCAGGTCGACCCGGGTGCCGGTCCACTTGACCTCGCCCGTGACGTCGTCGCGGCCCTCGAAGGTGTTCGCGTCACCGGACGTCGCCTGCCACGTCGTACCGAGGTCGAGCAGGTTCACGAAGAAGTCGTTCGTCAGCTTCCCCGGTGTGGCCGTGAGGACGCCCAGCTGCGACTGCTGGTGATTCGCGCCGAGCACGCGCAGACCGCCGACGAGGACCGTCAGTTCGGGCGCGCTGAGCGTCAGCAGGTTCGCCCGGTCGATGAGCAGGTACTCGGCCGGCAGCCGGTTGCCCTTGCCCAGGTAGTTGCGGAAACCGTCGGCGGTCGGCTCGAGTGCGGCGAAGGACTCCGTGTCGGTCTGCTCCTGGGACGCGTCCGCGCGGCCCGGGGTGAACGGGACCTCGACGGCGACGCCGCCGTCCCGGGCCGCCTTCTCCACGGCCGCGCCGCCCGCGAGGACGATCAGGTCGGCGAGCGAGATCCGCTTGTCGCCGCTCTGGGCCGCGTTGAAGGACTCCCGGATCCCCTCGAGCGTGCGCAGCACGCCCGCCAGCCGGTCGGGGTCGTTGACCTCCCAGCCGCTCTGCGGCTGCAGGCGGATGCGTGCGCCGTTGGCGCCGCCGCGCTTGTCGCTGCCGCGGAAGGACGAGGCGGACGCCCACGCGGCCGACACGAGCTGGGACACCGACAGGCCCGAGTCGAGAACCTGCGCCTTGAGGGCGGCGACGTCAGCGGCGTCGACGAGCTCGTGGGTCACCTCGGGGAGCGGGTCCTGCCACAGCAGCACCTCGGACGGCACCTCCGAGCCGAGGTAGCGCTGGATCGGGCCCATGTCACGGTGCGTCAGCTTGTACCAGGCCCGGGCGAACGCGTCGGCGAACGCGTCGGGGTTCTCCAGGAAGCGCCGCGAGATCTGCTCGTAGACCGGGTCGACACGCAGCGACAGGTCGGTGGTGAGCATCGTCGGGGCGTGGCTCTTCGACGAGTCGTGGGCGTCGGGGACCGTACCCGCGCCCGCGCCGTCCTTCGGCCGCCACTGGTGCGCGCCGGCGGGGCTCTTGAACAGCTCCCACTCGTAGCCGAACAGAATCTCGAAGAAGCTGTTGTCCCACGTGGTGGGGGTGTTGGTCCAGATGCCCTCGAGACCGCTGGTGATCGCGTCGCCGCCCTTGCCGGTGCCGTGGCTGTTCTTCCAGCCGAAGCCCTGCTGCTCGATCGGGGCGGCCTCCGGGTCCGGGCCGACGGCGTCCGCCGGGCCGGCGCCGTGGGTCTTTCCGAAGGTGTGACCGCCGGCGATGAGCGCGACCGTCTCCTCGTCGTTCATCGCCATGCGGCGGAACGTCTCGCGGATGTCGCGGGCGGCGGCCAGCGGGTCCGGGTTGCCGTTGGGGCCCTCGGGGTTGACGTAGATGAGGCCCATCTGGACCGCGCCGAGCGGGTTCTCGAGCTCGCGGTCGCCCGTGTAGCGCTCGTCGCCCAGCCAGGTGGTCTCGGGACCCCAGTAGACGTCCTCGTCGGGCTCCCAGACGTCCTCACGGCCGCCGGCGAAGCCGAACGTCTCGAAGCCCATCGACTCCAGGGCGACGTTGCCGGCGAGGATCATGAGGTCGGCCCACGAAAGGCTCTGCCCGTACTTCTTCTTGACCGGCCACAGCAGCCGGCGGGCCTTGTCGAGGTTGCCGTTGTCCGGCCAGCTGTTGAGCGGGGCGAAGCGCTGCTGGCCGGCTCCGGCACCGCCGCGGCCGTCGCTGATGCGGTACGTGCCCGCGCTGTGCCACGCCATGCGGATGATGAACGGCCCGTAGTGACCGAAGTCCGCCGGCCACCAGTCCTGAGAGGTCGTCAGCACCTCGGCGATGTCCCGCTTCACGGCCGGGAGGTCGAGGCTCTTGAACGCCGCGGCGTAGTCGAACTCCTCACCGAGCGGGTTGGACACCGCGGGGTTCTTGGCGAGGATCTTCAGATTGAGCCGCTCCGGCCACCACTGGCGGTTGCCGCCGCCCTGCGTGGGGTGCGCCGCGCGCCCGTGGGCGACCGGGCAGCCACCCCCGCCCTCGGCCTTCGCGTCGGCGACGATTGCGTCATGGTTCTCGGACATGGGAATCCTTCCGGACTGGGCGGATCACGTGCTCAGGAACTGCGGGCGGTCGTACTGTCGGGGCGCGTCCTGCCGTGCTGAACTCCTCCGCACCCTTGGCTGTCGCCGGAACCGATCCTACGATGGACACAGTCCAGGTCAAGAAGCTCGCCTAATCCATATCCGATCAGAATCCGGACACCCACCGTTACACTTCGGCCATCCGCCACGTACGAATAGGTGAACCGACATGAGTGACCTGCTGGAGCGGCTGCGAGGGCGTGGCTGGCGCGTGACCGCCCAGCGGCGCGTCGTCGCGGAGGTCCTCGACGGCGACCACGTACACCTCACGGCGGACGAGGTGCACGCCCGTGCGGTGCGGCGGCTTCCCGAGATCTCGCGGGCGACCGTCTACAACACGCTGGGTGAACTGGTCGCCCTCGGCGAGGTCGCCGAGGTGTCCACGGACGGTCGCGCCAAGCGCTACGACCCCAACGCACACCACCCGCACCAGCACCTGGTGTGCTCCGGCTGCGGCACGATCCGCGATGTCCGTCCGACCGGCGACCCGCTGGCCGATCTCCCGGCCGAGGAGCGGTTCGGGTTCACGGTGTTCGGGGCCGAGGTCACCTACCGCGGGCTGTGCCCGTCCTGTGGCTGAATCCCGTCGATCCCGGGAACGGCGCGTGCGGGACGGCGTCGACCTGTTCCGGCGCGTTGCTGCCCGGCGCCGACTTCCGTGCCGCGCTCGACCCGCCTGCTGCCGCGCCCGCCGGTGCGGCGGGGGAGCGGTGCGAAGCAGTCCTGCTGCCGTCCGGAAGACGGCTGCGCCGCGTTGATCGGCGACGCCGGGGGCGCGTATCGCGCACAGCCGCCGCCATGGCCCGGGTGCGCACCAGGCTCCGGGCTGGTGTACGCGGCTGTGGCCGACTGCTTCAGTGGGGGGCCGGCGGCTGAGTGGGCGGCCTCGGCGCTGCACCGGGGCGGGGTCCGGTTCCCCGGGAGGCCGTCAGAGTGTCGGCGAGGCAGGCTGAATGCATGCTGTCGCTCTTCCGCTCATCCCCTCGGCCAGGAGCGGGCGGTCAAAGCGGGGTCCTGCTCACCCTGGCGCAGTGCGTGCCGTTCTTGATCGCGCTGGCCGTGCTGATCATCGAGCTCACACCCGCTCACTTCATCTACACCGGCCCCCTTCTCACCGCGGTGCCGGCGCTGGCGGCGGTGACGATGGCTCCCGGGCGCACGGCCTTGGCAGTGGCTCTGGCGCTGGCGGTCAGCGTGACGACGGCCACCTACAACCAGGCATGGGGCACCCTGCAGGTCTACACCAACTTCCTGGCTCTGGCTCTGGTCTCCGTGGCCGGTTTCATCACGAGTGGCGCCGTGCGTGCGTACAGGCGGAGCGAGCTCGACCAGGTCCGCCGGATCGCCGTGGCCGCACAGGAGGTCATTCTGAGACCTGTCCCCGAGCGCCTGGGCCCGGTGCGGGCGGCCAGCCTGTGTCTCGCGGCCGGGACGGGGGCACAGGTCGGCGGGGATCTGTACGAGGCTGTTCAGACGCGTTACGGCGTCCGGATGATCGTGGGGGACGTCCGCGGCAAGGGCCTGAACGCCATGCGCGCGGTCGCGGTGGCGCTGGGCGCGTTCCGGGTGGTCGCGTACTACGAGGACGACCTCGTGGCGGTGATGAACCACTGCGCGGCCGCGCTGCGCCGGGAGGCCGCCGTGCCGGGCGCCTATCCCGAGGAAGCCCGGATGGAGGGATTCACCACCGCGCTCATCGCCCAGGTGCCGAACGACGAACCCGTGGTGCAACTGGTCAACCGCGGACATCCGCCCCCGCTGGCACTCCACGAGGGCCGGACCCGGGCGTTGGTGCCCGCCTCGCCGCTTCCGCCCCTGGGCCTGGAGGACCTTATCGCCGCCTCTCGCGAGAAGCCGGAGAGCTACCCGTTGGTGCCGGGCGACCGTCTGCTCCTCTACACCGACGGCGTGATCGAGGCCCGCAACACCGACAACGACTTCTTCCCGCTGCCGGAGGCCATGGAGTCGATCGGCTCCAGCCCCATCCCTCAGGAGTTTCTGGAGCGACTGCACGAGGCGTTGATCCGCCATACCGGAGGCCATTTGGCGGACGATGTGGCGATGATCCTCGCCGACCGGCTGGAGGAATCCGGCACGCCGGTCGTCTGACCATGGGGTGAACTCCTCCACGAACCCGGCGCCCGTGGCGAGGTGGACTGGTCTCGGTGCGTGATCGACGCGGTCGGCGTCCGCGCGGCAAGCGGAAGCCACGTACGGGACCACCCGACTGCCCGCGGCAAGAGCGGATCGAGTACCCACCGGATCACGGCCGCAACGGACTGCCCCTGCCGGCTGCCGCCGTGGCGCAGGGCGTCGGTGGCGAGCTCGGAGACCGCGAGAGCGAGTGTCTCCGCGGTCCCGGCGGCCGAGCCGGGTCCCGCTCCCTCGTCGAGGGAGCGGGCGACGTCATCAGCGCGAGCGATACCGGCGGGACCGTCGCCTTCGGCGACCACGAGGGCTCTGGGGGTCTGCGTGCGCGTCGTGTCCGTGTCGGTCATGCACTGCGACTGCGCCTGTATCGGTGGTGCCGGGCTCGGCGGGTGCCCGCCTGGCGTGCTTGAACTCGGGACACCACCCTTTCGGCTGCAATCACGGCAGACATCCGCCGGCCGGCTTTGGAGAAAATCTGTTGTGGTCGCGGTAGACATTGGTTCTTCGCTGGGTTAGTGTTTGCGTTGTACTCAGGAAGTCGATGGGGCACGGCAGAGACGAACTGCCGTGCATGCAGGTCAAGAAGTGTGCGGCCCGAGGGTCGCGAGCAGAGTGCAGTACCAGTGTTGTCCGTAGTACAACCGAGTAACCGAAGGTGAAGGAGCAGAACGCCATCAGGATCGCCCGGGCGAGGAAGAGGTCCGCCCGGGTACCGCAGACCCCGGATTGGAAGGTGGTCCCCGGTCACGCATCCGCGATCCCCGCAGTGCTGTCCTCCCAGGCGGAACTGCGGACAAACAAGGCCGGCGCAGTGTGCCGGTAGATGGTGTTGAAAGCTCGGGGCTCGGGTGCCGCACGGCGCCCGAGCCCCCCGACGCGTCCCCGAAAGAAGAGGTCTATGCCCCCTGCCGGTTCCCAGCCCCTCGACAATCTCGACGATGACGCCTACCCCGCCTACACGATGGGCCGGGCCGCCGAGATGCTCGGCACCACCCCCGCTTTCCTCCGCGCCCTCGGCGAACACCGCCTGATCACCCCTTTGCGCTCCGAAGGCGGTCACCGCCGCTACTCCCGCTACCAACTGCGCATCGCCGGCCGCGCCCGTGAACTCGTCGACCACGGCACCCCCATAGAGGCCGCCTGCCGCATCATCATCCTTGAAGACCAACTCGAAGAAGCCCAGCGCATCAACGAGCAACTGCGCACCGAGAGCGGCGAGTCACAGGCGAACACCAGGGCCTGATCAGAATGCCGGGGCGACAGCGGCGGCGAGCCGCGCGGATGGTGCGTGACGAGGTACTCCGGGGGCGTTCCGGACGGCATGTGCGGGTGGTGCCGGCTCCGGCCGTGGCGGTACGACGCCCGTGTTTCCCGGACCGCTCGGATTGTTCGTCATGGTCTGTCCTCGAGCGCCGCACTCCGTGACTCTCGTCGTACTCGGCCGTGTCCGCCACCGCCACCGCCACCGCCGTCCGGGACTGCGGGGCCGGTACCGCCGATGGCGCGGTGGTGGGAACCGGGCTGCTTGGCCTGAGGGGTTCGGTGGGTTCGCCACTGGTTGCGGTGGAGGGAGCACCGGGCTCGGGCGGTGACGTTCGTGCAGGCGATGTCGGGCCGGTCGTCGACGCCGACGGCGTGGATGGCGACGTGGGTACGGACGGCGTCGTGCGGCTGCTCGCCGGCGGAGGTGTCAGCGGGGCGCCGGGGACGGGGGCCATGGGCCCCGCGAAGTACCGGGGCGCCGTGATGAGGGCCGTGACCGCACATGCCACCCCGAACCCCGTCGCCGTACGCGGCATGCGGCGACGGGGTTGTGCGGCGGATCTGCGCACAGCGGCCGGGCGTCGCGGCCAGGTGGTCGGAGGGGGTGCAGGACCATCGCGAGGGGTCGTCGGGCCGGGGTCCCGGGCCGTCCGCGCCGTCGTCGAAACGTGTGGTGAAGGCGGGATGGGTCGCGCCACGGGATTGTCCCTAGTGTCCTGAGTCGGAGATTTGTCGTTGGTCTGGTGTGAGTTGTCCTGGACCGAAGATTCCGCCGGTTGTGCTGACTGATGCCGAGCGGGAGATGGTGCAGTCGTGGGTGCGTCGTCGTTCGAGTGCCCAGTCGTTGGCGTTGCGTTCGCGGATTGTGTTGGAGTGTGCCGAAGGGCATGCGATCGCGGAAGTCGCCCGGCGGTTACGGATCACCACGGACATGGTCCGCACCTGGCGGCGGCGCTTCCTCGAGCGCCGGCTGGACGGTCTGTGCGACGAACCGCGACCGGGTGTGCTACGCAAGATCACCGACGCTGATGTCGAGCGGGTGATCGTCAAGACACTCGAGGAGACACCGAAGAATGCCACTCACTGGTCGACCCGGTCCATGGCCGCGTCCACCGGTATGTCGCAGTCGGCGATCTCCCGGATCTGGCGGGCATTCGGACTCCAGCCGCACCGGGCCGAGACGTTCAAGCTGTCCAAGGACCCGCTGTTCGTGGACAAGGTCCGCGACGTGGTGGGGCTGTATCTCGATCCGCCGGAGCGGGCACTGGTCCTGTGCGTGGACGAGAAGTCCCAGATCCAGGCCTTGGACCGCTCCCAGCCGGTTCTGCCGATGATGCCCGGGGTGCCTGAGCGCCGCAGCCGCGACTACGTGCGTGCGGGCACCACCACACTCTTCGCCGCCCTGGACACGGCAACGGGCAAGGTCATTGGCTCACTGCACCGCCGGCACCGGGCAACGGAGTTCAAGAAGTTCCTGATCAAGCTCGACCGCGAGGTGCCCCGCGAGCTCGACGTGCACCTGATCCTGGACAACTACGTCACCCACAAGGTGCCGGCCGTCAAGAAGTGGCTGGCCGCCCATCCGCGCTTCCACCTGCACTTCACACCGACCGGATCCTCGTGGCTGAACCTGGTGGAGCGGTGGTTCGCCGAACTCACCACCAAAAAACTCCGCCGAGGCGTCCACCGCTCCGTCCAAGCCCTCGAACGCGACATCCGCACCTGGCTCGCCGACCGGAACACCAACCCACGGCCCTTCACCTGGACCAAAACAGCCGACGAAATCCTCGACAAAGTCGCAACATACTGCCGAAGAATCTCCGACTCAGGACACTAGGGGGATCTTGCGTGCCGGTGGCATCAGCCATCGCCATTGCCGTCGCTTTGGGTGGGCACGCACGCAGATCCAAGCCCGCGAGGTCTCACCGTCGAACCATGCGCGAGGTCGAAGAGGCCGTGGCAGTTGCGGCGTTCACGGGCACACGACGGACGAGCCCATGGTGCCGGGGCGCATGGTGTGGACGTGGGCGCACTTTCGGACACGGGGGCGCACAACACCCTGGGACGGATCTGGCCACTGCGAGGTCCGGTGCACGGAAAAATTCGCGGACTTTCGAAAGTCCGGGGAGGTGGACCCACATACGGAATGTTGCGCTTCTAAGTGTCCAGAACCGTTCCGGCCAGATCGAATTATGCCCCTTACCGTTGCGTGTGAGCCTCAATAGACTCGCTGTCGCTCACAATCGTCAGGCACCCGCCTGTCGATTCTCTCTTCCTTGGACGGAGGAATTATGGGCGAGTCAACCACCCACGAGCAGACCATCATCGAGGACATCGAGTCCCTCGACAGCCTCGAGGTGCTGGAGGCCGAGGACCTCGACGAAGGCGTGGCGTTCCACGCCTTCCGCTTCCGCAACTGATTGCACTGCGCCGGCTCCGGAGCTGCACTCAGCCCGGGGCCGGCGACCCCCGCCGCCCGCCCTTGTGAAAGGCTCCGCATTTCCGGTGAGAACCTACCTTCAACTGCTCGGCCACAGGCGGTTCGCGGCACTCTGTTTCGGGCAGGCGGTTTCGCTGCTCGGAGACGCGCTTTTCCCGATAGTCGTCGTGGTTTCCGCGGCGCAGGCGGGAACTCCGGCGGAAACGATCGGTGCGGCGTTCGCGGCGCGGTTCCTCGCCCTGGGCGGCGTGGTGCTGTTCAGCGGTGCCGTGCTGGACCGGATCAGCCCGGTCGTCGCGGCGGTCTGCGCGGACGGCACCCGGGTCGCGGCGCTGGTGGCCCTTGCGGTGTTCTGGGACGGCAACCTGGATCCGCTGGTGCTGGTCGTGGCGGTGGTCATCGGACTCTGTGAGGCGGTCAGCGAACCGGCGCTGCTCGTCATCGCGCCCCGAATCCTTCCCCGCGGTCCTGAATCCGGTCCCCGCCCGGCGGAATCGGACGGCGGGACGGCGCCGCACGCCGACGCGGTACCGGACGGCGGGGCCGGCTCGGACGCCGACGAGGAGCGTGTCACCGCCGCCTACGGCCTCCTCGAAGGCATGCGCAACCTGTCCGGCATCTTCGGCCCCACTCTCGCTGCGGGCCTCGTCGCCGTGTTCAGCCCGTCGGCGGGTGCCTTCGCCGCGGCGGTGGCCTTCGGGCTCTCGGCAGCCGCCACCCGCTGGGCCGGCGGCCGATTCGCGGCCGCTGGCCGGGACGACACCGCCGGGGAAGCACCCGCGACGGGCGCGGGCTCGGACACCGCCGGGGAAGCACCCGCGCAGGAGACGGGCCGGGAAGCGGACGGGGAGGGCGGTGCGGACGCAGGGCAGGAGTCGCTGCTGAGGTCCGCACTCGGCGGACTGGCCGTGCTCTGGCGGATCCGCTGGCTCCGACGGGTCCAGCTGCTGGCCGTGGTCCATGTGCTGTTCGCGGTCGGCCCCTGGATGGTCGCCCTGCCCGTCCTCGTCATCGAACGGCAGCACACCGCCACCGTCTACGCCCTGGTACTCGGCTCGTTCGCGGCCGGCACGGTCGCCGGTGCCTTCCTCGGCGGCCGGATCCGCGGGCGCCACCGCGGCCTTGTCTCGCTGGCGCTGCTCGCCCTGTTCGGGCTGACCGCCCTGAGCCCGGTCCTGACCGGCTCGGTCCCTGTGCTCATGGCCGCGTTCCTGGTCGGCGGAGTCGGCCAGCAGGCCTTCGACGTGGTGAAGATGGCCGGGCTGCGCCGGGAGGTGCCCGAGCGGTTGCACGGCCGGGCGTTCTCCGCGGACTTCTTCTTCTCCTTCGCCTCGCTGCCCCTGGGCCAGCTGCTCGGGGCCGTGCTGCTGCGGTTCACGGAGGCCGAGGCGATCATGCTGTGGGCCGGCGGACTGGTCATCGCCACCACGGTCCTGGCCATGGCGGGCAAGGACGTCCGGGAGTTCCGCTCGGGGCAGCCCCCGGCACCGGACGACGGGGTACCGGAGCAGCGGGAGCCCTGGACGGGCAGCCCCGCGGAACAGGACGAGAATGCCGGGACACGTTGACCTGTTCGAGGAGCACGGCGAAGTGGCGGCCCTCTGGCCGCAGGGCGGCTACCGGGACCGCACCGTGGTCTGCTTCGACCGCCACCTCGACCTCAAGCCCCTCGCACCGGGCGGCGAGGAGGCGCTGCGGTGCGCCGCCACCCTCGGCGAGGACCCGGCCGCACACCTGCGCCGGCTTCCGGTGCGTGGTGTACCCGGCGCCTTCGGCCTCGACGACTTCTGGTCCGCGGCCGCCCTGGCGGGCGGTCTCACTTCCCTGGTGTGGGTGCCCAGTTGGGGCTCCCATCCGCAATGGCGGGCGACCGCGCTGGACTCCGTCTCCCTGATCTCCACCGGGGGCGTGACGCCCGACCCGCGGGTCAGCGGCTGCTGCCTGACCGTCCGGCTGTGCGGGGTGAGCCTGGCGATCGTCCCGCCCGACCTGCTGGCCCGCCATCTCGCCGTGCACGTGTCCGGCGAGGTGGTGGCCGACATCGACCTGGACTGGCTGATGGACGAGCACGGGCGGCCCGACCACACGGTCGACGAGCTGGCGGCTCTGGTCGCGCTCTGCGGCGGCGAGTTGTCGGCGATGACCTGGTCGACCCGCTCGGGCTTCCTGCCGGGGGAGTTCCGGCAAGTCGGCACCGACGTCGCCGCCCGGCTCGGGCTGCGGGCCCGCACTTCCTCGTTCCTGCCGGCCACGCCCTGGCCCGAGGACCTGCTGCTGAGCGTGCACCGCGGCGCCCCGCTGCCCCAGGGCGAGGAGGACGGCGGGGTGACCGTCGCCCTGCGCGGCCTGGCACTGGCCACCACCGACCCGGCGCAGGCCGAGGAGTGCCACCGCCGGGCTGCGGCGGCCGGGTACCGGTCGAGCTGGCTGGCGTACCGCATCGGCATCGCGCACTACGCCCGGGGCGGCCACCGCACTGCCCGGGAATGGCTGCGCGAGGCGGTCGCCGTCGACGGCCGCGACACCCTGGCCATGCACGCGCGGATCATGTCCGCGCGGGCCACCGCGCGGCTGGACGGCCCGGACCGGGCTTTCGCGGAACTCCGCGCCCTGGCCGGGGAACTCCCGCTGCGGTCCGGGGTCTGGCGGACGCTGCGGGTCCTGGCCCGCAGCTGCGGCGACACCGAGGCGGCGGCCGAGGCCGACGCCCGGCTGGCCCTGCTCGACCGGCTCACCGAGCCCGCCGTGGCCACGGCGGGGACCGGGCCCGACGACGGGGGGCGGGAGTGAGCCCCGGTGCGGCCACGGACGTCCTGCTGGTGATGCCGCCGGTCAGCGAGGCCGTGCAGTTCCCCTACCTGGCGCTGCCCCAGCTCGCCGCGGCCTGGACCGAGCGCGGCCACCGGGTGGTCTGCTGCGACCTGAACCTGGAGTACCGGACGGCCGTGCTGCGGCGCCACGGCGCCCCGGAGCGGGACGGGGACCGGGCTGCCACGACAACCGGTGGGGCCTTCGCGAAGGACGCCTTCCGCCGCATCAGCGAGCGCTACCGGCAGGGCCACGGGCAGCGGCTGCTGGATCGTTCCCGGGACCGCAGCTCGGGCTTCGACCAGGAGGTCGCGATCCGCGCCGTCGTGCGGTACGTCACCCAGCAGGCCACCGCGGACGGCTGGATGCTGCCCGGACCGTTCCCGCTGTCCCGGCTGGACGATCTCGTCGCGGACGGGCGGTCCGGCTGGTCGGCCGAGTGGGCGGCGCAGCGGCTGACCGAGCTGCTGGCCCTGCACCGACCGCGACTGCTCGGATTCTCCGTACCGTTCTTCAGCCAGCTGGTGCCCACCCTGGCGCTGTGCGGACTGCTCAAGGAGCAGCGGCCGGACCTGCGGATCATGCTGGGCGGGCCGACCGTGCAGATGTGGGCGGCCGCACTGCGCCGCCGGGTGGCCGCGGCCCGGGCCGTCGACCACTGGTGCCTGGGCCACGGCGAGGACTACCTCGGGCGGATCCTCGACGGCGCGTCGCCGGAGGCCGAGCGGACGGCCGAGCGCGCCGGGCTGGCCGACGGGTTCGTCCTCAACGAGCAGGCCATGCCCGACTTCGGGCAGTTCGACTTCGCCGACTACAGCAACCAGGCCCACCAGTTCCCCTACCGGCTGACCGTCGGCTGCTTCTGGGGCAGGTGCACCTTCTGCTCCTACGGCAACCGCTACCACGACGCACGGGCGTTCCAGCAGGTGTCCCCCGCGGTCGCGGCCGGGCACCTGGTCGAACTGGCGGCCCGGCTGGGCATCACCGATGTGGCGGTCACCGACGAGAACACCGGGCTGCGGCACCTGCTGCGGGTGATGCGCGCGGTCCGTGCGCGCGGCGCCCCGCTGACCTTCCGCGTCCGGGCCCGGCTGGAACCGGAGCTGGCCGACCCGGAGTTCTGCGCGGAGCTGTACGCCCTGGGGTGCGTGCAGATGTCGGCCGGGTACGAGACGGACGCGCAGCCCGTCCTGGACGCGTTGAACAAGGGCCAGGACGCGCGGCACGCGGAGCGGGCGGTGGCGAACCTGACCGCCGCGGGGATCACCACCAACCTGTCCTTCATGGACGGGTTCGCGCACCCCGACGCGGAGCGGGCGTACCGGGACACCGTGGCGGTGATCCAGCGGCATCCGGCGGACATGGGGCTGGACACCATGCAGTTGCTGGTCGCCGAGCCGGGCAGCCACCTGTGGGCGAGCAGGCGGGGCGCGGCGGACGACCCGCACGCGGACGCGGATCTGGTCACCAACGAAGGGCTGGCGTTCGCCGCCGGCCGGGTCGGCGGGGCGCTGCTGGACCCTCAAGGCACGGAGGAGGCCAGGCAGCGGCTGCTGCGGATGGCGGTCGAGGCCGTGCCGGACGCGGAACGGACGAGCCGCCCCGACCTGGAGCAGCGCCCGCGGGTGGCAGCCGGGACGGGCCCGGATGCGGACGGCCTGGTGGCCGCGGGCACGCCGGTGCGCCCGCGCTTCGGGGTGGCGCTGGACACCGTACGAACGCAGTGGTTCCTGGCCGATCTGGCGTGGCCGCGGATGGCCGCGGTCCCACCGGGTGTGGCGCGCGCCGGGGACGGGCGGCTCACGGCGGACGGGCCTGACGGGCGCAGGTGGCTCTCGAGGATGGTGGAGAAACGCCTGCTGGAAGTGGAAGGGGGCGGCTGATGGAACGAGTGGCGCGGCGGGCACGGGAGGAGCGGGGGGAGGGGAAGGGGGAGGACTCCGGGCGGCTCGGTCTCGGGCTGGGCATGGACCTGGTCTGGGGCGAGCGCATCGGGTTCGAGAAGACCGGCGAGGGACGGCCCACCGACCGGGTCGCGGCCTTCCTCCAACGGCACGCGCAGGACTACGACTACATGTTCGTGGCGTTCCAGCCGATCGACTACGGCCCACTGGAGCCGGAACGCTACTTCCCCGCCTACGACCGGCTGTTCGAGCTGTTCGGGCCGGGACGGGCGCGGGCCTTCCACCACACCATGCTCAACACCGGCAGTCCGGAGGAGTACGAGAAGGAAGCGGTGGCGGAGTTCACCAACGCGCTGATCGAACGGTACGGCTTCCGGTGGGTGATCGAGGACCTGGGCATCTGGTCGCTGGGAGGCCGGAGCCTGCCCTATCCGATGCCTCCGGTGCTGACGACGGAAGGGCTGCGGCGCTGTGTCGGGCACGTCGGCGAGTGGGTGCGCCGGCTGGATGCGCCGCTGTCGGTGGAGTTCCCCGGATTCACCGAGGGCGGCAGTTTCCTCGTCGGCACCCTGGACGCGTTCGCGTTCTTCGACACGGTGATCCGGGAGACCGGCGCGCTGGCCACCCTCGACGTCGGGCACGTCCTGGCCTACCAGTGGCTGATGGGCCGCACCGGGAAGCGGATGTTCGAGGGTGTGGAGGCGCTGCCGCTGGACCGCTGCCACGAGGTGCACCTGTCGGGCTGCCAGATCGTCGAGGGGCGGTTCCGGGACCTGCACCACGGCGTGCTGCTCGACGAGCAACTGGC
Organism: Streptomyces sp. HUAS CB01; assembly: GCF_030406905.1. NCBI lineage: Bacteria > Bacillati > Actinomycetota > Actinomycetes > Kitasatosporales > Streptomycetaceae > Streptomyces > Streptomyces chengbuensis. Next base: position 7,836,630 of record NZ_CP129137.1, read on the forward strand.
CCTGCTGGAACACCTGCTGCCGATGATGCCCCGGCTGACCGGGGTGACGTACGAGGACCCGAACTTCGACGCGGCGGGGCGGCTCGTGCCGAAGTCCCGGCCCAACGCGGAGCGGCTGTTCGCGATCGTCCGCGCGTGGAAGGAGGAAGCGGATGCCGGAGCCCGACGGGTCGGCTGAGCACGACCGGATCCTGCGGGTGCTGGACCGGTTGCTGTACGACGAGGAGACGCGGAGCGCATTCGTCGAGCACGGCCCCCACCATCCCGCGCTCGGGCTGGACCCGGCGCTGGCCGCGGCGTTCGCCCGGGTCGACGTACGGGAACTGACCCTGGTCGGACGCAACATCCGCTCCGAGGTGGTGAGCGGGGGCACCGGGACGGGCCCGGGGCTGGCCCGCGGCTTCGCACGGTCGCTGCGGGCGATCCGGGAGCGCACCGGACTCACACCGAACGAACTCGCCGAACGGTTCACCGCATCGGTGGAGTTCCGCCATTTCCGGGACGTGCCGTTCTCGGCGGCCGGCCGCGGACGGCTCATGCCGGAGTGCTTCCACCGCTTCGTCGCCGCGTCCGCGGAGCCCCTGGCCGCAGTGGAACCGCTGGTGCACCACGAGGCGGCGGTGGGGGTTGCACAGGCGGTGGCCACCGGCGCGGAGGCGACATTCGACGTGGGGCTGGCGGGGTTCGCCGCGCACGGCGGTGTGCAGTGCGGGTTCCGGGAGTACGGGGAGGCAGCCGTGGAGTGGGGACTGGAGCCGACGCTGTACCTGGCGACACCGGGCCGCTGCATCATCGGGCGTGCCACCCGGCCCGTGTTCGAGGGGCTGGTGGCGGTCCTGGCGGGCCGGGACGGACCGTTGGCCCCCGCGACCCGGGCCGCACTACGGGACCGGCTGGACCACTGGGGGCTGCGATGAACCCGGGCCTGCTGGAGACGGACGTGCTGGACGTGGCGGAGTTCCGGCGTGAGTGCTGGCGGCGCCGGCCGGTGGTGTGGCGGGGCCGCGGAGCGGACTTCCTGGCCCCCGCCCTCGACTGGGCACAGGTCGCCGAGCTGGAGGAGCGGCTCGCCGCGACGGGCCACGGGCAGGCGGCGGTGCACCGGAGCGACGACGGGCAGGTGCTCTTCGTCAACCAGGCCCAGCACGTGATGCCGGTGCTCCGTGCGGCGTGCACGGTGCTGGCGGACCGGTTCGGCTGGGCCGAGTGCACCGCCGACCTGTCGGTGACCCGGGGCCGCGGCGCGGGCATCGGCTGCCACTTCGACCACAGCGACAACTTCGTCGTGCAGCAGCAGGGGGCCAAGGACTGGCTGGTGGGGCTGCCCGCGCACACCTCCGAGGCGCGGCAGCGCAAACGGATGCTGGAGACGAAGGGGTTCGTCCCCACGGGGCGGCTGCCGTCGGAACCGTTCCGGGTGCGGCTCGAGGCCGGCGACGTGCTGTACCTGCCGGTGTTCGCCCCGCACGAGGGGGTGGAGACACCGCCGGGGCCCGGCACGGGCGCGGAGCCCGGCTCGGTGAGCGTCTCGTTCTCGTGCAACGCCGAAAGCGCGCTCGGCCGGTATCTGCGGCCGTTGGTGCGCCGGCTGTCCGAGCAGCGGGAGTGGTGGGAGCCGCTGCCGACGGACGGGCCGGACACGGACCGGTTGGACCGGGCGCTGCTGCGGGCGCTGCGGGAGGTGCGGGAAGAGGGCGGGGACCACCGAGAGGGAGGGGACGGACATGCGGGTGAAGGATCTGAAGGCGGACCGGTCGGCGGCGGGGCTGCCTGACCTCTCGCTGATCGTGCTGGCCGAGGACGCGGCGGCGGTCGCGGCCAACGAGCAGCTCCACCGGGTGGTGGCCCGGCAGTACCTGGTGCGGGTGCTGCGGGCGGTGCAGCGGCTCGACGAGGGCCACCGGGCGGATCCGGCGCTGGCCCGGGTCCGCGGGCTCCTTGACGCGATGGACGTGGACGCGGCGCTGCTCTGGGCGCTGCGTCCGGAGGTGACGGGCTGGGTGTGGCGGGCCGAGAGCGGTGCGGTGGAGCCGGAGCCGCTGCTGCGGCTGCTGGCGCGGGCCCTGGCGTACGATCCGGACGCCGCGCCGGCCTCGGTGCGGCTGGCGGCGGCCGACGGCCCGGCTCCTGTGGTCACCGGCGACGGCCCGGCGCGGGGGGACCTGCTGCTGGAGTGGGCATCGGAGGGCGACGAACCGGCGGTGCGGCTGGAGGCGGCCGACGCGGCGGCGTTCGCGGCCCGGCTGCAGGAGGCGGCGGATCTGCTGGGGCGGGAGTGGCCGGAGGGGCTGGCGATGGCGGCCCGCGACATCCGGGCCTTCGCGGCCCTGGGCGGGCACCGGGGACTGCGCCCGCTGAACTTCAGCGTGCACGGGCTGCGCGGGCTGGTGCTGACGAGTGAGCGCCCGGCGTACATGCTCGCCCAGACACTCGTGCACGAGGGCACCCATCAGCGGTTCAGCGGGGTGCTGGACTGTGTGGCGCTGGTGCGCAACCCGCGGGCCACGCACCATTCGCCGTTCGTCGACGCGGAACGGCCGCTCGGGCACATCTTGCACGGCATCCTGTCGTTCATCAACGACGCCTGGGCGGCGGGGAGGCACCAGCAGGTGGAGGAGGACCCGGTCGAACGGGACCGGCTGGAGCGTTACCGCCAGGAGAAGGCCGGACAGCTGCTGGCGGCGGAGAAGAACCTGCTGGAGGTGGCGGACCCGACACCCGCCGGGGCCCAGCTGCTGGCCGGCTGCCGGGCCGCGATCGCCCGGCTGACCGGTGGCTGACGGGCTGTCGGCGGCGCTGGCCGACGCGGCCCAGGAGCTGGGTCCGGCAGCATCGCTGTCGCGGCGGGAGCAGCCCGACGGGCTGGTGCGGGTCCATGTCCGGCTCGGCCCCGCGGCACACGGGCACACCCCGCAGTGGGGCGTGGCCGCCTACGACACGGCTTTCGTGCTGGCGGAACTCCCCCGGGGAGTGTGCCGGTTGCTGGACGACCGGGAGCTGCTGGCACGCCGGACACCGGTCGGGGACGCACCGCTGGTGGGGCCGGCGGTGCTGTCACCGGCGGCGGCGGGGGTGTTCGTGCACGAGTGCTTCGGGCACACCAGCGAGGCGGACAACTACCTGGCCGCGCTGTCCGGCGGGGCGGACCGCGGACTGGGCGACCGGTGGACCCCGGCCCCGCTGACGGTCCACGACCGGCCGGCGACCCGCCCGTACGCGGGCAGTTACCGGCGGGACGACGAGGGGACTCGCGCACGGACGGTCGCGCTGCTGACGGACGGGCGGTGGACGGGACTGCTGACCGACCGCGCGACACGCCACCTGAGCGGCGGCCGGAGCACGGGCCACGGGCGGGGCCCGGCGGGGGCGGTGCTGCCGCGGTGCAGTGTGCTGGAGGTCTCCCCGGGCACGCATCCGCCGGCGGAACTGCTGGAGCGGTCGGACGACGGCTGGCTGCTGGGCAGCCCGGTCGGCGGCTGGTCGGTACGCGGACTGCTGGTGCTGGAACTGCTCTGGGTACGCCGGATCCGGCGAGGACGGCTCACCGACGAGATCCGCGGCCCGGCCGTGGTGTGCGCACGGAAGTCGGCACTCGCCGCACAGGTCGTGGCGGTGGGCGACGACCCCGTCGTGCTCAGCTCGCCGTACACCTGCGTCAAGGAGGGACACGAGGTCGGGTCGACCCTGATCAGCCCGTCGCTGCTGCTCCAGCAGTGCGTGCTGCGCCCGCTCGACAGGGTCGTGCGGGCGGACCGGGCGGCACGTACGCCCGCGGTCCCGGCACGGGGAACCTGACCGGCCGTCCGGCGAAACCGCAGGCTTGCCGCCGTCGCGGCCGACCGGGGAAGCAGAAGGACCGCCGGACCGTCGGGCGGGAAGCAGGGAGCGACCGTTCCGTGGGAATGCCCATCGGGCGGACGCCGGGGCGCGGGGGAGCAGCGGACGGGTCCGGAAGTTCACGGGCCGGATCGCGCAGCGCCGCGCCGTTCGCAACTCGGCGGAAGCGGCGAGCAGAGAGGCTTCCTCGCGTGAGCGCCCCCCGACTGCCCGGCGCTGAGGACAGACCCGTAAAGGATCTCGCCGCGCTTGCCGAGTTCCTGCCTCCTCGGTCACCGGGCCACGGTGAGGCCGCCCCGGGCGATCGCCCACGCGCCCTCAGGGTCCCGCCTCGGCGGCGTGTTGCAGCGCCTGCTCGGACCGTTTGACGAACATCGTGGCGTAGGCGGCGAGTCGCTCGCCGCTCACGTACGTCGCCTTGCCGAACGCATCGATCGACAGCACCGTCGTGCCCACCAGCACCGTCGCCCTCGCGTGCGGATCCCCCGTGGTCTCGAACGTGCCGAGGCGGCCATGACGACGCTCACCGACCGCCCCGAGGGCGACGTCCCGCTGCGCACGGTCAGCCTGATCCCGTTTCAGAACCAGCGCGTACGCGGCTGCAGCGGCCTTGCGGTCCCGGTAGGCGGTGAGGGCGAAATTCACGTTCGCCTCGCCCCGTGTCACGAAAACGGACGCCCCCGTCGTCATCGCACCGGCGCACAGCGCCTCGTCCTCACCCGCAACGCACGCCCCGGTACCCGGGTCCCGTGAAGGGATGACACTCCGCATCCCGTTCTTCAGGCCGGAAACAGCCGCACCCTCTGGCAGAGCCCCGGCCACCTGCTTCTCACTCAGCACGGCCGACAGGGCCGCGCCGGTCACAGGCGAGGCCGTGGCCCGAGCGGGCCCCGCGGCGCCACCGTCTCCCTGGGCGCGAGTGATCCCGCCACCCCCGCCGCACCCCGCCAGCAACACCACCGCTGCCATCGCCGCCGTTGCCGCGATCCGCCCACATCTGCCGCTCTTCACGATCCCCTGCCCCTGACGATGAGAGCCTTGAGCATACGGAGGAGTCCGACACCACCGGCCGGCGCCCGGCTCCTTCAGCGCCGTCCCGCCGACCCGGACCATACGCAAGAGCCAAGCCCTGCCCCCGGTCGGACCGTCCAGGACGCGGCCGGAAGCACGGACGAGCGCGGACGCCGGCGGGAACCCGAGATCCTCGCGCCTCCCACGCACGCACTCGGAGGAACGAGGCGCCGTCGTCCGGGCCCGCGGTGACCAGCCCGCGGGCGCCGCCCGCGTTGTCAGAGGGGCCAGTCAGGATAGGAGTCATGACAGACGGAACGACCTGGCTCGCCGCGCCGCGATCCATCGCCTTCGGGGGCTACCGCGTGGTGCTCGCCCGCGGACTCTCCCCGCAAGAGCTCGCCGGCCGCCTCGCGGAGACCGTGTCGTACGACGGGGAGCACCTCGTCGTGGAAGTGGGGGCCCACACGGGAGAGTCTCTTCTGGAGCTCATGGACGACACCTACGGCGATTCCTCCGACGGCATCGGCCTGCGCCTCGGCAGCGCCGGTGACTGGGCATACGCGGTCGCGTACGGCGGCTGGCAGGGGGAGTTCGGCCCCCTGACCCCCGTGTCGCGCGGTGGTGCGCACGTCTGCCTCCTGGAGTACGAGGAGGAGAACGGCAAGCCCGTGCCGCCGCAGTTCGCGTACTTTCACGACGGCCGCCTGCTGAGTGCCTGCAATCTGCATCTGGACGCCTCGTGGGGCTGTCAGGGCGTAGAAGGCGACCCCGCGACGGCCGCCCCCTTGCAGGAGTTGCTGACCGCTGCCGGCCTCCCGGACCCGGAGCGGGACAACAGGGAGGTGCACCGCACCGCGCTGGGCATCGTGGAACGATACTTCGGGCTCTCGCTGCCACAGGGCCCCATCGTCAGAGGCACCCTGCCGGCGGTTCTGGTGGAACCGGCGTAGTCCGGAACCGGACTCCCGGGAAGCCGCAGGGAAATGTGCGGGCCACCCCGAGCCCGGGTAGCTCATAGTGGAGCCCTGCACCTGTTGATCAACACGAACGGACGGCCTGTGCCTGTGACCACCGCCTACAGCGAAACCTCCACCGCGCGCGTGCCCGGACGGTCCTGGACGGTCCGGCTGATGGGCCACGCGGATCACTCCGCCACGGTCTCCTGCAGTACCGCCGCGTGCCGGATGCCGCCCCGGTCCAAGGACCTCGCGAGCTTGCGCGCGTTCGCCGCCCGGCACGCCGCCGCCCACGCCCGCGCCGCGACCGTCCGTCCGAACGCGTCATGCCACTGCCGTGCCGAGCAGTGCGGCGCACACCAGGACACCCGCGTGCAGTGCGCCGGATCCGTGGTCATGATCCTGCGCCACGACCCGACCGTCGGGCGGGTGTGGAGCGTTGCCGAGGTGTGCGCAAGCTGCGCCCCGCTGCTCCCGCACGCCACCGTCATCGCCGGCGCCGCCCGGCCCCGCCCCGCCGCCGCGGCCTCGCCGAGCGCGCCCGAGGTTCCCGCCGCCCGGACCCCCTCCCCGGTGCCGGGAGGATTCTCCTCGCCCGGTGCTGCCGGTCCCGAATCCGATGCCGTGCGGCGGCGGCCCAGGCGGGGCGGACAGCGCCCCCGCCGCCGGACCGGGCAGGGACACTGAGCTCGCACCGGCCTCGTTTCCGGGGCTGCCCGCCCCGGCTGCCCCGAGTGAATCCCAGCCGGTGCTCGGGAACGCCGGTACCACCGGAGTGGGGGAGCTCTTGCTCAGTCGTGGCTGTGTCCTTGGGCGGCTGCTGGGGGAAGAGGGGACGCAACCGATGGCAGATCTGCACTGTCCTGGTGATGCGTGAGAGGACGTCTGACCGGTCGTGCCTCTGACCGGTCGGCGCCGTACTGCCCTGACCGTCGAAGCCGCGATCCTCGTGGCCACGGGAGTGTCCTCCACAGGAGGGGACCTGCTCGATGCCAACTGACCGAGGCCCGAGCGCCGTATCGACCCCAGACGCTTCCCGATCTGGTGAAGCCGGCCTTCGGCGTGGTCGCCGGGGCTGCCTTGGTCGCTCTCGTCGTGGCCTGACGGCGGCAGCGTGTCCACGAGGACGGTGCTCTGCGGGTGGCCACCCGCCTGCACACCGAGCGCTTCCCCAGCGCGCGGTGAGGTCGCGGCGGTCCGGCTGGAGCAGTCCGGACTGCTTGCCCTCGGACTGCCGGCGAGGGTGCGGCTGCGCCCCGCGGCACTGCGGTGGCGGGACGCTCCAGGACCAACGGCAGAGCAACTCCAGGTGGTCGCCGAGGCGGTCCGGGACGACCCGACCGACTTCGACCGGCGGCGAGATCGCGTGGCTGGGCCCTTGCCACCATGTCCGCGGACAAACTCTGTGGACAACCTGCCTCTTGCCCACGTACGGTCCGCGAGCGCCCGCCGCAGGTGGTGGACGTCGTACACCTGTGGGGGGTTGTCTGTCATGTCCACGTTGCCCATGTTTACACCCAGACCTGAGTTCCGCGTGCCGGTTCCGACCGGGCTCGCTGCGGCGACCTGCGTGCTGCTCGGCCTCGCTGTGCTGGCCGACGTGTTCTCGCTCGGCGTCGGCCGGCAGTACTACGGCCTCTGGAGCGGCCTCGGAGAGGAGGGGATCCCGACCGCCCTCGAGGAGTTCGAGCGGGTCGAACGCCTCTACAGACTCTCGGGCGTCGTCCAGACCGTGACCTTCCTGGTCTGCGGGATCGTGTTCATCGTCTGGTTCCGGCAGATGCGGGAGAACGCCCAGCTCTTCGCGCCCGAGGTGCACAGGAAGTCGCCGGGCTGGGCGGTGTGGGGCTGGATCGTACCGGTCGTCTCCCTGTGGTTCCCGCGCCGCATCACCCTGGACATCTGGACGGCGAGTGAGCTCCGGCGCGATGTCCCCGATGCGCCACGCACGCCGGTCACCATCGTCAATGTCTGGTGGACGGTGTGGATCTGCGACGTCACGCTGGGCAATCTGGCCTCCCGCTACCTCGTCCGGGCCGACGAGGCGGACGCGATCAAGCAGGCAGTGGGGCTGCTGATGGTCGCCGACGTCCTCGACGTCGGCGCCGCCGTGATGGCCATCGTCGTCGTACGCAGGCTGACCAGGATGCAGCAGCGCAGGGCCGCGTGGACCGACTCCGGCCAGGACAGCCCGCTCGAAGCTTCCGGACAGCCCGCGTGAAAGCGTTCCCGCGGCTGGCGAACGCTTGCCTGTCGCTCAGGACACCGCATCGGACAAGGGCGCTGAGGACCACTGCGCGGCCGCGTCGGTGAAGTGGAGCCCGGGGCGGGCGGGTTGTCCGGTCCGCGAGTCTTGACCGCTGTCGAGGCTCCCGGATTCCGAACGCCTGCTGCCAGGACCGGAGACAGCCCCGCGTTCCTCGATCAGAGTGCGATCGGCCGGTACTTCAGGGCCTCGTCGACGATCTCCTCGGCAGATGCATCCTGGAGGAGGGGAGAGAAGATCAGACCACTGACCCCGGGTCGCAGCACGTTCGCTTCGAGGAGCAGCAGGTAGTAGTCGCTCTCCGGGTCGGCCGCGAGCACTCTGCGGACGATCTCGGCGAGCTCACCCCGCGTGATGTCCGGAACCCGGGGCCGAGCGGGCCGTGCCGCCTCTCTGGCGAACTCCTCCAGGCTCCTGCCTGCGTCGTACTCGGCGAAGTCGAGGGCCCGGTAATCGTGGCCGGTCATCGCGTTGAAGGCCCGGATCGCCTCGTCTCCGTCCCCGGTACGGCCGGTCACCAGGTCGGCGATCCGCTTGATCTCGCAGCTCAACTCATCCAGCCGTTGCCGGCTCACGGGCGGGGGCACCAGCTCTGGTCTCAGGTTCACAGCCGAATTATGTCCACGGTGACAGCAGACGAGCGAACGCGGAGCACGTTCCTCCAACAGTCGGCCGGCGGAGGACCGTCCCTCCGACTGACGGGTTCCCCTCGACCGGAGAAGGGGAACGCGAAGCCTGGCGTTGGGCCTGCCACCGGGTGTCGATCGCCCGTGCACCGCGAGGCCGTGCGGCGCCCTGCGTTCGGTCGCTCGTGTTCCCCCGCATCCGGCGAACACCGAGCAGTGCGCCGTGCCCGACGTGCGGATGACACATGTACGGGCATCGGGAGCGGGGCACGCGCACAGCCCTCGGACCCTGCCTGGCAGATCTTCCCCACCGCCGAGGGTTCCGCTTCCCCCGGACAGGCCAACGAGTACCCAAGCCGACCGCGACACCCTCAACGGCCTCTGTTTCAGGGCCCCTCGAGTCGGCGTTGCAGGATGTAGAGGTCCCAGCTGTCGGGGTCGCCGATGTAGACGAACAGCTTCAGGTGTTCAGGCGTCCCGAGGACCTCCCAGGCGTCCCTGGGGCAGTCGTCGAGGGAGACATCCACCTCCTGGGACCACGGTCCGGCGCCCGGGTCGTACTCCCAGGTTCCGACGCCCGTGCACTTGTGCACCACGGGTTCGAAGGAGTCGTCGATATTGAACGTTTCGACGTGGGGCGCGGTTGCCTTGCCATCCGCCGTGAGGATGAGCGTGCCGCCCTTTCCGTCCGACCAAGTCCCGGTGACCTGTTCGGTGCTCAGCCGCAGAGGTTCGTATCCGATTCCGGCGTACAGGGCGATGCCGGCGACCATACCGGTGTGACGACGGCGAGTGTCCCGTACAGCGCCACCCGACCGAACATCGCCACGCCGGAGAGCCGTGGCCGGTCCGGCAGCAGCAGCCTGCGGGCGACCAGCGCCGTGACGGTGAGCGCCGCCGTCGCGGTGAGCCATCCGCCCAGGCCGGCCAGGACACCGGCCTCCGCGAGCACCGCCACCGCCGGGGCCGGCGGGGCAGTTCCGGCGGCCGCCACCGCCGGGACCCACCACCACGCCTGGTGTCCCGAGAGCCGGCGTCCCAGCCGTCCGGCCACCGCCAGGAGCGGCATTACCGCACCGATCGACAGCAGAGCGCCGAGAACAGCTCCGGCCGCGGCCATGAACGGCGCCATCACCAGCAGAACGAGCACTCCGAGCGGGCTGTAGCTAAGTGGTCGGGCCCGGAAGTTCCTCGGGGGTTGACGCTGAAGCAGCGACCGTGCATGTCGCTGCGGCAGATGTCAGGGGCCGCGGGATAGGGGGAGCGTCCGATGAAGTGCTCGATCACGTCTGCTCGGGGGTCTGCGGCGAGAGCGGCCGCTCGAAGAAGGTCTCAAGGACCACCGTGGCCTGCGTCCTGCTGACCCCCTCGATGGCGTAGATCCGGCGCAACACATCCTGCAGTTGCTCGGTGGATGCGGTCCTAACCTTCACCAGCACCGAGGCGCTGCCCGCGATGATGTGCGCCTCCAGGATTTCGGGGAGCGCGGCGAAGTCCTGCGCCGCATCACCCATCCAGGAAGTCGAGTCGACCATCACATAGGCCAGCACTGCGCCGCCCAGCGCGGCCGGGTCCGTCTCGACGGTGGTGCGCCGGATGACGCCTCGCTCCCGCAACTTGCGCACACGTTCGTGAGCGGCGCCGGCCGAGAGGCCGGCGGCCCGGCCCAGCGCGGCGTAGGACTGGGTGGCGTCCTGCTGGAGCTGCGTCAGCAGGACGCGATCGATGTGATCCATAGCCCTCCGTTCGGAATCCCCTTGCGTTGACCATACCTTGTCCTGCAATCTTGGCTTTGAGTCAAAGAATGTTCAGTATGTGGTGTCTGTCGAAGGGAGGGGCCTCATGACCGGCAAGCGCCCCGGGCTGTACGAGATGCTCGATGACCGGTTCCGTGCCGGGCGGTGCATGAACGGTGACGAGGCACTGGAGGTCCTGTACACCGGCTGCCGCTGGGCCGAGGGGCCGATCTACCTGCCTGCCTGGCGGCAAGTGGTCTGGAGCGACATCCCCAACGACCGGATGCTGCGCTGGGACGAAGAAACCGGTGCCGTCAGCGTCTTCCGCCACTCCGCCGGGCACACCAACGGCAACACTGTCGACCGTCAGGGCCGGCTGATCACCTGCGAGCAGGGCAACCGTCGAGTGACCCGGACCGAACACGACGGCACCATCACCGTGTTGGCGGACCGGTGGAAGGGCAAGCGCCTGAACAGCCCGAACGATGCGGCCGTCAAGTCCGACGGTTCGATCTGGTTCTCCGACCCGGACTTCGGCATCACCAGCGACTACGAGGGCTATCGTGCGCTGAGTGAGATCGGCTCCAACAACGTCTACCGTATCGATCCGGCCACCGGCGAAGTGCGGCTGGTCGCCGACTGTTTCGGCGCCCCGAACGGCCTGGTCTTCTCACACGACGAGCAGCAACTGTTCGTCTCCGATACCCGAGCAGGCTTCATCCGGGCCTTCGACGTACACGAGGACGGCACGCTGTCCGAGGGCAAGGTCTTCGCTGAAGCGGAGGCTCGCAAGGCCGCACGCTTCGACAATCTCCGCTTCGACGACGCCGGTCGGCTCTGGGCCGCCGCGATGGGCGACGGAGTGCACTGCTACGACCCCGACGGCACGCTGATCGGGCGTCTCAACGTCCCCGAGGCAGTTGCCAACATCTCCTGGGGCGGCGCCAAGCGCAACCGTCTCTTCATTGCCGCAGAGACCAGCCTCTACTCGGTGGTCATGGGCGTCACAGGCACGCACCCGACCGGACCGGGCCGGCGCCCCTGGCTCTGAGCGGTCGGCTCCGGAAGTCCTTCGGGGTTGACTTCGAAGCTGGCGCCCGGTCAGGTGTCCGGGTTGGCGAGATGGAGGTTGCAGGCGCACTCGAGGGCCTGTGAGGGGGTGCCGGTGATTGAGCCGGTGGGCAGGACGGTGTTCTCGTATGTGTCGCTGCTGGCGAGGTAGAGGGCGAAGCCCCGCGTGGCGGCGGTGCCGGTGTGGCGCAGCCGCATCAGCTTGACCTGTTCGCCGTCGGCCAGCTGGCCGGCTACGTAGGCGAAGGCGCCGCGATGGCGGGACGGGCAGCCGAGCCAGCTGCGGCCAGGCGGTGCGGGCATGGTCGCCCAGGCGCTGCTCGAGCGAGAGCCTGGTGTGTTCCGAGGGTGCGGGCATGTCGCCATCCTGCCCGCCGGGCCGTGGCCGGGAGACGGCAGGCTACGTCTGTCGTGCTCTGCCTCTCTCATGATCGGCTCCGCTTCATGCCCGTGGTCCCGGCCCGCCCGATCACCCCCCGCCGCCAAGCGTGAGCGGCTCAAGAAGATGGCCTACGGTCACAATACCGAGTATAGGCTGCGGGCTCGTTCGCAGGTGGTGCTGCACGCGGCCAGGGGCCGCTCCAACGCGCGGATCGCCCGGGAGACCGGCCTGCATCTGGACACGGTGCGCCGGTGGCGTGGTCGGTTCGCCGAGCAGCGCCTGGCCGGGCTCGCCGACCGTCGACGCTCCGGCCGCCCGCCGGCCTTCACCGCGTTGCAGATGTCCGAAGTCAAGGCGCTGGCCTGCCGGTTACCCGTCGAGACCGGTGCGCCGTTGTCGCGCTGGCCGTGCCCAGAACTGGCCCGCGAGGCGATGGCCCGGGGCATCGCCACCTTCGTGTCGGCGTCCACCGCGCGCCGCTGGCTGGACCGGGACGCGCTCAAACCTGGCAGCACCGCTCCTGGATCTTCATCACCGACCCCGACTTCCGCACCAGGGCCCAGCGCGTGCTGGACCTGTACGCCCGCACCTGGGATGGCGTCCCGCTCGGCGAGGACGAGTACGTGATCAGCGCGGACGAGAAGACCTCCATCCAGGCCCGCTGCCGCTGCCACCCCACCCTCGCTCCCGGCCAGGCGAGAGTGATGCGCGTGAACCACACTTACCAGCGCGGCGGTGCCTTGGCCTACCTGGCCGCCTACGACGTCCACACCGCCAGGGTGTCCGGCCGCACCGAGCCACGTACCGGCATCGGGCCGTTCATGAACCTGGTCACCCAGGTCATGAGCCGGGAACCATACGCCAGCGCCAGACGGGTGTTCTGGATCGTCGACAACGGCTCCTCCCACCGCGGCAAGAACGCCGCCGACCGGCTGACCGCCGCGTTCCCGAACGCCGTCATGGTTCACACGCCCGTCCACGCCTCCTGGCTGAACCAGGTGGAGATCTACTTCTCCGTCGTCCAGCGCAAGGTCGTCTCACCCAACGACTTCACCGACCTCACCGAGGTCGGGAACCGGCTCCGAGCCTTCGAAGACCGCCACAACGCCACGGCACAGCCGTTCCAGTGGAAGTTCACCACCTCCGACCTGGACGATCTGCTGGCCAGGCTCGACCGGCACACCACCGATCACCAGGAAGAATCCGCGCTCCGCCTCGCCGCATGATCAACCCCCGAAGGACTTCCGAAGCCGACCAGTAAGACCCGGGCTCTCCTGTGTCTGCCCCCACACCATGAGCGCGATCGCCCCGATCACAGCCTCGACGGCCATCACCGACACCGACGCCGTCAGCACCGCGCCGAACCTGTCCCTCACGCGTGCCTGCGCCTGCCTCGACTCCCGCATTTCTGAACGCATTCAAATCCCCTCCCGCCCCGTATCCTCCTCCATGCGGGACGACCTCCATCACCGGGGTCTGACGGGCGCCGTACTGCACCGACGTTCGGCCGGGAGCAATCGGGGAATCCTCGGCACCTGAGGGGCAGTCGCCGGCGCCAGACCGCAGGGTGCGCATGGAGCGCGTTCTGCACGCCACGGCGCAGCAGCGTTCGCCTCGCTGGGACCCCCCCTGGGGCTGATGCGCCTTTGTCCTCGACATCACGGGACGGCGGGCACGGCGGCGTTGATCCCGAGGCGGGCCGTGACGGAGCTCGCGGACCGGGTCACGACGCTCGACGGCCGGATGCAGCTGTCGAGTCCGGCGGGTGGTCCCACCCTGCCGCACGTGGAGGTTCCGTGTCGCTTCGCCTGGTCGGGGCCGAGGACGCCGTTCTGTTGCGCGTGGGCCTGGTCGGGCTGCTCGAACGGGTGGTGGTGGCGGCGGTCGGGGACACCGAGCGGCCGGATCTGGTCGTCACCGACGTACGGATGCCGCTGTCGATCAGCGGCGACGGCCTGCTGTGCGCAGTGAAGCAGCGCGAGGAGTTCCCGGGCTGCCCACGCTCGTCCTCAGCCAGTACGTGGCGCGCTCCTCTACGCGTTGCGCCTGCTGGCCTCGAGTGAGCGCGCGGCGGAGTGGCGGTGGGCCACCTGCTCAAGGAGCGATTGAGCGCGCCGACTTCACGCCCGCGAGCGAGCAGGTCGCCGTCGGGGGACGGTGGTTGGAACCCTGTGGTGATCCACCAACTGGTCCGGCAACGCCAGGACCCGCTGGGGCGGCTGAGCGCCCCCGGGAGGGCGAGGTGCTGGGACTGATCGCGGCGGGCCGCTCCAATGCCGGCTTGCGGCGCACGTGTTCATCAGCGGGTGCTGGCGTCCTCGCCTTCCTGCGGCATGACGCGAATCGCTGCCCTCCTCGGTGATCGGGAGGGCAGGCCAGACAGCCCCGGAATACGCCGGCAGTTGCGGTGGTAGACGTGTGGCATCGAGGCCGAAAAGCAGGGCCGGGCGGAAGGAGTAATCCGATCCCGGACCACCTGGATGTCACAATGCTCGGTGCGTCGGTGCGTCGGTGCGTCGGTGCGTCGGTGCGTCGGCAGCGTCGCGGCCACCACGGTCCAGGCCCGGGCCCTGGACGACCACGTGGGGCTGCTCCTGCTGGTACTGACAGCGTTGTTCGGGCTGCTCGGCGCCGCCGGCGGGTCGGCGATGGAGATCGCTGCCCGGGCCACGCGGCGGGCGAGTCGGATACCCCACCCACCTGCCCTGTCGGCCCGAGTCCGATGACGGTCGGTGTGCATTCGGCAGCTCGGCGGGCTCCCCGGACTGCTGAAGCCGTACTCGGCTGCGGGAGCGAAGGTGTTCTCGGCGGTCACGTCCGGGCGCCGGCCCCTTCAGGGCCACACCACGCAACGTGACCGTCTCGCCCGCGAGGACGGCCCGCAGGGGTGGGGTGCCCGGCAGGCTCACACCGAGTCGCGCCCGCGCCCGCGGGGATGGTCCGGGTGCCAACGGGGGACGCCGGACTTGGGGGAGGGAGCGCAACAGCGGCGCCGACGGGCTCTCGGCTGCGCCCCGGCGACGTCGGATCCCGTCCCGGTGGCGGCATTCGTAGGTTCACTGCCCGACGTGGCAGTCGGAGGTGAAGGCCTCCCCTCCCCGTGAGGGGCATGGGGGAGGCCTTCCTCGCCGATCACATGCCACGGGGCGGGCACGGGCTTTCCGGTCGGCTGAAGCCGCTCAGCGGATCACGGCGGTTGGAGGGATCGCTGTCAAGGACGTCACGGGCGGCCGTGATGCTGCGGACGTACCGTCAGTTCGCGTTCACCAGGTCGTGCGCCGGCACCGTCACCGTCCGCTTGCCCGGCGTGCCGCCCAGCTCGACCTTCCGCAGGGCACTGTTGTTGGCGGTGCTGGTCTCCTTGAGCCGGTTCTCCGGGTTTGCCAGTACCTGGATGTAGTACGTGCCGTTGGGCAGGTCGGTGATGTCGAAGGACTGGCCGGGCAGGTCCTGGGTGTAGGTGTCACCGGAGCCGACGTCCAGCACCTCGCGGACGGAGATCGAGTTCTCCTGGCCGCAGGCGGTGGCCAGATCGGTGTTGTTCGGGTGCCAGTTGGCGTTCTTCACCGTGTAGTCGACCGCGTCGGTGTTGGCCAGGCAGAAGGCCTCCTTGCCGCTGCGCACGGTCTCCTTCTTGTCCGCCTTCAGCAACCGGTAGCTGGCGAAGTCGGTGAAGTGCCAGTGCACGTGGCCCGGCCGCGGGTCCCATTCCATGGTGCCGGTCGGGGTGTGGCCGACCTGCTTGCCCTTGGCGTCGTAGAAGTACTGGTAGGCGTCCATCGTGGCCTTGCCGGGCGAGCGGAATCCGTCCACCACGAGCTGCGCCGGGCCGGCGTTCCACACATTGGCACTGAAGGCCAGGTAGTCCTTGCCGGGGACGTCCCTCCCGCCGTCGCTGATGGTGATGCCGTAGGCCGGCAGCGACCGCAGGTCGGGCTTGGGCACGTCCGGGACGGAGGGCTTGCCGGTGGGCCGCTTGGGCTGCGGCCCCAGGGCGGGCGCCTTGCGCGAGCCGTCGGTCCGGCCCGCGGCGTCGCCGACGTCGGTCGATCGTGCCGTCTGCTGCTTCTTCAGTGCCCACGGCAGAGCCGGAGGAGCGGCCTTCAGCGGCCCGTGACCGACGTTGTACGAGGGACCGGCGCCGCTCGTCACCGGCGCGGCGGCCTGGGCGGGCGCCGGGGCGTGTCCCGGTCCGTGGCCGGCGTGCGCGGCGCCGGCTGCCGACGGTGCCTGGTGGGCGGCGCCGTGCCCCGCGTGCGGACCGGGCTCGGCTGTCCGCGCCGCGGCGCCCCGGCCGTCCTCGAAGCTGCGCTCCTCCACGGTGACCTTCACCGTGGCGGGCTTGTTCGCGATGCCGAACAGGTCACGGTACTTCTTGGCGACCGAGACCTTGGCGGTGTAGGTACCGGCGGCCAGCTTGACCGGCTGGGTGTACGAACCGGCGTAGGTGTTGGCGGCCCAGCCCTTCTCCACGCCCCACACGGAACCGAGGGTGAAGGGATTGGTCGGGCAGCTCTCCGGATACTTCGAGGTGGCGGGCGCGTCGGGCCGTATGCGGCCACTGGCGTTGTTCGGGCAGAAGCTCTCCGCACGTCTGAGGACCTGCTTGCCCGCCTTGTCGGTGACGGTGATCTCCACGAAGCCCGGCAGCCCGGAGAAGTCCTTCACGGTGCCCTTGGGCAGAGCTTTGGCCTTCGCCTTGCCGCCTTCGTACACGGTCTGGGTGATGGCCACCGGGTCCTTGTAGGACTTCCGGGTCACCTTCAACTCCAGCGGCGTCCCTTCCGCGGTGAGGTAGGTTCCGAGATCCAGATAGACGCCCGGATCCTCCTTCCAGGAGGTGAGCGTGATCGAGGTGCTCGCCGCGATGAGGCTCAGGTCGGGCGCCGTCGCGGCCTTCGCCGCATCCGACGTGGCGGCCACGAATCCGGCCGTCACGGCCATGACGGCGATGGCCGTGGTCCCCGCGAGCAGCGGACGCCGCAGCCGGGTGGTACGCGTTCTGGTCGTCATTCCCTCGTCCTCCGGGATGCTGGGTGGGAAGGAAGCAGACAGCGGGCGACGCGGCTCGACGACATCCGACAACGCCTGCCCGGGTGGTGAGAGGAGCGGACCGGACGCTCGGTTGTCCGCAGGGTCGAAGGCACCGCGAGGTTGGCCGGATGGAGCCGGTACAGAGGAAGCCAGGCTTTGGTTCGCGGGTACGCCGCTGTGGCCGGCAAACTCCTTGGCCGCTGGTCACCACGCCGGATGTGGCCGAGGACGTCGAGTTCGAGCTCGCCGAGAGCTTGTCGATGGCGCTGATGCTTGTCCTGAAGACGCTGTCATCGACCGATCGGGCCGTCCTCGTGCTGCGCGAGGTCTTCTCCGTCGGCAGCGACGAGACCGCGGCCGCCGTCGACAGGAGACCCACGGCCGTCCGCCGGATCACCACCGCGCCCGCCGGCACGTCAATGCCCGGCGCCCGCGCCACGGGGTCTCCTCGAACGAGGGCCGGACGTTCGTTTCGGGCAGCGGCCGTGAAGGTGGGGGATCGAACGAGGACGCCGACACCCATGGCGTCATGGCTCGCTGAGGGCGCTGCCGACAGCCAGGGCGGACGGCCGATGTCAGGCAGTCTGCTTCTGCGGGTGCAGGTCGAGTGCGATGTGCGGGGCGAGCGCGTGAAGGAAGTCCCGGGCGTCGAAGATCTCGCCGGCGGAGGCGACGCCGACGGCCTTGGTGCGGCCGGTCAGGACGCGTTCGAGGGCCTCGGCGACTAGAGGCGCGGTGACGGCGTAGATGTCCTGTCCGCCGGCCGTGGCCCTGCGTTCGGCTCCGCCCGAGCGCACGACGACGTCGACGAGGAAGGTCTGGTCCGAGCGTCCGCTCTCGTCGGCGGGGGTCGGGGCCGGTGTGTGGGGGGCGGCGACATCGCGGACCGCCTCGGCGGTCATGTACGTGGTCACATCGGGGATGGCCAGGTGCTGGGGGACGGTGACGACGTCCGCCATCGTGAACTCCCCGATCACCGGCCGGGGGCCCATCGGATCCGGGAAGCTCCACTCCAGGGTGGGCGCGTCGTCGGTGCGGTGCTCCCACTGTCCGCCGCTGTAGCGCAGGCGGTTGGCGCCGCGCCGCTCGCGCGAGACCGCGCCCGAGAGCCGGGTGCCGGCGGTGGGGTGCCAGCTGCTGAGCGCGTAGGCGATGTGTGCCTCGTCGGCTGCGTTCCAGTCGCCCATCGCCGCGGTGGCCAGCAGGTCGCCGAGCCCGCCGAAGAAGGCCATGGCCGGGACGATCACCGCTCCCATGTCCCGGGCCCGCTCGCGGTAGTGGGCGAAGGTGTCGAGGTTGGCCTCGAGTTCGGCGGCCACGTCCAGGTACGGGATCCCCGCGCGCAGCGCGGCCTCGATCACGGGACCGGTGGTCGAGGCGAAGGGGCCGGCGCAGTTGATGACCGCCGCCGTGCCCGCCAGGGCCCCCTCCAGGGAGGCCGGGTCCTCGACCGATGCCACCCGGGCCTCCAGCCCGTGCTCGTCGGCCAGCTCCTTCAAGGCCTGCGCGTTGCGCCCGGACGGCACCGGGACGAACCCCCGCGCGGCCAGTTCCGCCACCACGAACCGTCCGGTGTGACCGTACGCGCCGAACACCGCCACCAGTTGACCTGACCCCATGAGACCACTCCCGTACTCGATCGCCCGCCGCGATGTCGCACCGCTGCGGCCTGACACCGACATCCTGTCCTCGCGTCAGCACCCGCACGAGCGTCGGAAACGACATGCCGCGTACAGTTTCGGACATGCCCACTGTCGCGCTGGCCGTCACCGACGGCATGCTGCACTACGAACTGGCCGTGGCCGTCGAGGTCTTCGGTGCAGTCCTGACCCACGTCGTGGACCCCTGGTACGACTTCTCCCTCTGCGGGAGCGGCCCGGTGCGCGTCGACCGCTTCCGTCTGGAGCCCGATCACGGACTCGACCACCTCGCGCACGCCGACACGGTGATCGTCCCCGGCTGGGCGGACGCGGATCGCGAACCGCCCGCCACGCTGGTCGAGGCGGTGCGCGCCGCTCACGCGGCCGGCGCCCGCGTGGCCTCACTGTGCACGGGCGCCTTCGTCCTGGGCGCGGCAGGACTGCTCGACGGCAGGCGCGCCACCACACACTGGGCCCACACGCGGGAACTCGCCCGGCGCCACCCGGCGGCCACCGTCGATCCGGACGTCCTCTACGTCGACAACGGCGACGTCCTCACCTCCGCGGGCAAGGCCGCCGCCATGGACCTGTGCCTGCACCTGGTCCGCCTCGACCACGGCTCTGCCATCGCCAACAAGATCGCCCGCCGTCTGGTCATCCCGCCGCACCGCGACGGCGGCCAGGCCCAGTTCATCGCAACCCCCGTCCCCGCCCCGGGCAACCACCCCCTGGGCGAGCTCTTCCCCTGGGCGCTGGAGCGACTGGACCAACCGCTCACCGTGGAGGACCTGGCCCGCCAGGCCCGCATGAGCTCACGCCACCTCGGCCGCCACTTCAAGCACCTCACCGGCACCACACCACTGCAGTGGTTGCACAGCCAGCGCATCCGCCACGCCCAGGAACTGCTGGAGACCACCGACGCCACCGTGGACACCATCGCCGCGGCCACCGGCATGGGCACCGCCACCACCCTGCGCCGCCACTTCCACCGCAGCGTCGGCGTCCCACCCGACACCTACCGCCGCACCTTCCGCCCCTGAGACGTCATCTCCATCGGCGGCTGATGGAGTGGATGGCCGCCGGCAACTGTGCCGTGTCGAGTGCACGGGCCAGGTAGCGGCGTACGCCTGTGGGGAGTCCTGGGCGAGGACACGTGCCGGGTCCGTGTCCCGGTGGGTGCCGGCTCCCGGCAGATCACGGCGCTCTGCCGCAGGGCGGCGAGGGGTGGGTGGCCATCACGGACGTCTGTGCGGGGTCAGGGGATCGAGCGCATCGGAGCTGAGGAACCGGGTCGATCTCGGCACCGTGGGCGCCGGTCCCGGCGATGCGGGCCGCGAGGATTTCGCCGTGTGCGCGCAGCCGGTCCAGCAGCCTGCGGTTGCCGTCCGGAAGCCCGACCCGCCGGGCGCGAGGTGGCACGCCCGGCAGGCCGACGATGCACGCAGAGGACGGCCCGAGCGTCCGTCAGTCAGTCAGCCAGTCAAAGAGGCAGATTCCCGACCGGTGCCATGGCCGATCCTCATGGTCAGTCTTCGACGGCCTGGTAGAGACTCGTCCAGAAGTCGTGCATGAGCCGTACCGGGTCCGGGACGGACGCCCCGATCTGGGTGAGCAGGATTCCGGTGATCCGGTGGTGCGGGTCGGCGTAGGTCGACGTGCCGCTTCCGCCGTCCCAGCCGAACTGGCCGATGGGCGCGTAGTCGCCGCGGTAGGTGCGCACTGCCATCCCGAACCCCCAGCCGCCGTGCTGCCCTTGACCGAAGGACACATGGACGTTGTCGGTGGCTGTGGCGTTGCGGGCGGCGTTCTGCTCGGGCGTGAGGCGGTTGGTGGTCATCAGCTGGACGGCGGGCCGGGACAGGATCCGTTCGCTCCCGTGCATCCCGCCGTTGAGCAGCATCCGGAAGTAGGCGTGGTAGTCGTCGACGGTGGAGACCAGCCCGCCCCCGCCACCCTGGAACGCCGGAGGCCGGCTCCACCGTCCCCCTGTGGCCTCGTCCCAGACGGTGAACTCTGCGGTGTGCGGGTCGGGGGCGTAGAGGGGCGGTAGCCGGTCCGTCTTGTCGGCGGGCACGTGGAAACCGGTGTCCTTCATCCCCAGCGGGTCGAAGATGCGTTCGCGCAGGAACGTCTCGAACGACTGGCCGGTGACCCTGGCGACGAGTACGCCGAGCAGGTCGTTGCTGATGTGGTACTGCCAGCGTTCTCCGGGCTGGTGCATCAGTGGAAGCGTGCCGAGGCGGCGTATCCACTCGTTCGGCTCGGGCATCGGCTCCGGCAGATTGGGGGTGAGTCCCTGCTCGAAGATCGCGTCCATGATCGGTGTGCCCAGCGCCGTCATATCCATGCCGAGCCCGAACGTGGAGGTCAGCACGTCCCGTACGGTGATCGGCCGCCGCGCCGGCACGGTGTCGTCCAGGGGGCCGTCGATCCGCCTCAGCACCCGCCGGTCGGCGAGTTCCGGCAGCCACGGCTCCACGGTGTCGTCCAGCCGCAGCCTGCACTCGTCCAGCAGGACCATCGCCGCCGCCATCGTGACCGGCTTGGACGTCGAGGCCATCCGGAAGATCGTGTCCCGGCGCATCGGCGCGTCACCGTCGTGGTGCATCGTCCCGATCGCTTCGACGTGCGTTTCGTCGCCCCGGCCGGCCAGTGCGACGAGCCCGGGAATCCTTCCGGACGCGACGTGCCGTGCCAGCGCGTCGCGTGTCCTGCGCCACCCTGCTTCCGGGAAGCCGCTGTTGCGTCGTCCCATCGTGCATCTCCTTCGTTACGTGTGCGTTCGGTGCGCCGTGTCCCGGGATGGGCTCGTGGCCTCAGCGGGCCGGAGACCTGGTGTGGGGATGTGATGCACGGCTTCTCCAGGCCGCGCGCGTGGATCGCGGGCCCCTCGGAACGAGCGGCCGGGCCCTCGGCGAGTCTTCGGGATCTCGATCGCGGTGGGCCCGGCCGGTGGTCCTGGTTCTGTTCCTTCAGAGGCTGCGGGCGGTGATGTCGCCGTGGGAGGTGGTGGCGCGGATGTCGAGTTCGGCGGTGCCGTCGTTCTTGAGGGCGTTGCTGATGCGGCCGTGTCCGGTGTCGGCATCCAGGGCGGCCGAGACGCCGGCGGCGGCGGCGACCGAGATGTTGCCGGACTGGGTGCGGAGCACGACCGTGCCGCGTACGGCCTCGGTGATCCGGATGTCGCCCCGTGCGGTGCTGATCTCCGCGGTGCCGCCCAGCCGGCCGATCTCGACATCGCCGTCGGTCGCGGTGAGGCGGACGCTCGCGGCCTCGTCGATCTTGGTCTGGCGGTACGCGCCTTCGAAGGCGACGTCGCCGAGGCGTCCGACGCCGCGGAGCTCGGCGCCGGCGGCCTTGGCCTCGATGCGGGAGCCGGCGGGCAACTGGACGGTCACCTCGATGGATCCGGAGGCGCCGAAGAGCTGGTTGTCGTGGGCCTGGGCCGTGATCCGCAGGACGCCGTCGGCGTAGGTGACCGCGGTCTGCTCGGCCGCCTTCACATCGCGGTTCTTCGAGGCGTCCGCGGGCAGGACCTCGACGGTGGTGTCGGCGCGGTCCGCGGCGATGAACTGGATGCGTCCGGCGGGGACGTCCAGGACGGCGGTGACCGGGGCGGGAGTGTCGAACTTCTGCATCGTGCTTCTCCTGTGATCGTTGTTTCCGATGGAGGAAAAGCTACGTTGCTTTCCATTCTGCGACAACGCATCTGTTGCGTAGAAGTGGTATTTATGCAGGTGAAACTCAGTAAAGTGTTGCAATGGCCTTGAAGGTAATGCAATGAACGATGCCTTGATCGTTGCAATGGATGAGAAGTGAACGCTATGGTTGGGGGAACAGGGACCACCACGAGGACACCGAGGAGACCGCGATGCCGGGAGGCAGGCTCACCCAGCAGGACCGCCGGCAGATCGCGCTGGGACTGGCCGACAACCTCTCCTACGCCGAGATCGCCCGACGCCTCGCCCGCCCGACCTCGACCATCACGCGTGAGGTGATGCGCAACGGCGGCCCTACCGCCTACCGCGCCGACCTGGCCCACCGCGCTACCGAAAGCCGCACCCGCCGGCGCAGGCAGCCCGCGTCGCGAGGCACCGAGGCGTCACCGCAGGCTCACGGGCGCGACGCCGAGGCCGTGCGCAAGTACGAGGAGACGTTCACCACCGTCATGATGGCTTCGGGCCTGCCCAAGATGATGGCCCGGGTCATGGCCTGCCTCACCCTCACCGACACGGGCAGCCTCACCGCGTCCGAACTCGTCCAACGCCTGGATGTCAGCCCTGCGTCCGTCTCCAAGGCGATCACGTTCCTCGACAGCCAGGGGCTCGTCCGTCGGGAACGCGACAAACACCGCCGCGAGCGCTACATCGTCGACGACGACATCTGGTACCAGTCGATGATGGCCAGCGCCCGGTCCACCGCCCAAATCGTCGAGACCGCACGGCAGGGCGTCGGCATCCTCGGCCCCCACACCCCGGCCGCCGCCCGCCTCGAGAACGTCGCCCGCTTCCTCGACTTCGTCTCCGAGAGCATCACCCGCGCCGCCGAACAGGCTCGGGACATCCTCCACACGAAACCCGCAACGGCCCCGGACGGCACTGCCGAGCCACGCTCAGACCCCTGATCAACGAGCGTGTCGATGGTCACCGTCATGAGACGAAGCCGGCCGCGTCCTCGGGGAAACACGGCAGCCTCACGCCGGTTGCACCAGACGGTGACGGCATACGTCGCCGCCTGAGGCCATGACCGGCGCACGACGGGGGAGCTGCAGGACGGATGCGGCCGATCCGGCGCCCATCACGACTCCGCTCCGATCCCTGACACTCCCTCGACACCCGCACTCCGGGCGCCATGAGAGCCGAGAGGGCATTTCTGGGCTCCGCCAAGGGCTCTTTGCGGAGGTGCGGGTGTCCAGGTCCGGGATGTCAGCCGACGTGGACGCGGGGCCGGTGCGCCCGGTTGGGTTCAGCCTCGCGGAGTACCTCGCGGGTCACGGGGGCGACCTCGCCCTGGCCGAAGAGGAAGAAGCGGAGAAAGTTGGTGAAGGGGTTGCCCTCGGACCATTCGAAGTAGATGTGGGGGCGCTGACCGGTGGTGTCGCGTACGTGCAGGAGGAAGGCGGCCAGGGCGTTGGGGATGGAGGAGCTTTCCAGGGTCAGGACGCGGTAGCGGCCGTGCAGTACCTCGCCGCGTACGGCCAGATGCGCCTCGAACTCCGAGGGGTCGACGACGGTGACCTCGACGAAGACGAGGTCGTCCTCGGGCGGGATGTCGTTGTCGGCGCGGATCTGGTGCATCTTGTTGCGGTATTCGGCGATGTCGCGCGAGTCGGGCTCGTTGGCGATGAAGCGCGCGGTCCGATGGGAGACGTCGCGGACGAATCGTTCGGCCATGGAGTCCAGCGTCACGCCGGTGACGCGTAGCTCGAAGGCGCGGGCGAGCCGGGACGCGAGGGACAGCAGGATGATGCCGGCGATGAAGCAGGCGCCGATCTTCACGCCGTCGGGGCGTTCGATGATGTTGAGGGCGGTGGTGTAGAGGAAGACCGCCGAGATGACGGCGAAGGCGATGGTCCAGTTGCGCTGCCCGGCGCGGTGGGCAGCGATGGTCACCGCGATCGCCGCGGAGCAGATCAGGACGAGGACGCCGGTTGCGTAGGCGCCGCCCTGGGCGTCGACGTCGGCGTCGAAGATCCAGGTGACGAGGAACGCCACGAGGATGAAGACGATCACCATGGGCCGTACGGCGCGCGCCCAGTGCGGGGCCATTCCGTAGCGTGGGAGGTACTGGGGCATCAGGTTGAGCAGCCCGGCCATGGCGGAGGCGCCGGCGAACCAGAGGATGGCGATGGTGGCGACGTCGTAGACCGTGCCGAAGACGCTGCCGAGGTAGTTGTGCGCCAGGTAGGCGAGGGCGCGTCCGTTGGCCTGGCCGCCCGGCTCGAACTCCTGGTGCGGGATGAGCAGGGTGGTGATGAAGCTGGTGGCGATCAGGAAGACGCTCATGATGAGCGCAGCGGTGGTCAGCAGCTTCTTCGTGCCCCGGATGCGTCCCGCGGGCTTCTTCTCCGTATCGCCGGGTTCGCCCGCGACGTGCGGCATGACCGCGACACCGGTCTCGAACCCGGACAGGCCCAGCGCGAGCTTGGGGAAGACGATCAGTGCCACGCCGATCATCGCGAGAACGTTTCCGTGCTGGGTGGTCAGGGCGGTGGTCCAGTCGGTGACGACATGGGACTCGGTGGCGAGGTGCCAGAGACCCACCACCACGATGACCGCGTTGAGGGCCAGGTAGACGCCGACCAGGGCGACGGCGACGCCGATGGCCTCCAGGAAGCCCTTGAGGAACACGGCTCCGAGGAGGGCGATGAGCAGCAGGGTGACGAGCATCTGCTGGTCGTGCAGAAAGCCGGGTACGTGCGGGTTCTCGATCAGGTGGATGGAGGAG
Organism: Streptomyces sp. HUAS CB01; assembly: GCF_030406905.1. NCBI lineage: Bacteria > Bacillati > Actinomycetota > Actinomycetes > Kitasatosporales > Streptomycetaceae > Streptomyces > Streptomyces chengbuensis. The sequence goes on from NZ_CP129137.1 coordinate 7,861,639, forward strand.
TCCGCCGCGGAGAGGGTGATGGTGATGAGAAAGTCGGTGGCGGCGAAGCCGAGCAGGGTCAGGACGAACAGTTTGCCCTTCCAGAACGACAGCAGCCGCTCCAGCATGGCGATGGAGCCCTGCCCGTGCGGGCTCTCCTCGGCCACCCGCCGGTAGACCGGCAAGGCGCCCGCCAGGGTGACGATCACCAGGACGATGGTGGCGATCGGTGACAGCAGCCCCGCCGCGAGCGCGGCGATGCCCGGCTGGTAGCCCAGGGTGGAGAAGTAGTCGACGCCGGTCAGGCACATGACCCGCCACCACCGCTGCCCCTTGTGCTCGTGCGCGGTCGCCGGCTCGGCGGGCGCCCCCTTCTGATGCTTGGCCATGTCAGAAAGCCCCTCCAACATCCACGCGCGAAAGCGGCCCGAGCGGGTGGGGAGGGGCGTGCCCATCGGTACTCCTGACCTACGACGACAATCCATTCCGGCCATCGCGGGAAGACGGCCCGATCAGCGTAGGCAGGACTTCCCCCCGACCTGTGCGAGCAGACGAGCCCGACAGTGCGGGCGCGAGCCTTCGGCGGGTCATGTGGCAGGGGGCTGACGGTGGGGAGAAGTGGCCGTAAAACCGCATCAGAGCTGGGCGAAACGCACCCTTGAGGCTGTCGGTGAGTGCCGCATGCGTGGCTGAGCAGGCACGCACATTCCGCTGGCCAGAAGGGTGTCAAGAAGTCGTTAGGATTACCTGGAGGGTCGCACATATGGCGCAATTGCGGCGGCACTTGTAGGGGCCTGTCGCGATGAGTTGCTCGACGAGGGAACCGTGCGCGCCGGGTCCCTCTTCCTACGTGCGCGTATGGACATGGCGCCCCGTCATCCCTTCGGACGGGGGTCTGGCGGAGCGGGTGTCGGCGAGCTTGTTGAGACGCTTCACCATTGCCGTCAGCGTCTCGTCATGGCATGCCGGGACCACGGAAGACGGAGGATGGCGTCGGCGTCGCGCCCCGGACGTCTCCCCGCCCGGGCGCTCTCCTTGCTCATTTCGAGGGATCTCATCGAGAACGTCGTCGACTGACCGGATCCGGGACGGCCTGTGCCGGGGGACCAGGCCAGTGACCTGGCCCCCCCCGGAGAGGGTCAGCCGATGTTCGGGATAGGCAGCGACAGGTGGTACGCGTACTCCTCGCCGCCGCGCAGGAAGGTGAACCGGACGAGGAGCGTACGAGCGGCGGCGGGAAGCCCGGGCTGTCCCGAGATCTCGCCCTCGGTCCGTGTGCCGTCGTGTTGCGGCGGTGTGGGGCCCGCAGGGCGGGTTGATGGCCTTGCCGTTGACGTATGCGTACGGCATCGACACCGTGACCGTCGGGCCGAGGTCGGTGCGGGCAGTGGGGGACAGCTTGAAGCCCCAGGCCAGCGTGCCGCCGGTGGCGCGCTGGAAGGGTGGACACGGCATGAGTCCAGGCACCGGTGCACAGCTTGTTCACGGGCGTACGGGCGTGGACGTCTTCGGTGTGCTGCCGGGCGAGCTCCTCCACGGTGGCGTCGTCCTTGGGCTGTGCCTCGACGAGGAACCCGCCGCCGTTGTCCGTCGGCCCACCGTCGGCCGCGGAGGCCGGGGTGGCGCCGGTGACGAGCAGCCGCAGCGGTCGGCCCGGACCGGGTGAGTCCCGGCACGGTTGCCGGGGCCGGTTGACGTCGCACCTGCAGGCGCGCGTCATTGCTCCAGGCCGGAGATCCTGAACACGGACTGGGCGGTCTCGCCGTCGATCGTCCGTGAGAGCTGGCGCAACGCCGTGGCGCCGCACAGCAGCGTGCCTCGGCCCAGGGACGTTCGGGCGCCGGCGTCCAGCAGACGCCACAGCTGCGGATTGGCGACGAGTACCTGCGGGTCCACCTCGACCCGTCCGCCCTCGATGTCGCGCAGGACCACCCGTCGCGCGACACCGTCGGACCAGCGCACAGCGATCAGCAGGTCCGTGAGCACCCTCCGCTCGCGCCACAACCCCCGCGTGGCCAGCCAGCCCGCCCCGGCGGTCACCCGCGGCGGCAGGAGCACCACGAACATCAGGATCGCGAGTCCCGTCCACACGGCGGCGCGCGACGGGGTGAGACTGCCCGAGCCTCCGTCGAGCAGCAGCAGCAGCGCGAGCAGCAGTGCGGCGCAGCGGACCGCGGCCCGTCGCTCACCGGCCCAGCCATGGTCGTAGGAGGCTCCGGACGGCTCCGGAGGTTCGGTGCCGCCACCAGCTGCAGATCGTGAGGTACGCCGTCCCATGCGGCCGACGCTAGAAGGGACGGCGCCCGGGCCGCTGGTGTGCTGACGAACCGCTGATGCGGCTGGAGCAAACCTTGATGCTCTGCTGACGGCCCTCGTCAGGAATGCGTGAAGAGCGTGCCCTTCCGTGCCAAGGATGCGCCAGGAGCGGGCGCTCACGTCCGGCGCCGGGCACACCCTGAGCGGACCTGAACAGAAGGAGTACGTGCATGTCCGCAGTGACCACCGAGGTTCTCCCCGCCGAAGGCGCCGAGGAACCCCCTGATACCGGTGCGCGCCACAAGCTGACCGCCGTCACCGGTCTCGCCGCGCTCTCGCTCGACGCGATGGCGTCGGTGGCGTACGGACCGGAGGCGATCGTCCTGGTCCTGGCCGCGGCGGGCGGCTACGGGCTCGGGTTCACCCTCCCGGTCACCCTCGCCATCGCCGGTCTTCTCGCGGTGCTCGTCGCCTCGTACCGGCAGGTCATCGCCGCCTTCCCGGACGGCGGCGGCTCGTACGCGGTCGCCAAGACGCACCTGGGCAGGCGCACCGGCCTGGTTGCGGCCGCTTCGCTGGTCCTGGACTACGTCCTGAACGTCGCGGTGGCGGTCACCGCCGGAGTCGCCGCGCTCACCTCGGCCTTCCCCGAGCTCTACGACGACCGGCTCTGGCTCTGTCTCGCGGTCCTCGTCCTCATCACCACCGTCAACATGCGCGGCATCGTGGACTCTGCGCGGGCCTTCATCGTGCCGACCGTGATCTTCATCGTCTCCATCCTGGGTCTGATCGCCGTCGGACTGTTCCGCGACGCCCCCGTCTCCACCGAGACGGCTGCGGGCCACGCGTCCGTTCTCGCCGACAACGCGACCACCGTCGGAGCACTCCTCCTCCTGAAGGCGTTCGCGTCCGGCTGCTCCGCCCTCACCGGCGTCGAGGCCATCGCCAACGCCGTGCCGTCCTTCCGCGCCCCGGCGGTGCGTCGCGCCCAGCGCGCCGAAGTCGCGCTCGGCGCGCTCCTCGGCGTGATGCTGATCGGCCTGTCCGTGCTCATCTCCCGCTTCGGCCTCCAGCCGGTCGAGGGCGTCACCGTCCTCGCCCAACTCGCTGACGCGTCCGTCGGACACAACTGGGCCTTCTACGTCGTCCAGTTCGCGACCATGGCGCTGCTGGCACTCTCCGCCAACACGTCCTTCGGCGGACTGCCCGTGCTCCTGAAGCTGCTCTCCCGCGACAACTACCTGCCGCACGTCTTCGGGCTGAAGGCCGACCGGCAGGTCCACCGCCATGGAGTGCTCGCCCTCGCCGGTGTCTCCGCCGCGCTGATCGTCTTCTCCGGCGGCGACACCAACACCCTCGTGCCCCTGTTCGCCATCGGCGTCTTCGTCGGCTTCACCATCGCCCAGACCGGCATGGTCCTGCACTGGCGGAGGACCCGTGGCCCGCACTGGGCGGGCAAGGCCCTGCTGAACGGGCTCGGCGCCCTCCTCACTGGCGTGAGCGCCCTCGTCGTCACGGCAACCAAATTCCACGACGGCGCCTGGCTGATCGTCGTCGCGCTGCCGCTGCTCGTCGCCGCGTTCGACCTGGTCCACCGTGCGTACGGGAAGCTCGGCGAGCGACTCGGGGTCGGGCGCATTCCCGAGCCACCGCGCCGGGAGCGGTCCCTGGTCGTGGTTCCCGTGTCCTCGTTGACCCGGTTGACGAGTGAGGCGCTCACCGCCGCGGTATCGCTCGGCGACGAGGTCCGCGCGGTCACCGTCTGCCATACGGACGTGGAGGACCACGCCGCCGCGGACGCGCTGGAGCGCGACTGGGCGTTGTGGAACCCGGGCGTGGAGCTGGTCCGCGTGTCGTCGGAGCGCCGCTCTCTGGGCCGTCCCATCGCCGCGTACGTACGCGGGCTGGTGGCGGAGGAGCCCGGTGCGCGGGTCACGGTGTTGATCCCCGAGGTGGAGCCGGCGCATGTGTGGCAACGGCTACTGCAGAACCAGCGGGGCGCGGTCGTGGCTCACGCCGTTCGGCGCGACACGGACGCGGTGATCTGCCGGCTGCGCTTCCGGCTGTCCGACCTGTCCTGACCGTCCAAGCGGGCGTTGTCAGTTCGTGCGGGCAGTCGCGGCCGTCGTCAGCCCCGGCGGTTCGGGCTGGACCGGTGCACGGGCGCCCGCCCGCCCGAGGGCGATGACCATGGTCAGTCCGCCGCCGGGGGTGTCCTCGGCGGTGACGGTGCCGCCCATGGCCTCGACGAAGCCCCGGGCGACGGCGAGGCCGAGGCCGACCCCGGTGCCGCGCGGGGCGTCGCCGTGGCGCTGGAAGGGTTCGAACACGGCCTCCTTCGCCTCGTCGGGGATGCCGGGTCCGCGGTCCACCACGCGCAGCTCGACCCGGTCACCGAGCGTGCTGGCGGACACCACGACAGGGGTCGCGTCCGGGCTGTACCTGACGGCGTTCTCCACGATGTTGGCGACGGCCCGTTCCAGGAGTCCGCGGTCGACGGAGACCAACGGCAGGGTCTCGGGGATGTCCAGCTCGACGCTGCCGTCCGGCACGCCCGCGAGAGCCATGGGGACGACCTCGTCGAGGCCGGTTTCGCGGATGAGCGGAGTGACGGTGCCGGTCTGGAGGCGGGACATGTCCAGGAGGTTGCCGACGAGGTGGTCGAGCCGGTCCGTGCCTTCCTCGATGCCCTCGAGGAGTTCGGCCCGGTCCTCGTCGGACCATTCGATGTCGTCCGAGCGGAGTGAGGTGACGGCGGCCTTGATGGCGGCGAGAGGGGTGCGCAGGTCGTGGCTGACGGCGGCCAGCAGGGACGTACGGATGTTGTTGGCCTCGGCGAGCCTGCGTGCCTGTTCGGCTTCGTCGACGAGACGCCGGCGGTCGAGGGCGACGGCGGCCTGAGCGGCGAAGGCGCCGAGTAGCCGGCGGTCCTCCGCGGGCAGGGGACGGCCGGAGAGTGCCAGCGCCAGGCGATCGCTGATGGGCATGTCGACGTCCGAATCCTCGGGACGGTGCACCGGGGCGGGCCCGACGCTGCCCGCGCAGGTCCACGGCTCGACCTCGCTCACGCGCTCCAGCAGGGCCACGGACTCCATGGCGAAGGTCTCCCGGACCCGTTCCAGCAGGGCGTGCAGAGCGGTTTCTCCGCGCAATACGCTTCCGGCCAGCAGGGAGAGGGTTTCCGATTCCGCACGGAGCCGGGCCGCCTGCTGTGTGCGGCGGGCGGCCAGGCCGACGACCGACGCCACGGACAGGGCGACGGCGAAGAAGACCGCGATCGCCACGATGTTCTCCGGGTCGGCGATGGTCCAGGTGTGGATCGGCGGGGTGAAGTAGTAGTTCAGCAGCAGCGAGCCCGCGGTCGCCGAGGCGAGGGCGGGCAGCAGTCCGCCGAGGAGCGCCGCGGTCACGGTCAGTGACAGGAACAGCAGCATGTCGTTGGCCAGTCCGGGCCCGGTGTCCAGGCTGGTCAGCAGCCAGGTGAGAAGGAGCGGGCCGGCCACACCGACGAGCCAGCCGGCGATGGTGCGGGAACGGCCCAGCCGCGCGCCTCGCACGGTCGGCAGGCCGCGCCCCCGCCCGGCCTCGGCGTGGGTGACGATGTGGACGTCGAGGTCGGGCCCGGACTCGCGGGCGACGGTGGCGCTGACGCCGGGGCCGAAGACGTACTGCCAGGCGCGCCGGCGGCTCACGCCGAGGACGATCTGGGTGGCGTTCACGCCGCGCGCGAAGTCGAGCAGCGCGGAGGGGATGTCGTCGCCGATGACGTGGTGGAAGGTGCCGCCGACATCCTCGACGAGCGTTCGCTGGAGAGCCAGCTCTTTCGGGGATGCGGAGGTCAGGCCGTCGCTGCGGGCGATGTAGACGGCGAGGACCTCGCCTCCGGCGCCCTTCTCAGCGAGCCGTGCGGCGCGGCGGATCAGGGTGCGCCCCTCCGACCCGCCGGTGAGTCCCACGACGATGCGCTCGCGGGCCTGCCAGGTGGCGCGAATGCCGTGCTCACCTCGGTACTGCTGGAGGTACTCGTCGACCCGGTCGGCGACCCAGAGCAGCGCCAGCTCACGCAGCGCGGTGAGGTTGCCGGGCCGGAAGTAGTTGGACAGGGCCGCGTCGACCTTGTCCGCCTGGTAGATGTTGCCGTGGGCCATGCGTCGGCGCAGCGCCTGCGGGGACATGTCGACCAGCTCGATCTGGTCGGCCCGGCGCACGGCCTCGTCGGGAACGGTCTCCCGCTGCCGAACCCCGGTGATCGACTCGACGACATCACCCAGCGACTCCAGGTGCTGGATGTTGACCGTCGAGATCACGTCGATGCCCGCGGCGAGCAGCTCCTCGACGTCCTGCCAGCGCTTGGTGTTGCGCGAGCCCGGCACGTTCGTGTGGGCCAGTTCGTCCACCAGGGCGACTTCGGGCGCGCGCGCGAGCACCGCGTCGACGTCCATCTCGGTGAAGACAGCCCCTCGGTAGTCGATCGTGCGCCGCGGGATCTGCTCCAGCCCGTGCAGCATCACCTCGGTGCGCGGCCGGTCGTGGTGCTCGACGAAACCGACGACACAGTCCGTGCCGCGCTCGACGCGGCGGTGCGCCTCGGAGAGCATGTCGTACGTTTTGCCGACGCCCGGTGCCGCACCGAGATAGATCCGTAGTTTGCCGCGACCCATGATGTCGATCTCCATGGCAGAGACAGCGGAGGTGTGAATCCCACCTCCAGTCTGCGCCTCGGCCGGGCGATCGAAGGATCAGGCAGCGGTCCGTCGCGTGTCCTGTGCACTGGGCCGCCCTGCGGCGTAGTGGACGTATTCGCGCTCCAGTCGGAAGCCCGCGGTCCAGGCCAGCAGCCTGCTCGGGCGGTTGTCGCGCGAGCAGGTCCAGCTGGCGCGGTGGCCGCGCTCGGCGATGTCCGCGCAGAGGGCGGTGACGCAGGCGAGGGCGAGATGCCGACGGCGGTGCCCCGGGGCGGTGACGCAGGCGATGTCCTCGAAGGCGCTGCCGAGGAAGAAGGTGCAGGCCACGGCGAGGATGTCCTGTCGGTGGAAGGCGGCCCAGCCGAGACCGGAGGAGGCGAGGCCGAGCGGTCCGTCCCACGTCCCGTGGATCCACGCGGTGTCCGAGGGCAGCGAGGCGAGTGCCGGGGCGTCCTCGGGAGCCAGGCGCCGCACGCGCACTCCCCGCGGCAGGCGCGCGGCGGTGGCGGGCTCGCGATGTACGTACAGCATGCGTTCCCACGGCAGGACCCGGTCGAAGGCGGCCCCGAGGACCGGCAGAAAGCGGCCAGGGGTTTCGATGTAGTGCCCGGAAAGCGGGGCGAGGCACTCGGGCGTGAGGGCCCGCGGGTCGCCGCGCAGCAGCGCATGGTCGGCGCAGCTGACGGCGACGGCGCGCGGGCTGCTGGCCCGGTCGGCCCACCAGGCGCCGGTGCCGGTGGCCAGGACGTGTTCGGGAATGACGGCCGGGCCGGCTGCTCCGGCCGGGAACCACCTCGAAAGGGACGGCAGCTGGTGGTTCGGAAGCGGGATCACGGTCTCCCTCCGGATCGGATCGGGGCTGGGTCGGTGCGGGGGCGGGCCTGGTGGAGGGCCGCCCCCGCGGGGGTTCAGCGCTGGCCGGCCTTGCGGCCGTGGTTCGCCTTCTTCTTGCGGCGGGCCTTCTTCTTGCGTGCGCGCTTCGACATGGAGGTGCAGATTCCCTTCAGGCGGAGTGGCCGACGAGGACGTCGGCGAGCTTGTTGAGGCGCTTGACGGTGCGCTCCTCGGTGGCGCCGGGTGCCGGGTCGACGCGCTGGTCGCGGTCGTAGTAGGCGCCGTTGACGAGCTCGACGAACGGGTCGCACAGCCGCACGATGTGGGCCGCCCCCGCGGCCGGGGTGGCGCCTTCGTGGGCGTAGAGCGGGAGGAGCGCGGTGTCGCAGATGCCGGGGTGGACGGAGACGGCGGTGACGCGCGGGTCGGCGGCGAAGACGGTCAGCGCCAGTTGCGACTGGGCGTAGGCGGCCAGCCGGGAGTAGCGGCGGGCGCGGTTGGGGTCGCTCCACTGGATCGAGCCACTGCGGTGCAGTGAGGAGGACACGTTGATGACACGGCCGCCCGGGTCCTCCCCTCGCGCTTCGCGCTGGGGGTACCCCATGGTCAGCGCCCGCTCGAGGAGGCTCGTGAGCAGGTAGTGGGCGAGGAAGTTGACCTGGAAGGCCAGTTCGTTGCCGTCGGCGGTGACGGTGTGGCGCTCGGGCGCGGCGATGGCGGCGTTGTTCACGAGGACGTCCAGGCGCGGATGTTCGGCGACGACGCGCGCGGCCATCGCCTCGACCTCTTCCAGCCGGGCGAAGTCGGCGGCGAACGCGCACACGCGCTCGGCGGGGATGCCGGCCGTGGCGACGAGTGCGTCGGTGGCGGCCTGGGCGTCCTCGGCGGTGCGGCCGTGGACGAGCACGGTGGCGCCGCGCGCGGCGAGCTGCTTGGCGGTCTCGTAGCCGATGCCTGAGGTGGCTCCCGTCACGAGCACAGTGCAGGAGGAAAGGGGGAAGTCAGACATGATCCATCCATGAGAGATGCGGGTATCAAGAAGGGGCGCCGGACCAGGTCACGGCGCCCCGAAGGCAACGGAACACGCGTCAGCGCGAACGTCTCGGTGTGAGGAGGTCGTTCAGGCGGGTGTTCCCGGGCAGCGGGGCACACGACGGAGCGCCGGATTCGGCGGCCGGTCGAGAAGGAGCCACTCGCTGTTCACAGCTCCCATCGAACCCGCACCCGATCGCCTGGACAAGCTCAGCGGCCTTTCCCTGACGGTCCCCTGACGAGCGGACGGCTCAACCGCCCAGTCCTGGAACCGTCGAGATCAGCAGGTCGATCAGCTTGATGCCGACGAAGGGAAGGACCAGGCCGCCGAGCCCGTACACGGCCAGGTTGCGGCGCAGCAGATCGTGGGCCGAGGCCGGGGTGTAGCGCACGCCGCGCAGGGCCAGCGGGATGAGCGCCACGATGATCACTGCGTTGAAGATGATCGCGGAGGTGATCGCCGAGGTCGGACTGTGCAGGCCCATGATGTTGAGTGCCTCCAGGCCCGGGTACGTCCCCGCGAACATCGCGGGGATGATCGCGAAGTACTTCGCGACGTCGTTGGTGATGGAGAAGGTCGTCAGCGCTCCGCGGGTGATGAGGAGTTGCTTGCCGATCTCGACGATCTCGATGAGCTTGGTCGGGTTGGAGTCGAGGTCCACCATGTTCCCGGCCTCCTTGGCGGCCGAGGTACCGGTGTTCATCGCGACGCCGACGTCCGCCTGCGCAAGCGCCGGGGCGTCGTTGGTGCCGTCGCCGGTCATCGCGACGAGCTTGCCGCCGGCCTGCTCGCGCTTGATGAGCGCCATCTTGTCCTCGGGAGTGGCCTCCGCGAGGAAGTCGTCGACGCCGGCCTCGGTGGCGATCGCCTTGGCGGTCAGCGGGTTGTCGCCGGTGATCATCACCGTACGGATGCCCATCCGCCGCAACTGGGCGAAGCGTTCGCGGATGCCGTCCTTGACGACGTCCTTGAGGTGGATGATTCCGAGCACCCGCGGCCCGTCCCCGTCGTGCACGGCTACGAGCAGCGGCGTACCACCGCTCGCGGAGATCGCGTCGGACCAGGTGCGGGCCTCGTCCGGCACCGCCCCGCCGTACATCTCCACCCAGCCGATCACCTGCGCGGCCGCGCCCTTGCGGATGTGGCAGGCAGCCCCGTTGCTCCAGCGCAGATCGATGCCGCTCATCCGGGTCTGTGCACTGAACTCGACGAACCGGGCGTTCGCCAGCTCCCCTTCGGCCGGGGCGCGCAGCCCGTACTTCTCCTTCGCCAGGACCACCACCGAGCGGCCCTCCGGAGTCTCGTCGGCGAGCGAGGACAGCTGTGCGGCGTCCGCCAGGACGAGCTGGTCGGCACCGGGCATCGGGATGAAGCCCGCCGCCTCGCGGTTGCCCAACGTGATCGTGCCGGTCTTGTCGAGCAGGAGGGTGTCGATGTCCCCCGCCGCTTCGACGGCCCGTCCTGACATGGCGAGGACGTTGCGCTGGACGAGCCGGTCCATGCCCGCGATGCCGATCGCCGACAGCAGCGCGCCGATCGTCGTGGGGATCAGCGTCACGAGCAGTGCGACCAGTACGGTCGTGGACTGCGCGGCGCCCGCGTGGCCCGCCATCGGCTGGAGCGTGACGACGACCAGCACGAAGACGACGGTAAGGGCCGCGAGCAGGATGTTGAGCGCGATCTCGTTCGGGGTCTTCTGCCGGGACGCGCCCTCGACGAGCGCGATCATTCGGTCCAGGAAGGAGTGACCGGGCCGGGAGGTGACGCGTACGACGATCCGGTCGGACAGCACGGTCGTACCGCCCGTCACTCCCGACCTGTCTCCGCCCGACTCCCTGATCACCGGTGCCGACTCCCCGGTGACGGCGGATTCGTCGACGGCCGCGATGCCGTCGACGACGTCGCCGTCCGCGGGGATCAGCTCACCCGCCTCGACCAGGACGAAGTCGAAGAGCTGCAGATCGGTCGCGGCGACGGCCTCCGTCGCGGCTCGGTCGAGGTCGGTACCGTACCGCCAGTGGCGCAGCCGGAGCGCGACCGTGTCCGTGCGTGCCCGGCGCAGCGACTCGGCCTGCGTCTTGCCGCGGCCCTCCGCGACCGCCTCCGCCAGATTCGCGAAGATCACGGTCAGCCACAGCCAGACGCTGACCACCCAGGTGAAGACGGACGGATTGAGCAGCGCTGAGAGCGTGGTGAGGACCGAGCCGGCAGCCACGACGAACAGCACCGGGTTTCTGACCAGGGCCCGCGGATGCAGCTTGCGCAGGGCATCCGGGAGGCACTTCACCAACTGCACGGGATCGAGCAGGCCGCCCTGCGCCGAGCGTCGGCGCGATGGCCGGGGTACGGCGGACCGGGGAGGAACGGAGGGGGTCGTGGGCGCCTGCTGGGGGGCGGCGGGATGCATCGCGGAGACCTTCTGGTGGGCCCGGCCTCCCGCGCGGCGGGGGCGGGGAGTGCCGACATGGCGACCGCCGAGCCTTGCCGGTGCCGAGAGCTCCCGGCACCGGCAAGGCGTGTGGGCCCGGCAGCAGTGCTTGCGCGAGGCCACGGCAGCACGACAGGCGTGCCGCGTGTGACCTCGCGGCCCGGGGACGGTCATGCCACTGACGTCCACAGCCCTGAGCGGCCGAAGGAAATCTAGCCCCGCTCCCGGCGCCCCACCGCCGTCGGCCGAGGAATTGACGGCCTTCTGACGGATCTGCGACATCGCTCGTCCCTCGTCGTCAGGAGGGCGACAAGGAAATCCGAAAGCACGTCAGAAGAGCGTCGGGGCACGCCGTGAACGACTCGGACGCTCCGCATCCCGCCCTCTGATCACACGTGAGGGGCTCCGGACGGCCCACCACCCCGGCAAGCCCCCAACCCGCCGACAGCGGACCCGTCAAAGCAGCGTCAGCATCCTTCCGATCGGCGCCAAATGGTCGTCAAGGCGGCTGTCCGCGATGCCCTTGCGGCCTTTCCCTGTGCGACGAGGGCCAGGCCAAGGGGCCGGCCGCCAAGAGGAGTTGATCGTTGATGAGTGTGGAGAACGTGGTGGGGCTCATCGTCGCCGTCTGTCTGCTCGGCTATCTCGTGGCCGCCCTGATCAACCCGGAGAAGTTCTGAGGCTCGACGAACCGCCGGGCGTATCGCTGAGCGGGCCACGATCGCGTACCGCGGCCGAACGTAGCCGGAGCCCGACGTGGACGCCGTGCTCCGGCGACGTCCCGAGGTGTTCTGGTCGGCGAACTCGCCCGTGCGAACGTTCCCGGCAGCCGCAACGCAAGGCGCCGGCGGGACGTGGAGGAGTTGCCGGCCGCCGTGATCCGGGCGGCGCGGCGGAGGCGGGCAACTCGCACGCGGCTGTCGGTCGCCCGCGGAGGAGGTCCTGCCCGCGGTCCTGGACACGCTGCCGCGGAGGTCGCGCCGCCCGTGGGCCAGGAGCTGGACGAGAGCCCGCCCCTGCTCGCCGATCCACCGCCGCTGGAGCGGGTGATCGCGGAGCTGGTGAGCAACGCCGCGCGGTACGCGCCCCCGGAGCATCCGGTGCTGATCACCGCGAGCGCGCTGGCCGGCCAGGTCGGGCTGGGGATCGCCAGCCGGGGCCCGGACCTGCCCCCGGAGGACCGCCGGCGGGCCTTCGAGCCGTTCCAGCGGGACGGAGACACCGACGACACCACTGGTATCGGCCTCGCCCTCGCGCCGGCCCGTGGGCTGACCGAGGTCATGGAGGGGTCACCCCCGGAGGACACCCCCCGGAAGGGGCCTGACCATGGTCTTCTCGCTGCCGTTCCCCGGGATTCTCGCCGTGCACCTGCCCGCAGCGCCGTGATACGCGGTGCGGAGTGCGGCCCGGTCCGCGAGGGCTGACGGCGTCCAAAAGGGCAGGCGCGGAACGAGCCGGGGAGGGTCCCGCCGCTTGGTGCAGAGGGCCGTACGAGTTGCGTAAAGAACGCCCGGGAGACCGTAAGAGGGCCGTTAACGGAAGCCGCGTCGTGGCTGAAAGCCGGTTACCTCTAACCGTCCGACAATCCGTACCTCACCCAGGAGCTCACGATGGCCGATGTGGCCTTCGTCGTCACCACGATCGCGGTCTTCGCGCTGGTGGCTCTCATCGCCAAGGGGGTGGCGAAGCTGTGACTGCCGAGAACATCGTCGGCCTGATCGTGGCCGCCGCCCTGCTGGGCTATCTCGTCCTCGCCCTCGTCAAGCCGGAGAGGTTCTGAGTCGATGAGCCCCGTTCTTGCTGACGTGCTCCAGGTAACGGCGCTGATCGTGGCGCTCGCTCTGGTGCACCGCCCGCTCGGCGACTACATGGCCCGCGTCTACTCCTCCGAGAAGCACCTGCGGGTGGAGAAGTGGATCTACCGCGCGGTCGGCGCCAACCCGAACGCGGAGATGCGCTGGCCCGCCTATCTGCGCGCGGTCCTGGCCTTCTCCGCGGTGGGTGTGCTCTTCCTGTACGTGCTCCAGCGCGTCCAGGACAAGCTGCCGCTGTCGCTCGGCTTCGCGCCGATCACCGCGGACCAGGCGTTCAACACCGCCACGTCCTTCGTCTCCAACACCAACTGGCAGTCGTACTCGGGTGAAGCGGCGATGAGCCACGTCACCCAGACCGCCGGACTGGCCGTCCAGAACTTCGTCTCCGCCGCAGTCGGCATCGCCGTCGCGGTGGCGCTCGTGCGCGGCTTCGCCCGCTCCCGCACCGGTGAGCTGGGCAACTTCTGGGCCGACCTCGTCCGCGGCCTTGTGCGCATCCTGATACCGATCTCGGTGATCGCCGCGGTCCTGCTGATCGCGGCCGGCGCCATCCAGAACTTCGGCGAGATCCACCAGCTCACCACGGTCACCGGGGAGACCCTGTCGATCAGCCCTGGTGCGGTCGCCTCCCAGGAGGCGATCAAGGACCTGGGCACCAACGGAGGCGGCTACTTCAACGCCAACTCCGCCCACCCGTTCGAGAACCCCAACGGCTTCTCGAACCTGCTGACGATCTTCCTGCTGCTGGTGATCCCGTTCTCGCTGCCGCGGACCTTCGGCAAGATGGTCGGCAGCGTCAAGCAGGGCTACGCGATCGTCGCCGCGATGGGCCTGATCTGGTTCGCCGGCGTGGTCCTGGTCACCTGGATCGAGTACGCCCACCCGGGCACCGCCTCGCAGATCGCGGGCGGCGCGATGGAGGGCAAGGAGCAGCGCTTCGGTGAGGGAGCGTCCTCGCTGTTCGCGGTCTCCACGACCATGACATCCACCGGTTCGGTCAACTCCTTCCACGACTCCTTCAGCGGGCTCTCCGGTGGTGTGCTGCTGCTGGGCATGATGCTGGGCGAGATCGCACCCGGCGGTGTGGGCTCCGGCCTCTACGGCATGCTGATCATGGCGATCATCGCGGTGTTCATCGCGGGCCTGATGGTCGGCCGTACGCCGGAGTACCTGGGCAAGAAGATCGGCACCCGCGAGATCAAGCTGGCGGCGCTCTACATCCTGGTCACCCCGGCGCTCGTGCTGATCGGCACCGCGGTCGCGATGGCGACCGGAAACGGTGAGTCGTCGATGACCAACGTCGGCGCGCACGGCTTCTCCGAGGTCCTGTACGCCTACACCTCCGCGTCGAACAACAACGGCTCCGCGTTCGCCGGCTTCGCCGCCAACACGCCGTTCCACAACACCGCGCTGGGCCTGTGCATGCTGCTGGGCCGGTTCCTTCCGATGGTGTTCGTGCTGGCGCTCGCGGGCTCGCTCGCCGAGCAGAAGCCGATTCCCGCCACCGCCGGCACCCTGCGCACCGAGAAGCCGCTGTTCACCGGTCTTCTCGTCGGCGCGATCCTGATCATCACCGGTCTGACCTTCTTCCCGGCCCTGGCACTGGGTCCGCTCGCCGAAGGGCTGGCGTCATGACCACGAACGTCAAGAAGCACGAGGACCCCGTGTCCCAGACATCCACTCCCACACTCGCTCCCCATCAGGACGCGCCCACCGGGCACAAGCCCGACGGCAGCGGCCGGGTCGGCGCGGGCCTGTTCGACCCCAGGCAGCTGGTCAAGTCCTTCCCGGACGCGATCCGCAAGCTCGACCCCCGGGTGATGATCAAGTCACCCGTGATGTTCGTGGTGCTGGTCGGCTCGGTGGTCACCACCGTGCTGGCGATCAAGAACCCGACGGACTGGTTCGGCTGGGCGATCGCCGTCTGGCTGTGGCTCACCACGATCTTCGCCAACCTGGCCGAGGCCGTGGCCGAGGGCCGCGGCAAGGCGCAGGCCGACACCCTGCGCAAGGCCAAGACCGACACCGTCGCCCGCCGGCTGGCCAAGGACGGCAGGACCGAGGAGCGGGTGCCCGGTACCGAGCTGCGCATCGGCGACCTCGTTGTCTGCGAGGCCGGCGACATCATCCCCGGCGACGGTGACGTCGTCGAGGGCGTCGCCTCGGTGGACGAGTCCGCCATCACCGGTGAGTCCGCCCCGGTCATCCGCGAGTCCGGCGGCGACCGCTCGGCCGTCACCGGCGGTACCAAGGTGCTGTCCGACCGGATCGTCATCAAGATCACGACGAAGCCGGGGGAGACCTTCATCGACCGGATGATCAACCTGGTCGAGGGTGCCGCGCGCCAGAAGACGCCCAACGAGATCGCGCTGAACATCCTGCTTGCCTCGCTGACGATCGTCTTCCTGCTCGCGGTCGTGACGCTGAAGCCGTTCGCGATCTACGCGGGGGCGGACGAGCAGACCTCGATGATCGTGCTGACCGCGCTGCTGGTCTGCCTGATCCCGACCACCATCGGCGCACTGCTGTCCGCGATCGGTATCGCCGGCATGGACCGCCTGGTGCAGCGCAACGTGCTCGCGATGTCGGGCCGCGCGGTCGAGGCCGCCGGTGACGTGTCCACGCTCCTGCTCGACAAGACCGGCACCATCACCCTCGGCAACCGCCAGGCCGCCGCGTTCGTCCCGGTCAGCGGCACCACTCAGGCGGAGGTAGCGGACGCCGCGCAGCTCTCGTCGCTGGCCGACGAGACCCCGGAGGGCCGCTCGATCGTCGTCCTCGCCAAGGAGAGGTACGGGCTGCGCGAGCGTCACCAGGGCGAGCTGGCCCAGGCCACCTGGGTTCCGTTCACCGCCCAGACCCGGATGTCGGGTGTGGACGTCGACGGCAGGAAGGTCCGCAAGGGCGCGGCCGGTTCGGTCATCACCTGGGTCAAGGAGCAGGGCGGCGAGGTCGCGGACGATGCGGACACGCTCGCCAACAAGATCTCGGAGGCGGGCGGTACGCCGCTGCTCGTCGCCGTCGAGGACGGCAAGGGCGCCCGTGTGCTGGGTGTCATCCACCTCAAGGACGTCGTCAAGGACGGCATGCGGGAGCGGTTCGAAGAGCTGCGCCGCATGGGCATCAAGACCGTCATGATCACGGGTGACAACCCGCTGACCGCCAAGGCGATCGCCGAGGAGGCGGGCGTCGACGACTTCCTCGCGGAGGCCACTCCCGAGGACAAGATGGCGCTCATCAAGCGCGAGCAGGCCGGCGGCAAGCTCGTCGCGATGACGGGCGACGGCACCAACGACGCCCCGGCCCTCGCCCAGGCGGACGTCGGTGTCGCGATGAACACCGGTACCTCGGCCGCCAAGGAGGCCGGGAACATGGTGGACCTCGACTCCAACCCGACCAAGCTCATCGAGATCGTCGAGATCGGCAAGCAACTCCTCATCACCCGGGGCGCGCTGACGACCTTCTCGATCGCCAACGACGTGGCGAAGTACTTCGCGATCATCCCCGCGATGTTCGCGGTCGCCTACCCGGGCCTGGACAAGCTCAACATCATGCAGCTCGCCTCGCCCGAGTCCGCGATCCTCTCCGCGGTCGTCTTCAACGCGCTGATCATCGTCGCCCTCGTGCCGCTCGCCCTCAAGGGCGTGCGCTACCGGCCGACCAGCGCCGACAGGATGCTCCGCCGCAACCTCGGGATCTACGGACTCGGCGGCCTGGTCGCCCCGTTCATCGGCATCAAGATCATCGACCTGCTCATCTCCCTCATCCCTGGCATCGGGTGACGCCCACCATGAACAACTCCGTATCCAACACCGCCCGCCTGGTGTGGGCAGGGCTGCGCATGCTGCTCGTCCTCACCGTCGTCACCGGAATCGTGTACCCGCTCGTGGTCACGGGCGTCGCGCAGGCCGTCTTCCCCGACAAGGCCAACGGCTCGATCGTCAAGGTCGACGGCAAGGGGGTCGGCTCCGAGCTCATCGGGCAGAACTGGAACCTGCCGAAGAAGAACCCGGACGACGAGAACGAGGTCGCCCGGCCGGACCCCAAGTGGTTCCAGCCGCGTCCCTCCAACAGCGGCTACGACCCGCTGGCCACCGGCTCCAGCCAGCTCGGCGCCAGTGATCCGACCCTGACGAAGACGGTCGCGGACACCAAGAGGGCAGTCGCCGCCTTCAACGGGGTGCCCGAGTCCGAGGTCCCCAAGGACGCGGTCACCGGCTCCTCCTCCGCGATCGACCCGCACATCTCCCCGGAGTACGCGCAGATCCAGGTCAAGCGTGTGGCCAAGGCCAACGGCCTTGACGACGAGCAGGTCGAGAAGCTGGTCGAGGACCACACCGAGGGCCGGACGGCCGGCTTCCTCGGCGAGCCGCACGTCAACGTGCTCATGCTCAACCTGGCACTCAAGGAACTGACCAAGGGCTGAGCCGTGAGGCAGACGGACGGGAGCCGGCGGGCCGAGGGAGGTCCAGGGCCCGCCGGCTCCCGTTCGGCCGCATCCGTCACGAGAGGAAGGCACCACGCCGATGACCGGGGTGCTCGATCCGGGTCTGCCCGGCATGGACGGCGTCGATGGCATCAAGGCGCTCAGGGGGATGGAGCCGGGCGCCGATCGTGGTGCTCCCCGCGCGCAGTGGTCCGGAGGACAAGATCCGCGCCCTGGACGCGGGAGGGCGCCATCATGGGCCGGGATCAGGGGACTTCGGGGCGGCCGCTGAGGGTCTGGTCCTGCCCGGAATGTCTCTGGCTTGCTCAACGGTCCGGCCGATCGCACGGCCGGTCGGCGCAGCAGGCGCCGCCAGGCCGTCCCATGCCGTCGCAAGCCGCGGAGAACCGACGAAATGCGCTGGTCAGGCGTCGCTCCCGCCGTTCGGTGACAGGAACATCCTCCCGACCTACGGGTCCGGATCGGTCTTGCCCTCGTCGCTCGGCGAGTCTCGCCGCTTGACCTCCCCCTGCGCGGAAGGACCCTTCTCCTGCCCCTCCAACAGATCCAGGAGCGCAGCGTCTGCCTTTTTCCGGTCTTCCTTCGTCAATTCGAGAGGAGCGTTGTTGTAGACGGTGTACCGGTCGGGAAAGATGATGTTGGTAGTCCTCAAGGTGAACGTCAGAAGCGAGCGCCAGCCCTTTCGGTGACCGACCCTCGCCTGGATTCGGACCTTGTAGTCACGGGCCTCCGGAACCAGCCCGGTAAACGGCGCCTCGAACTCGATGAAGAGTTGTTTCGCTTCTCTGCCCCCCACAACGAATCCGGCCGGCAACTTCGGTTCCTCGTCCGGCCCGGGTTGGAGACGGGATGGTGAGGACGTCCACAGGAGTGGCAGATGCGAGGCGGGCTCGTCGGGGAAGCTCAGCATGAGATCCTGCACGACGATCGGCTTGGCGCCGGTGTTGTGAAGGACGAGCGGAAGCCGCAGGCGAACCATGGAACCGTGGCAGATCGCGGCAAAGGAATGAGGCTCCCACGTCTCCAGGCGCCCCTGTCTGGCGTTGAGCCACCAGAATGAGGCGACGGTGAAGACCAATGCACTGACCGATACAACGCTGGCGGCAGAAAGCGACGAGGACGCGATCTGATCAGCGGCGGCCATCAGCGGAAGCACAAATTCAGTGTGCCAGCCTCGGGGTGGGCACGCTAACAGGACTCAGTTGCGCCGGGCCCCGGAGCGAACCAGCCTCCGACGAGGGGCAGCCGGGCCGCCGTCATCCTCACCTACCGCCCCGGCGAGCCTTCGGCAAAGAGGTGCCTCAGCAGCGCGTCCGAGTCGATGTGGTCGGACTCGGATCCTCTGGGCACGAGTGCCTCCGTCTCGTGCAGGAACCCCCTGATGTCCTGTGCCGTGGCTTCGAGCAACGCCGCACCGTCTGGCGGCTTGAGGACGATGTACACGGCACCGCGGTCGCGCTCGCCGGCCGGCCATATCCGAACGTCTCCCTCACCGACGGGGCCTTCCAGGCCGTCGATCAGCAGATCGCGTCCGATGATCCATTCCACTGCCTCGTCGCTATCGTCCGCGGTGAACGCGACACGAACGGCATAAGGATCACTGGACTCGTACCGCAGCCTCATGCACATGGACAGGGACATCTCCTGCGAGACGACAAGCTGTACAGGTAGACCCCGTATCACGGTTCCGATTGACTTCATGGGTTCGCTCCTGGTGCCTCGATCCGTGCGGGGACGGCTGCGGCGGGACCGGTGGCGGACGGCACGAGAGCGCTCACAGGAGCCGCACCTCGTGCCGTCGCCAGGGTGTCCGGCCGGTCGGCAGGAGCAGACGTAGCCACCGCTGACGGCCGGGGGGCATCACAGGGATGCAGGCAACCTCGGTTGCCGGACAAGAGGCAGGTTCGTGTCAGTGGCCACTGCCCTGCCGGTCGTGGTTGTGGTTGCCCCCGCCGTCACGGTCCCCGCCATGGCCGCCCCACGAGGAGCCGGTGTCCTGGTCCGCGCGGTGGCCGTCACCACGGTCCCAGCGGTGGCCATGGTCGTAGCCCGTGTGGTCGTGGTCCGCGCGGTGGCCGCCACCACGATCCCAGCAGTGGGCGTGACCGCCGCCCCAGCGGTGGTTGTCGGCCTCGGCACTGACGGTCGGCCGCGGGGCGTGCCCGGACGTCGGCGTCGCAGCCGCCGCGGTACCTCCGGCACCGACAACGGCTCCGCCTGCCACGGCCATGGAGGCAAGGGCGACACACACACGCTTCGTGAAGCTGCTCAAGGGTCTTCTCCTTCGGTTCGGAGCAATCCGCCGTCGCGACGGGTGCTCCTGTCACTGGTGCGTTCGTGGGGCGCTGTGCGAATGCAACGGCATTCGCCACCCTTCGCGGACTCAGTCGGCTCTGCACTCTGTCGCCGAGCGCGAAGAGAGGTTGCCGTCACATCAGGGTCCCAAGGTTCCGTACGTCGTACGGAAACTTCTCTTCGAGTAAACCATACGATGTACGGAAGCGCGAGTGCGAAGTTCCAGGCCCACCGGATCCGCAGGCGTTCCCTCCCCTGGATCGCTCCAGACCCGGCATGGCACACGACGCTGTCGAGCCTTCTCGACGAACTGCTCAACTCGCGCCGGCGCCCGGGGGAGCACGGGCTCCGCGCCACTCGGTCCCCTCCCGCCCGTCCCTCCGTCCTCGCGGCCGCTTGCCGAGGCGCGCGGGGCCGGCAGCGCCACCGTTCACACTCTGGTGCTCCGCCTGCGGCAGTTGATCGAGGAACCGACGTCAGTCGGCCCCCAGGCCCACCGGGTCGAGGGCGCCGACGACCCGACCCGATGCGTGAGTGCTGGTACCGACCGATATGACGGACGGGGGCCCGGATCCGGATCCGGATGATGTCGCCGGTGCCGGGCCGTCAGACGACGTCGTACCGCCACCGGGAGATGCCGGATACGGCCGCTACGAGGACGGTCGCTTCCGGAAGGTCCATCACCGCCACCTCGGGCAGGGGCGAAAAAATAGGGGGCGCCGGTGCTCAGGAGAGCACCGACGCCCACTGCAGGGCACCTCTCACCTCTACGCCGAACGCGCTCGGGGGCTCGGACGTCCCATCCCGCGCGACCAGGAGGCGGCAGCGCCGTCACGCATAGGCGACGGCGTCCTCGACGGGCACGCGGGGCAACCGCGGGAACCACGGGTCGTCACCGGGGTGGCCGATGTTGACCACCAGATGCGAACGCCAGCTGGTATCGGCGAAGAACTCCTCGTCCACGCCGGCCTTGTCGAAGCCCGCCATGGGACCGGCCGCCAGCCCCGCTGCGCGCACCGCGAGCAGGAAGACCCCGGTCTGCAGTGCCGAGTTGTACGCCGCGATGCTCTCGCGCTTCTCGATCTGGCCGGCGAACGCCGCTCGCAGCATGTCGCCGCGGGCCGGGAAGACGGTCGGCATCTGCTCGTGGAAGTCGACGTCGTACGCCAGGATCGCCACGGCCGGCGCTTGAAGCGTCTTGGCCCTGTTGCCCTCGTCGAGATGCCGGACCAGCCGCTCCTTGCCCTCGCGGGTGCGCACGAAGAGCACGCGCAGAGGCTGGCCGTTGGCGGCGCTCGGTGACCAGCGGGCGAGTTCCCAGATCATGGCGAGTTCGTCGTCGGCGACGGCCACCTCGGCAAAGGTGTTCGCGGTGCGGGCCTCGGTGAACAGCACCTTTCGCCCGACGTCGTCGAGGGCGTCGAGGGCCTGCGGTTCGCGGTCGGTCGTGCTCATGGTTTCTCTCTTGCTTCCGTTGTGTGGATGATGCGGTGCCGGGGCGGGTTGACCGCCCCGGCACCGCCCCGTGGGGACGGGGGTCTGCGGAGCCGGCGGCACAGGGATCCGGCGATGTCACGTGGCCTTGCGGCCCGTCGACGTCATGTGGGCCGGGTCGATCGCCTGCTCCGCTCGGTGCCCAGGCGGGCGAAGTAGGAGATCAGTTCGGGGTTGTCGACCGCCGAGGGGTTCAGGACCTGCTCGGCGGGGGCGCCCTGGAGCAGGCGCTTGACGGGAACCTCGAGCTTCTTCCCGGTCTTCGTGTGCGGGAGGGCCGGTACGCCCAGGATCTCGTCGGGGACATGGCGGGGGGAGGCGCCGGTGCGGATCGCGTCGCGGATCTTCTCGCGCAGGGAGTCGTCCAGGCCGACCCCGTCGGCGAGGACGACGAAGAGCGGCATCCAGTAGCCGCCGTCGGGTTCCTCCGCGCCGATGACGAGGGCCTCGGTGATCTCGGGGAGGCGTTCGACGATGTCGTGGATGTCTGCACTGCCCAGGCGTACGCCGTTGCGGTTGAGGGTGGCGTCGGATCGGCCGTGGACGATCACCGAGCCGTGGGAGGTGTGGGTGATCCAGTCGCCGTGCCGCCACACACCGGGGTAGGCGTCGAAGTAGGCGGCACGGTAGCGGCTGCCGTCGGGGTCGTTCCAGAAGTACAGCGGCATGGACGGCATCGGCCGGGTGACGACCAGCTCGCCGACCTGGTCGAGGACCGGGGTGCCCGCCGCGTCGTACGCGGCTAGCGCCACGCCCAGGCCAGGGGCGGACAGCTCGCCCGCCCAGACGAGGGTCGTCGGGGCGCTGCCGGCGAAGCCGGAGACGACGTCCGTGCCGCCGCTGGTGGAGGCCAGCTGGACGCCGGCGCCCACGTGGTCGCGGACCCAGGGATAGGCGGAAGCGGGCAGCGCGGAGCCGGTGGAGCCGATGACGCGGATGGCCGACAGGTCGTGCACGGAGGGTTCGATGCCCAGCTTGCTCATGGCCAGCAGGTACTGCGGACTGGTGCCGAAGACGGTGACCTTGTGGCGGGCCGCCAGCTCCCACAGGATGCCCGGTCGCGCGAGGGGCGCGGGGCTGCCGTCGTAGGTGCAGGTGGTGGCGCCGGTCAGCAGGGTCGAGACGACCAGGTTCCACATCATCCAGTGGGTGGTGGTGTACCACAGCAGGCGGTCCCCGGTGCCCAGATCAGTGTGCAGGCCGAGTGTCTTGAGGTGTTCGAGCAGGACGCCGCCGTGCCCGTGGACGATGCCCTTGGGCAGGCCGGTGGTGCCGGAGGAGAAGACGACCCACAGCGGGTGGTCGAACGGCACCGGGGCGAGGGTGAGGTGCTCGGTGCGGGTGGCGGCGTCTTCCCAGGGCACCGTCAGCCCCGGGTGCCCGCCCTCGGGCCGGGCAAGGCCCACGTGGTCCACGAGCACCGTGGCCTTGAGTGTCGGCAGGGCGGCGGCGAGGTCGCGCGAGGCGGCGCGGCGGTCGTGTGTGGTGCCGTTGAAGAGGTAGCCGTCCGCGGTGATGAGCACCGTGGGTTCGAGCTGGGCGAAGCGGTCGGCGGCGGCCTTGGGTGCGTAGTCCTGGCCGCACACCGACCACACCGCGCCCAGGCTGGCGGTGGCGAGGAAGGCGATGACGGCGTGGGGCGTGTTGGGCAGGTAGCCCACCACCCGGTCGCCCTGTCCCACGCCCAGGTCGCGCAGGGTGGCCGCAACGGAGGCGACCTGGGCGCGCAGTCCTTGGCCCGTGATCTCGTAGCCGGATCCGGTCTCGTCCAGGGCGGTGATCGCGGGAGCGTCCGGCTGCAGGTTGCGCAGCGCGTGGTGGGCGTAGTTGAGGGTGGCGCCGGGAAACCAGCGGGCGCCGGGCATGGCCTCCTCTGCCAGTACCCGCTCGTACGGAGTCGTCGCATCGACGGCGAAGTACTCCCACACCGCGGCCCAGAACCCTTCCAGGTCGGTGATGGACCAGCGGTACAGGGCCTCGTAGTCGGTGGGGTCCTGGATTCCTTCGGCGCCCTGGTGCCGGGCCGCCCATCGGGCGAAGTCCGCGATGCGGCTGCGGGCGGCCGTCTCCGGGTCGGGAGTGAAGAAGGGTTCCGGATACGGCGTGGGGTGCGGGGTGCTCATGGTGTGGTGCTCCTCGTCAGGGGACGTGCCGGACATCGGCGGGACGGCGGGCCGTGTGCAGCAGGGGAGCCCAGGCGGCGGTGTCCGTGAAGTCGCCGGTGCCGGCCGGGACGGTGTCCATCACGACGCGGTCGGGGCGCAGCAGGACGGCGTCGGCCCGGCCGCGTGCCAGCCAGGCGGCCAGGGCGCCGTCGTCTCCCAGGTCGTCGACGCGGACGGTGTGTGCGCCGAGCGCCGTGGCCACGGCCGTCATCTGCGCAGAGGGGGGCACGGCGGTCAGGATGGCGAAGGAGTCCCCGAGGAGGTCGTCGAGGCGCACTCGCCCGCCGTCGTGCCGTATCCAGGGCTGCGGGGAGAAGGTGCCGGCCAGCCCGCGGCCGGTGAGCCTGGGGCGGCGCCGAACCAGCGGTCCGGCGGTCAGGGCGGGGCTGAGGTCACGGCTCACCGCCGCGGTCACGCCGGGAAGTCGGCAGACCGCGCCCACTACGGCCCGGCGAACCGCAGCAACGCGGTCCTGTCCGCCGGTCATGGCCCAGCCAACGGCGACCGCGACGCGGATCACATGGCGGGCGTGTGGCTTGCGCTCACGCTCGTAGGTGTCAAGCAGCCCCTCGTCCGCGCCCTGCCGGAGGACGCGAGCGAGTTTCCAGGTGAGATTGCGGGCGTCGCGCAGGCCGGCGCACAGGCCCTGCCCGACGAAGGGCGGGGTCAGGTGGGCGGCGTCGCCCAGCAGGAAGACACGCCCCCGGCGCCACCGGTCGGCGAGACGCGCCTGGAAGGTGTACTGCGCCTGCCGGATCACCTCGAAGTCGTCGCTTCGTGAGGCCGGCAGGTCCACCCAGGGGGCGACCAGCTCGCGCAGGCGCTCCCATCCGTCCGGGCCCTCCAGGTCCTGGTCGTCGGCCAGCCGGAACTCCCAGCGGTAGCGGTCCTCGCTGATGCGCATGAAGGTGGCCGGCCGGTGGGGACAGCAGATCTGCTCGGCGCCCTCCCAGGTCCGCACCGGGCGGCTGGTGCGCACGTCGATGACCCGCCAGCTCTCCTGGAAGTGCAGGTCCTCCCACGCGGCGCCGACGGCGTCACGGGTGAGGCTGCCCGCCCCGTCGCAACCGAGGACGGCATCGGCCCACAGGTGCTCCTCCTCATCGCTGCCGTCGCGCCGGAAGGTGACCCGGATCGGACCCGTCGGATCGTGGGGTGCGTCGGTGTTCGGCGTGTCGGACTCGGTGACGGACACGACCTCCACCCCGCTCCACAGCTCGCACTCCGGGCGGCGCGCCAGGGCGCCCCGCAGTAGGCGTTCCAGCTCTGGCTGGTTGAACATGCTCAGCTGCGGGAAGCCGTGGAGTCCGTGCAGGGACCGCGGGAACTCGCTGATCACGCGGCGGCGGGCGTCCAGCAGCCGTAGGCCGGGCGCCGGGCGGGCGAGGGCGGCGAACTCCTCATGGACGCCGACGCTCTGCAGGATCCGGCGGACCTCGTCGTCCACGACGACGGCCCGTGGCAAGGGGTAGACATCGGGGTGGCGTTCGAGGAGCAGGCTGCGCACTCCGTACCGGGCGAGCAGGAGCGCGGCCGTGACTCCCACGGGTCCCGCACCGATGATCACCACCGGTGTCCGGGATGCGGCCTTCATGGTGTGTCCGTAACGGGGGTCCGCTGCTCGCCGAGGTCGATCTGCCCGTCGGGGGTGGCGATCGTGGCGGTGATGAGGTCACCGTCGCGCAGGTAAAGGGGGTTCTTGGCCTGGCCGTTGAAGAACGCCTTCCACTTCAGCGCGGGCGGCAGCAACGCGCTGATCTTCGCGATCGGCTTGGGCGGGGCCTTCAGGGCGGTGCCGCCGGGAGTGCCGGTCAGCAGCAGGTCGCCCGGGTCGAGGGTCTGGAAGCGGGCGAGCAGGGTGAGCGCCTGGGCCGGTCGTACGATCATGTCGGCGAGCGTGCGGTCCTGGCGCGGCACGCCGTTGACCGACAGCCGCAGTCGCAGGTTCAGCAGATGAGCGAAGTCCTCGGGCTCCAGCAGAGCCAGATACGGACCGGTCGGTGTGAAGGTCGGGTAGGACTTGCTCTCGTAGAACTGGGTCTTGGTCAGCTGGACGTCGCGGGCGCTGACGTCGTTGGTGAGGACGAGCCCGGCAACGTAACGGGGCAGGTCCCGCTCCTCCACAACCGTGCCCACCGGCAGTGTCGCGCCCATGACGAGGCCGAGTTCGACCTCGTAGTCGAGGAACTTCACGTGCGGGGGCCGGACGATCGTGTCGTGCGGGCCGCTGACCGAGCCGGACGCCTTGCGGAAGAAGGTGGGCGGGATGTCGCCGGTGAAGCCCGAATCCTTGGCGTGGCTGCGGTAGTTGACCATCTGGGCGACCACCCTGCAAGGGGTGGTGACCGGAGGCAGCGCCACCAGGTCGGCGACGGGCGTGCCGCTCTCGGCGGAGGCGGCGGCCTCGCGGACCGCGTCCCGGTCGGCGAGCAGTTCGGCGGTGGTGACCGCCTTGGTCTCGACGCGGACGGCGCGCTCGCCCCGGACAGCCCACCAGCCGTCGGTGGTGCGCAGAACGTTGGTGCTCATGAGCTCATCGCTTTCATCAGGCCCAGCAGGCGTGCGGGGTCGAGTTCGTTGTCGCCGCGCAGGGCCGTCATGACCTCGCGCAGCTTGGCGGGGGACGGGTTCGTGCCCAGGAAGTCACGGGTGACCGGCGGGCCCCACTGGGCGA
The DNA here is from genome assembly GCF_030406905.1 of Streptomyces sp. HUAS CB01. Lineage (NCBI taxonomy): Bacteria > Bacillati > Actinomycetota > Actinomycetes > Kitasatosporales > Streptomycetaceae > Streptomyces > Streptomyces chengbuensis. Next base: position 7,887,743 of record NZ_CP129137.1, read on the forward strand.
GACCGCTCGCCGACATCGGCGCCCAGCCGGGCTCCAGGTCGCAGGAGAAGAGGTCGCCGTCGGCGAAGTGCTCCAGCATGAAGCGGTCGGGGTCGCGCCAGTAGTCGAAGAGCTGGCTGCCCTGGATGTGCCGGCCGATGCCCCAGCTGCGCCGGTAGCCGCGTTCGGCCAGGTACTCCCCACCGGCGGCGATCGCGTCGAGGTCGGTGACCTGGTAGGCGGAATGGACATAGCCGGTTCCGGGTCCCAGGTGCAGGGCCAGCGTGTGGTGATCCACGGCCAGGCTGCCCTGGTCGCACCGGATGAACGCCATCGTCGGCCCGCGCCCGCGCTGACCGTCCAGGAACAGGAAGTCGGACACGATCATCCCGAGGGTGTCCAGGTACCAGTCCAAGGTGCGGGCGAACAACGGTGTCTCCAGCACCACATGGCCCAGCCGCTGGATGCGGGACGGTTCACGGGGCGGACGCTGGGTGGCGTTCGTACGACGGTGATCGCTACCGAAGTTGAAGATCAGCGGCTGCTGCTCGGGCAGCGCGGGCAGTTGCTCGGCGCAGTGCACGACCCGGACCGGCAGGCCCGAGGGATCGAGCAGGGCGACCGACTGCCCACCGCCCGGTACGCCGATGTCCCGGACGCTACTGCCGGTGGAGCGGGCCAGACGGTCCAGATCGGCCCGTTCGGCCGCGCGGAACGCAGGCCCGATGAACCGGGACGCACGCCCCTTGCGGATCACCATGCACGGCGAGCCGGCGAAGGTGCCGCGCAGCCACAGCTCCGACTCGGTGCGGGCGGCGATCGCGAAGCCGAAGTCACGCGCGAAGACCTCGGCCCGGTCCAGGTCGGGCTTCTCGAACTCCAGCCAGGCCAGATCGGCCACCTTGATCACCGGACTGCGGGAACGTCCGGGGTGCTCGCCGCGCAGGGCGCCCTGCTCACTGTGGAGGTCTTGGTGGGGCGTCTCGGGAGCGGCGCTGTCAACGGGGGTGTGGGACATGGTTCCCTCCAAGCAACATTGCCGTAATGAGAAAATCATCAACTTTGCTGATACTCATCGTCAATAGGGTGAGGCCAAAGAATTGATGGCTTCATCAGTGATGCGGGGCTCATCGTGGCGTTGTTACACTCGCCGCATGCCGACGTCAGCCCCGCCCAAGAACCGCTTCGAGCGGCGCCGCGCCGAGACTCGTCAGGCACTCGTCCGTGCGGCTCGGCAGATCCTCGCGGAGACCGGGGACACCAGCGCCAGCATCCAGGCCATCGCCGAGCGCGCGGACGTCGGTTTCGGCTCCTTCTACAACCACTTCGAGTCGAAGACGGAGCTGTTCGACGCCGCCGTGACGGACGCCCTGGAGGAGTTCGGCCAGGTCATCGACGAGCGCGTGGAGGGGATCGAGGACCCGGCCGAGCTTGTCGCGGCGGGCTTCCGGCTCACGGCCCGGATGGCCGACTCGCACCCGGAGCTCATGCGGATCCTGCGTGATCGCGGTCTGGCCCAGATTCACTCAGAACGCGGACTCGCCCCGAGAGCCCTGCGTGACCTGGAGCGCGGCATCGCCTCGGGCCGCTTCGCCTGCACCGATGCGACCACGGCGCTGTCCGCCATGGGCGGGACCCTGCTGTCCCTCGTGGCGCTGAGGCTGGCCCGCCCCGACCTCGACGGCGACGAGACCGCCTCCGACCTGGCCGAAATGGTCCTTCGCATGCTCGGCGTCCCCCCGGACGACGCCCGTGAGGTCACCCGGCGCCCCCTGCCGAACCCCACCTGATGCCCTGGCCGAGGGTGCCGCCGGATGTGAGAAGCCGCCTGCGGCGGCTCACTGGTACCATACAACGTATGGAAAAGTCGAGGAAGGCTCCCCGGGGGACCAGGAAGAGGGCCGTCCCCCTCACCAAGGACGGCATCCACGCCATGGCGCTGCAGCTCATCGACGCCGATGGGGTCGAGGCGCTCACCATGCGTAAGCTCGCGACCGCGCTGGATGCGAATCCGATGTCGCTGTACCACCACGTGCCGAACAAGGACGCAGTGCTGCGTGGCGTGGCCGAGAGCGTCGGCTCGCGGTTCCGTGCGGGGGAGCGGGAGGACATCCCCTGGCAGGACCGTCTTCGCCGGCTGGCTCTTGACTTCCGTGAACTGTCGCACCGCCATCCGAAACTGATGGCGTACTCCTTCGCGCGAGCCGACTACGTCCAGCCGGAGGACCCCTTTTGGCAGGGGCTCATCGACATCCTGGCCGCCGCGAAACTGCCGGCCTCGGAGATCCCGCGCGTCGCCGCCTCCCTGTGCGCGGTTTTCACGGGGCTGCTGCTGAGCGAACTCACCGGAGCGCTGCAGCGGTGGACCACCCTGCCGCCGGCGCCGGTCGGCGCCGACGGGGAACACGCCCCCGCTCCCGCGAAGAACGTGATCGACGCGATGTTCAACTGTGCGCTCGACGCCACGATCGTCGGCCTGGAGAGCCACGTCGCACGAACCCGCGAGGAGCCGTGACGGAGCGGAACGGCCGCGGGCTCGGCTGACGCAATCGACCTCACCGCCTCAGTGGCGCCAACCATCTCGGCCTGTACGCCGAGGCGATCAGCCGCTCCGGCGAGCAACCGGGCACCTTTCGCCAGGCATTCACTCATCCCGCCCTCATCAGTGCCGCCTTCGACCTGGCCCGTGCAGTGGGCTGACCGCCGTCCTCCACTTGCCGCGCCCACGCCTCCTCGGAAAGCCGTGGGCGCCGGCGCTCCCTCAAACACCGGCGCCCACTCACCCCTGCCCAGGGTGGCTTGTCGTCCTGCTGACGGGCGTCAGGGGACGAGGATGAGGCGGATCGGGTCGCCGATCTTGTTCTCCAGCCGGTCGACCGCGTCGGCCGCCTCGGCGAGCGGGATGTGGTCGGTGATGGAGGGGGCGAGGTCGAGGCGGCCGGCTGCGGTCAGCTGCACCAGCTCGGAGACGGACTCGGGGAAGCCGCCGTAGTGGCCGCGCACCTGCTTCTGCAGGTAGTTGAAGGTCAGGCCCTCGGTGATGGTCAGTGGCCGGGGTGTGATGCCGACCAGGATCAGGGAGCCGCCCAGACCGAGCACGGAGGCGGCCTGGTCGCGGACGGCGGGGACGCCTGCGCAGTCGAAGGCGAAGTCGAGGCCTCGTCCAGCGGTGGCCGCGTACACCTGGTCGGCGAAGTCGTCGGCCGTCGGGTCGAGGGCGAGATCCGCGCCGAACGCCAGCGCGCGCTCGCGGGCGCTGGGCAGCGGGTCGACGGCGATGATCGGGGCGGCGCCGACCAGGCGGGCGAGGCGTACGTTGTGCGCACCGACTCCGCCCACGCCCCAGACACCGACGGACTGGGCGGCACGGACGCCCGCGGTGGCGACGACGGCGGCGTAGGGGGTGGAGACCGCGTCGGGGATGATCGCGGCCTGGTCGAAGGGGAGACTGTCGGGAATGGGGATGAGGGTGTCCTCGCGGGCGATCACATACTCGGCCCAGCCGCCGTCGTAGTCGATGCCGGCGGTGAGCATCTGGGTGCAGGGGCGGTGGCGCACGCATCCGGCGCACTTACCGCAGGTCTTGCCGGCCTCCAGGGTGACGCGGGCGCCGACGGCCAGGCCGCGCTTGAGGTCGGGGCCGAGCGTGTGGATCACACCGGAGACCTCGTGGCCGACGGTGACCGTGTCGGAGGTGGCGAACAGCGGGACGAGGGAGCCGTCGAGCAGGTGGACGTCGGAGAGGCAGACGCCGGCGGCCTTGACCTCGATGAGGACCTCGCCCGGGCCCGGCACGGGGATCGGGACCTCTTCCACGGCGAACTTCTTGCTGTCCAGGTGGAAGCGTCCGGCGAGCATGGTGTCCATGGTGATCTGCTTTCTGTGAGCGGCACGGCCCGGTGGTCCGGGCCATGGGTGCCATGGGGTGTCTGAGTGGCTGGTGGGGCCGGGTGGCGTGCGGGGGAGGCAGGACGTCCGCACGCCTCCCGGCGGCTGGGGTCGGCGCGCCTTGACGGCGTGCGAGGGTCAGGCGAAGACGTCCTGCTGGTAGCGCTCGTCCGCTTCGAGCTGGGCGAGCCACTGCTGGGCGGTCTCGTCGTCGCTGCCGGTGTTCTGGCGGTGGATGGCGGCGAGGGCCTCGCGGACGGCGGGGGCCATGCGGCGGCCGTCACCGCAGACGTAGATGTACGCGCCGTCCTGGATCGCCTGCCACACGGTGTCTGCGGCGTTCGCGATGGCGTTCTGCACGAACCGGGCGGGGTGGCCGGTCACCGCCGAGTAGGCGGTGTGCACCTGGGCGATGCCGGCCTGCTGCCAGTCCTGCATCTCCTGGCGGTAGAAGTAGTCGTGCTCCGGGTGGCGGCAGCCGACGAACACCTGGGACAGGCCCACCTGGGTGCCGTTCGCGTGCTGTGTCGCCCGCTCCTCCAGGAAACCGCGCAGCGGCGCGATGCCGGTGCCGGGGCCGATGAGGATCAGCGGCGTGGCGGGGTCGGCGGGCGGGGCGAACGTCGGGGAGGGCACGCGGACGTAGCCGTAGACGACGTCTCCGGGCTCCAGGCTCGCGATGTAGGAGGAGCAGGTGCCGCGGTACTGGCCGTCGCCGGACAGGGCCGGGCCCTCCAGCAGGCCGACGGTCAGGCGCACGTGGTGCGGGTTGGCCGACGGGGCGGAGGAGATGGAGTAGAAGCGGGGACGGATGGGGCCCATCATCTCCAGGAAGACCGCCAGCGGCAGTTCGACGGCCGGGAAGCGCTCGAGCAGGCCCAGGACGGAGACACGCTTGCCGAGGATCTCCTTCTGGTAGCGCTCCTCGGCCTCCTCCGTCTCGGCGGTGTACGCCTGGAGCTGCGGCCGGGTCCATGGGCACGCCGTGTTCTCGGCGAGGGTCTGGATCTGGGACCGGGTGGCCACGTCCTGCAGTTCCAGGAACTCGGTGAGCAGCAGGCCGGCGGTGACCGGGGTGCCGACCGGCAGGTGGGTGCGGCCACCGGCCGGCTGCTCGAGCCGCAGCACCTGGTCGTAGTCGACGCCGAGCCGCTTCAGGGCGCGCTCGACCAGGGCGAGTTCGTTCTTGGCGAAGACGGCCAGGTGGTTGCCGGTGTCGTAGGTGACGCCCTCGGGCAGCTCGACGGTGATGGACTTCGCCGACGGGCGCGGCGGCTCGATGGCGAAGTCCCACAGGCCGGTCGCGTCGGCCACGAGCTCCTCGTTGGCCACCACGGTGAGCGGGTACGCCTGCTCGGAGACGATCGCGGGGCGCACGTCGGACTCGGTGAGCAACTGGACCTGGTAGCGGGGGCCGCTCGCCTGGGAGGTGTCGGCGGCGTATTCCTCGGCCAGAGTGGCCCACAGGTTGTCCATCCACCGCGTGGCCATGCCGTCGAAGTCACCGGCGGCGTCCGCGATGCCGCGCTCGACGACGGGGGTGGCGCCGGCGGCCAGCAGACCTTCCTCGATCCGCTTGGGGAAGGCCTGGTAGGTGGCCACCCATTGGGTGTTGCCCGCGCCCAGCAGTGCGAACCGCACATTGGACAGGGAGCCCTCGGGCAGTCCGGCGGCCAGCAGGTCGTCGAAGTGCTGGGCGTTGTCGGGGGCCTTGCCGTTGTAGCTGGAGGCGACGACCACGAGCAGGCCCTCGCTGGGCAGGTTCTCGCCCAGCTCGTCCAGGCTCACCAGCGTGGTGCCGAAGCCGGAGCGCTCACTGCGGTCGGCGATGGTGCGCGCCAGGTCCTCGCTGGAGCCGAGGCTGGAGCCGTAGGCGACGGTCATGTTGACCCCGACGCCGCTCACCGCTGCCTGCGCCTGCGTGTCGTCGGTCTGCAGGGCCTCGGCGCCGAAGACGGTCCGCTCGTGCTCCTGACGGCGGCGGACGACCAGCTCGAAGTTGCCGGGCTTGCGCGTCAGCGCCTCCCGGGGGTCCATCTTGTAGTCGCTGGTGTCGGCGAACTTGAACTTCTGCAGCACCAGCGCAAGGGCCAGGCGGGCCTCGACGAGCGCGAACTGGCGGCCGATGCAGGCACGTAGGCCGTTGCCGAACGGCTTGTAGGCGTGCGGGTGCTGATTGACCCGGTTCTCCGGCAGCCACCGGTCGATGTCGAACTCCTCCGGCCGCTCCCACGCCTTGGGGTGGGTGTGCAGCGGGCCCTCGAGGATGAGGACCTTCGTGTCCTTCTTCAGCTCGTAGCGGCCGCCGATGACGGTGTCCTCCCGCGCCGTCTTGCCGAACGACGGGATGGGAGCCCACAGGCGCAGCGTCTCGTCCAGGATCCGCGGGATGACGTCCATCTGCATGATCGTGTCGTAGTCCGGCACGGTGTCGCCCGGCAGCAGGCGGTCCACCTCGGCATACGCCTGGGCCAGCACGGACGGGTTGCGCATCAGCGAGTACGTGGCGAACGACAGCAGACCACTGGTGGTCTCGTGACCGGCGATCAGGAACGTCAGCACCTGGTCGCGGACGTTGTCGATGTCCAGCTTCTTGCCGGTCTCCGGGTCGGTGGCCTCCAGCATCAGACCCAGCAGGTCATCCTCACCGCTGGACTGCCCCTCGCGGCGCTCCTTGATCACATTTTCGACCAGCTCCTGCATCATCTGGATGTTCGCGCCGTACCTCTTGGCATCGGCCTTGCGGAGCTTGGTCATCATCGGGAGTTCCTGCGAGCGCCGCAGCGACTCGATCAGCGCCTCCAGCAGCGCGTTGAGGAAGGGGTGCAGCTCCTCCTTCTCGAAGGAGTCGAACCGGTAGCCGAACCCGGACAGGGCGATGGTGTCCAGGGTGAGCCGGGTGTAGTCGTCGGTGATGTTGACCGACTGGCCCTCCCGGCGCTCCCACTTGCCCGCCAGGTTCTGGGCGATCTCCAGCATCTGCCCGAAGTAATTCCTCATGGCGCGCTGGCTGAAGGCCGGCAGGAGGATCCGGTGCGCCATGCCCCATTCCTCTTCGTGCTGGTGGGCCGTGAACAGGCCCGAACCCGCGAAGTCCCGGACATGCTGCAGCGGCGTCTTCTCGATCTGCTTGAAGAACCGCGTCTCGTCGGAGACCTCGGCCACCAGGTCCGGGTCGTAGACGAAGATCTGCTCGATACCGGCGATGTCCAAGCCGTAGATGCCCTCGGGGAACTGCTTGGACAGCTCGGCGAAGTACTCCACCGGGTTGGTGCCGGGGATCTGCGGCGTGTTGCCCAGGAGGGGGATCCCGCGCGGGGACCGGATGGGGCGAAGGTCGTTCGCGGAGTGCGTGGTCATGGCTTGCTCCTCTGCGTGGAGGGGAATGGGCAAGGGCGCGCTGCTCAGGTCGATGCCGTGGCGCCGTACGGAAACATACGCCGTATGGAATTGGTACCATACGACGTATGGAAATGTGAAGCAAGCCTGGTCGCCTGGTGGACGCTGTGATCTGGGCCATTTTCATACGACGTACGAAACTGATACCGTACGAGGTATGGAAAGTAAGGTGAGGCATCCCCCGCGGGGAACGAGGAAGAGGGACGTGCCTCTGACCGAGGCCGGGATCTACGCCGCCGCCCTGCGGCTGATCGACGCGGACGGTGTCGAGGCGCTCACCATGCGCAAACTCGCCACCAAGCTCGACGCGAACCCGATGTCGCTGTACCACCACGTGCCGAACAAGCAAGCGGTGCTGCGTGGCGTGACCAGAATGGTCGGCGCCCAGTTCCGCACCGTGACGCTTGAGGACGCTCCCTGGCAGGAGCGCATCCGCCTGCTCGCAACGGACTTCCGGACCCTGGCGCACCGTCACCCCGAACTGATGGCCTACTCGTTCAGCCACCAGCCGGACTTCATCCAGCCCGACGACCCGTTCTGGACCGCGCTCACCGCGATCGTGGAGGCTGCCGGGGTTCCGCAGTCAGAGGTCTCGGAGATCGCGGCGCTGATGGTCGCCGTCGTCATCGGAGTCCTCGCCGCCGAAATCAACGGCTCGCTCCACCAGTGGTCGACCCTCAAGCCCCCAGGCTTTGACGATGGTGAAGACGGTGACGGGGATGCAGACCCTGACTCTGCGGACACAGCTCCTGAAGGCCCTGACCAGGACCACATGTTCCGCCTCGTGCTGGACACGCTGATCACGGGTCTGGAAAGCCGGCTCACCGGCGATCGTGACGGGCGGGACGCCGGCCTTTGAACCACGCCTGCTGAGGCGCTGCGCCCCAGGCACCGGCCCCTGAGCCGCGCACGCAGTCGGGCGATCCCAGGCTGCGATATGCGGGAGCCACCCCCGTCACATCGGGTAACACCGCCCGGCGGGGTGGTTCTTCAGCCTCTGCAGGGCAGCCGCATGACGCTGACCCGGGGAATGACCATCTCGTCGGCTTGTTGCCGGTCTCCCTCCCGAACCGGGAGTTCGCCGGCCTCGTCGAGCCGCATCACCCATCCGTTCACCGAGGCGGCCAGCCGCCGAGTACTACTGCCGTGAGCGCGAGGTGGCGCCCCGTGCCGGGTGAGCCGTACCTGATCTCGATCGGTTCCTTTCTCTCTTACGCCACCCCCCATGCGCTGTCCGGAGGGCTGCCCGCATGTCCCAGAACGCCACCGCCGCTGCTCGCGGCGCCGAGACCGCACCTGAGAATGTGCCCGAGCTGTCGCACCAGCGGCGCTGGTGGATTCTGCTGGTCGTTTCGCTGGCCATGCTGATGGGTGTCCTCGACGGCACCATCGTGAACATCGCCCTGCCGTCCGCCCAGCACGACCTCGGCTTCGCCGACGCCGACCGGCAGTGGGTGGTCACCGCCTACGCGCTGGCCTTCGGCAGCCTGCTGCTGCTCGGCGGCCGCATCGCGGACCTGGCCGGTCGGAAGGTGACCTTCTTGGTAGGTCTGGCCGGCTTCGCGGCCGCTTCCATGGTTGCGGGCGCGGCGAACGGATTCGCCGCGCTCGTCATCGCGCGTGCCGTGCAGGGGCTGTTCGCCGCCCTGCTGGCCCCGTCCGCCCTCTCGCTCCTGATGACCACCTTCACCGATCCGCGCGAACGAGCCAGGGCCTTCACCGTCGCAGGCTCGGTCGCCGGTGCCGGCGGAGCCATCGGCCTGATTCTCGGCGGCGTGCTGACCCAGTACCTGGACTGGCGCTGGACCATGTACGTCAACGTGATCTTTGCGGTGGCGGCGTTCGTCGGTGGGGCAGCCCTGCTGCACCGCACCCCGCGCGACACGTCCTCCAAGCTCGACGTACCCGGCACCCTGCTGGCCTCCATCGGCCTGTTCTGCCTGGTCTACGGATTCTCGAACGCCGAAACGTACGGCTGGGGTTCGCCGGCGACATGGGGCATGCTGGCGGCCGGTGCCGTACTGGTGGCCGTCTTCGTGTCGTGGCAGAACAGGGCGGCGTATCCGCTGCTGCCCCTGCGAGTCCTGCTGGACCGCAACCGCGGCGCCTCCTTCGCCGCCCTCTTCGTCACCGGCGCGGGGATGTTCGGCGTGTTCCTGTTCCTGACCTACTACCTGCAGCAGAGCCTCGGCTACAGCGCTCTGAACACCGGCTTCGCCTTTCTGCCCATGATCGTGGCCTCGTCGTCCGCCTCCGCCGTGGCCAACAACGTCCTCGTGGCGCGTATGGGGCCGAAGCCGGTGGTCCCGCTGGGCATGGCCATCGCGGCCGCCGGGCTCATCTGGATGACCGAGCTGGAATTGAACAGCGGATACGTGATGCAGGTACTGCCCCAGCTGGTGCTCGTCGGCATCGGGCTGGGCACGGTCATCGCGCCCGCCATGAGCCTGGCGACCTCCGGCGTGGAGGCAACCGATGCCGGCGTCGCGTCG